>CAYSGY010000143.1:0-11305 GCA_964430315.1 uncultured Planctomycetaceae bacterium
CGCCCTCCCCTGATCACGCAGGACCGTCTGGCCCTACCTCTCTGCCCGAGCACGGCCTCCCACTCCAGCCAGGAATCTAACAACCTGTCAGGGCGGGAGTCAAGTAACCGCACCCCCGCGCCCGGTTGGCAGTTCCGGATCGGCGTCCTACAATTCCCGTTTCGGCCTCCGCCGCCCTCTATTGGTTCCCCGAGATTGGATAGCCCCCATGACGGACTCGCACTCAACCACCCCGGCGACCCCCACGACCCAGCGTTTGGAGCTTGCGATCCAGTTGGCCCGGGAGGCGGGCCGCCTTGTGATGGAGCACTTCCGGCGGAGCGATTTGGCAGTCGAGCGCAAGGAGGACGACTCTCCCGTCACCGTGGCCGATCGCGGGGCGGAGGAGCATCTCCGCCGCTGCATCGCCGAGGCGTTCCCCGAAGACGGCATCTTCGGCGAGGAATTTCCCGAGCGGCCCGGCACCAGCGGCTACCGCTGGATCCTCGATCCGATCGACGGCACGAAGTCGTTCATCCACGGCGTGCCGCTCTTTGGGACGATGATCGCCGTCGAGCACGAGGGCCGGAGCGTGCTCGGCGTGATCCTGATCCCGGCGCTGGACGAGTGCGTGTACGCCGCCGAAGGGCAAGGGGCATGGTACGTGTTCCAGGGAGGCACGCCGCAGCCTGCCCGCGTCTCCTCCTGCTCGCGGCTCAGCGAAGGGCTTTTTCTGACCAGCGAAGTGGCCAACTTCAGCGAGGTCGAACGGCGCGATGTCTACGAACGTCTGGAGTCGGCGGCCCGCTTGAGCCGCTCCTGGGGCGACTGCTACGGTTACCTCATGGTGGCCACGGGCCGGGCCGAACTGATGGTCGATCCCGTCATGTGCCTTTGGGACGCCGCCGCCGTGCAGCCGATCATCGAAGAGGCCGGCGGCACCTTCACCGACTGGCAGGGCCGGCGCACGATCTACTCCGGCCAGGGAATCGCCACGAACCGCCTCATCCTCGACGAGGTGCTGTCGATCGTCCAGGGCCCCTCGTCAGAAGGTGACGACTGACGCTATTTGCGGTCGGGGACCCGCGCGGATTCACCGCAGGCACGCGGCGAGTTATACTTACCTATCGAGGGGGAGGACGATTCCCTGATCGCGAGGAGGCTTTTCCGATGGCGACGATGCAGACGACTCCTGCCGGTTCGCCGCTGCCCGAGCCCGTGCTGGAACTGCACGCGGGCGACCGGCTGAGCCGGCCGGAGTTCGAGAGGCGGTATGCCGCGATGCCGCACGTGAAGAAGGCCGAACTCATCGAAGGAGTCGTGTACATGCCGTCCCCAGTATCCCAAGAACATGCCGGACCGCATCTCAAGATCATCACCTGCTTAGGGCTTTACGAGTCAGCAACGCCGGGCGTGCAGGGCGGCGACAACGGGACGGTTCGTCTGGACCTGGAGAATGAGCCGCAGCCCGACGCCTTCCTGCGCATCCGGCCGGAATGCGGCGGGCAGTCACGCGACAGCGACCACTACGTGGCCGGCGCCCCGGAGTTGATCGCTGAGGTCGCCGCCTCCAGTGCCAGCTACGATTTGCACGACAAACTCCGCGCTTACCAACGCAACGGCGTGTCGGAGTATCTCGTGTGGCGGGTGTGGGATCGGGCCATCGACTGGTTCGTGCTCCGCGAAGGCCGATATGCCGCCCTTCCGCTGAGCCCCGAGGGCCATTATCGCAGCGAGGTGTTCCCCGGACTCTGGCTCGACCCGGCCGCCCTGATCCGAGGCGACTTGGCCCAGGCTGTCGCCGTGCTCCAACAGGGACTCGCCTCGCCCGAACACGCCGACTTCGTAAACCGGCTTCGCGGAGCGTCCACAGAAGCGAAGCCGGGACGATAGGCCGCTCCTTGGCCCGGCGCGGCGCAAGTCGCGGACCTGTCGAGGTGCTTGGGCAGGTCAGCGACCTGCCCCACGAGACCGCGACGCCGCGTCCTCGGCATCTCCCTTCTCCCCTCTCCCTTCTCCCCTCTCAGTTTGGCCCCGGCCAGGCGAGCGTCTTCCACCAGAGGACGTTCCCTTCGCGATAGAACCACACGCGGATCCGGCCGGGTTGGGAGAAGTACTCGGCGGGGAGTTCCAGCCACAAGGTCCGGCCGTCCACGGCCCAACTGTCCAGCGGGAAGAAGACGGCCCGGGCTGCAAGGTCGGCTGCGTCGCTCATGTCGGGCGTGCGGGGAATCTCCGGAAAGACCACGGTGGCCGCCGGGGCACTCAAGAGGTTCCGGTCGCCGAGGATCTCCACCTTGCGACCGCCAATCTCGATCGGCATCTTCAGCGGCGTGGCATCCGCCTTGTCGCGGCAGGTGTAGACGTCCGAGAGAATCTGTCCCTTCATCAGGGTGGCGACGAATTGAAGCGGCCGGAGTTCGCCCGTATCGACTTCCCCGTCGTCCATCCATCGCACTTCCACCGAGGGTTGGGAATGCACGCGCCACGGATAGTGGATCGCAATCAACGGCTTGCCCGTCGGGGCCCGCGTGATCTCGGCATAAGGCTCCTTGGTGCCGCCGAGGTCCGCTTCCGTCCATTTCTTGCGCGGCCTGACAGGAACACTGGCGGGCGCCGCCTTCCCGGCTTGGGCGGCGGGCACCGCCTTCTTGCCGGCCGCTTTGCTTGACTTGGCAGGCCGGTCGTCGGCTGCTTGGCCGGAACCGCCGGCAATCAGGCCAGCCAGTACGAGAGCCCAAAGACACACGAGGGAGAGCAAACGGATCACGAGCAGGACTCCTGGCACGTGGCGCCTCGATCGGGAAAACATTCCATATCTATCCTATCTTGCCAGTTGCCACAAAACGAGGCCCACACGTCAGGAGACTCCCTTTTGTGTGGGGGGCTGTCTCTTCCCATCGTCCGTCCTCGGCCGGTCCTTCGGGCGGCCGCGACGGGGTGTTTTGTCGTCGATGTTCGGCGGGATGAAGTGCGAATAGGGGAAGGGAAAAGGAAAAGAACTGGAAAAATGGGAAAGGCAAGAAGCTGTGCCCCGATCACACAATTCTGAAGTGGGAATCCTCTCCTCTTCTTTCCCCCTTTTCCCCCGCTTTTTCCTTCTCCCTTCTCCTCTTCCGACAACTTCCTACGGCTGGAGGGCTGGAGTGTTACGTTTTGTCTACCCTTGTCAGTGAGCCTGGGCCGAGTATATTGGGAGTTTCGGAATCCCGGTCGGTTCTCACTGTGGGAGACGGTTGATGGGTCAGGCATGCGAAGTGTGCGGAAAGTCGCCGCAAATGGGGAATCAGGTGACAACCCGAGGTAGGGCAAAGTACCTCGGTGGAGTGGGAACCAAGGTCACTGGGATCAGCAGGCGTCAGTTCAGGCCCAACATACGGCGGGTCCGGATTACCGCTGCAAATGGGGCCCACAAGACGATCTCGATTTGCGCCCGGTGTCTCCGCAGTGGAGCCGTCACACGGGTCGTCCACGTGTCACCGTTCCGGGCTCCTGCCGCTGAGAAAGCCAAGGTGGAGGGGGACAAGGCCGCCGCTCACGGGGCCGAAAAGCACGGGGCGACTCCCTATGTGGCTCCCGAGGGCTCGAAGGTCCGTAAGCGCCGGCGCAAGAAGGACGAGTCGGCGGGCTGACCCCTCCATCTCCGAAGGAAGTAGGTCAGGCTTTCCAGCCCGACTTGCCGTAGCCATGGCACTATCCCGCGAAGAGGTTGACAAGGTCTCGCTCCTCGGCCGGCTCCTCTTGACCGACGAGGAACTCGACAAGATGACCTCGCAACTCGGAGCGATCCTCCATTACATGGAACTGCTCTCCGAGGTGAACACCACGGAAGTCGAGCCCATGGCCCATGCGCTCGATACGGCGAACGTCTTCCGCCACGATCGCGTCGAGCCCAGTCTCGATCGTAGCGATGCTCTGGCCACAGCCCCGCATCGCGATGAGGAGTGTTACCTGGTGCCCGCCGTCTTGGGCGACTGAAGGCGGGACTTCACGGGACTTCCGAAGTCTCACGGACTTCGGGAGTCGGACGGAGGCACGATGTCCCCCCTTGACTTCACGGCCGCCGAACTCCTAGCGCGGCTTGACCGCGGCGAAACCACCTCGGCCGAGATCACCTCGGCCTTTCTTCGTCAAATCGAACAGCACGACGGGCAGGTCCGCGCGTTTCTCCGCGTGGACCGCGAGGCGGCGTTGGCCCGGGCCGCGGAGATCGACGCCAAGCGAATACGGGGCGAGCCCCTGGGGCGCCTGGCCGGCCTGCCGGTGGCGGTCAAGGACGTGCTCTGCACGCAAGGCGAGCCGACCACTTGCGCCTCGCGCATCCTGGAAGGCTTCCGGCCGCCGTTCGATGCGACCGTCATCGCCAAGCTCAGGGCCGCCGACGCCGTGCTGATCGGCAAGACGAATATGGACGAGTTCGCCATGGGCGGGTCTACGGAGAACTCGGCCTACCAGATCACGCGTAACCCCTGGGACCTGGCGAGGATCCCCGGCGGCTCCAGCGGCGGCTCGGCGGCCTGCGTGGCGGCCCGGATGGCCCCCTTGGCCGTCGGCTCCGATACCGGAGGGTCGATCCGCCAGCCGGCCGGGCTGTGCGGCGTGACCGGGATGAAGCCGACCTACGGCCGGGTGAGCCGCTACGGGCTGGTCGCGTTTGCCAGCAGCTTGGACCAGGTCGGACCCGTGGCCCAGACCGCCGAAGACGCGGCCCTCCTGCTCGAAGTCCTCGCCGGCCACGATCCCCGCGATTCCACGTCGATCGACAGGCCCGTGCCGCGCTACCGCGAAACGGTCCGGCAGCCGCTATCCGGCCTGCGGATCGGGCTGGTGCCGGAACACTTCGGCGAGGGGCTCGACGCCGAGGTCGAAGCGGCCGTGCGCGAGGCGGTCCGCGTGTACGAGTCCCTCGGGGCCACGGTCCGCGAGGTCTCCCTGCCTCACAGCAAATACGCCGTGGCCACCTATTACATCATCGCCCCGTGCGAAGCCTCCAGCAACCTGGCCCGATACGACGGCGTCCACTACGGCTACCGCGCCGACGAGCGCGCCATGGCCGCCGAGCTGGAGCAGCAGCGGAAGGAGTTGCAGCGGGCCGGCGACGAAGCGGCCCTGGCCGCGCTCGACAACGCCTTGATCCGCATGTACCGCCGCACCCGGGCCGAAGGCTTTGGGCCGGAGGTGAAGCGCCGCATCATGCTGGGCACCTACGCCCTGAGCGCCGGCTACTACGACGCGTATTATCTGAAGGCCCTCAAGGTGCGGCGTCTGATCCGGCAGGATTTCGACCGCGCATTCGAGCAGGTCGACCTGATCGCCGGCCCGGTGGCGCCCGCCCCCGCCTTCAAGATTGGCGAGCGGATCGACGATCCCCTGGCCATGTACCTGTTCGACCTCTATACGGTGAGCACGAACCTGGCCGGCATCGGCGGCATTTCGATTCCCTGCGGCTTCAGTTCGCAAGGCCTCCCCGTCGGCCTGCACCTGCAAGCCCCGCCCTTTGAAGAAGACCGCCTGCTCCGCGGCGCCCACATGTTCCAGCAAGCGACGGAGTGGCATCGGACAAAGCCGGCTTTATAGCGGTCGCGTTGCGGAAGACGATCGTTGGCCCACGTATGCCGCCGAGGTAGAATGAACAAAGCGGCTGGCTAACAATTGCTCCCCTCTCCCGTTTCGGGAGACGGGCCGGGGGTGAGGGGATTTGGCCATTGCACGGCCGCAAATGAGAGGCTGCCATGACAATTCACGCAATCTACCAGAACGGTGTTTTCCGACCGATCGGGAAGATCGACTTGCCCGACCCCTGCGATGTCGAGGTCGAGATTCTGCAAGTCAAGAAGGAATCGACGAAGCCGACCCTTGACGACGTGTATGCCATCCTGTCCGAACGTTTCGACTCCGGCGAGCGCGATGTGGCTGAACGTCACAACGAGCATCGGCCATGAACGCCGTTTTCTTGGACACGGTGGGATTGGTGGCTCTTTGGGACGCGGCCGACCAATGGCACGCCGCGGCGGAGACGGCGTACGCGCTGGTCGTGGCGGAGCGGCGCGGTTTCGTGACCACCCGTTCTGTTCTCTTGGAATGCGGCAACACGGCGGCGGGGCGTCCTTACCGGCATCACGTCTCCATGTTGCGCGAGACACTCGAACTGCGCAACGAATTGATCGTGCCGACCGATGAGGACTGGAAGGTCGCCGGCTTCGAGTCGCTGTTCTGATTGGGGGAAACGCGATGCCAACCGACTTTGAGACTGTAGACTGTAGGGTGGGACAAGCGAAGCGCAGTCCCACCAGCGGCAGGTTAGCGGAGGGAGGTCAAAATGTTGGGATGGTGGGACTGCGCTTCGCTTGTCCCACCCTACGGCTTACGATCGTGGCGATGTAGCGCAGGCGGGAATCGTCGACCACGTTTCGTTCGCCGTCATGCGTAGGCTGGGAATCACCCAGGCATTCACCAACGACCGGCACTTCCAGGCCGCCGGGTTTGAGACGCTGTTCTGATGGGGGGAAACGCGATGCCAACCGACTTTGAGACTGTAGACTGTAGGGTGGGACAAGCGAAGCGCAGTCCCACCAGCGGCAGGTTAGCGGAGGGAGGTCAAGACGCTGCGGTGGTGGGACTGCGCTTCGCTTGTCCCACCCTACGGTTGGAATTCGGCGAATGAGCGACGCGGGGGATGGCAATGGCGGATTATCGCCGATGGTACGTGCCGGGTGGAACGTACTTCTTCACCGTCGTGACGCAAGGCCGACGCCCGATTCTCTGCGGAGAGATGGCGCGGAGGTGCTTGCACGAGGCGATGGAAGCCGTACGCACGAAACGGCCCATCGAGGTTGTCGCCATCGTGCTGTTGCCCGACCACATCCACACGGTATGGACCCTGCCCCAAGGCGACACCGGCTATCCCGTCCGCTGGAAACGGATCAAAGAGGAGTTCACGCTGGCGTATCTGGCGGCCGGCGGTTCGGAATCGCGACGAAGCCGGTCCCGCATGGAGCACGGCGAACGCGGGGTCTGGCAGCGGCGGTATTGGGAACATGCCGTGCGCGACGAAGACGACCTGAAACGTTGCGTCGATTATGTCCATTGGAACCCGAAGAAGCACGGCCGTGCCCGCAACGTCCGCGATTGGCGGTGGTCGTCGTTTCACCGTTACGTGGAACTTGCCGAATACACGCTGGATTGGGGCGCGGACGATCCGGCGCCGGGGTACGATGCTCCGGAATGGGGAGAGTAGAGCGTTGAATGGGACAATCAGACTGTAGGGTGGGACAAGCGAAGCGCAGTCCCACCAGCGGAAAACAGCCTCGCTTCTGGTGGGACTGCGCTTCGCTTGTCCCACCCTACGGCTTGTCCCACCCGATGGCGACCGAGAGGATTGGAAGGAAGGCAAGGATCAAACCCAAGTGACTGAACCTTACGAAATCGTCATCGGCCTGGAGGTGCACGTGCAGCTCCTGACCGAGAGCAAGATGTTTTGCGGGTGTTCGACGAAGTTTGGCGAGCCGCCCAACACGCTCACCTGCCCGGTGTGTATCGGCATGCCCGGGAGCCTGCCGGTGATGAACCGCAAGGCGTACGCGCTGGCGGTGAAGGCCGCGCTGGCGTTGAACTGCCAGATCGCCCGGTTCACCAAGTGGGACCGGAAGAACTACTACTACCCCGACCTGCCCAAGGGCTACCAGATCAGCCAGTACGACCTGCCGCTCTCGCACGACGGCTTCCTTCAGATCGCCGACCCCAAGGGCCGGGTCGAGCCCAGGAGAATCGGCATTATCCGGGTCCATCTCGAAGAGGACGCCGGCAAGAGCATGCACGACGAGGCGGCCGGAAAGGCCGACAGCCGGATCGACCTGAACCGGGCCGGAACGCCGCTGCTGGAGATCGTCAGCCAGCCCGACCTCCGCTCGCCCGCGGAAGCCAAGGCCTATCTCACCGAGCTCAAGCTGCTGTTAAACTACCTCGGCGTCTCCGACTGCAACATGCAGGAAGGGAGCCTGCGGGTCGACGCCAACATCAACCTCCACGTCGCCACGCCCGAGGGCACGGTCGCCACGCCGATCGTGGAAGTGAAGAACATGAACAGTTTCCGCGCCGTGGAGCGGGCCCTCGCCTTTGAGGCCCAGCGTCAGTACGACGAGTGGCTCCGCACGCGCAAGCGGCTCGGCGAGGTCCCCAAGTCGACCCGCGGCTGGGACGAAACGCAAGGCATCACCTGGCCGCAGCGGTCCAAGGAGGAATCGAGCGACTACCGCTACTTCCCCGACCCGGACCTCGTGCCTGTGACCGTCACCGACGAGGAGGTCGAGACCGTCCGCCAGTCGCTCGGCGAACTGCCGGCGGCCATCCGCACGCGGCTCGAAACCACCTACGGCATCACGCCCTACGACAGCGACGTGATCGTCAACCAGGGCAGGGCCCTGGTCGATTACTACGTCGAGTTGGCCGATCGCTGCGGCGACGGCAAGGTGGCCAGCAACTGGATCCAACAAGACGTGCTCCGCACCCTCAACGAGCGGCAGATCGGGATTTGCGACTTCCCTGTCTCCGCGGCAGGCCTGGCGGAACTTGTGGGCAAGGCCATGGCCGGGCAGATCGAGACGACCCGGGCCCGCGGCGTGCTCGCCGAAATGATCGCCTCGGGCAAGTCGGCCGACGAGGCGATGCAGGCGATGGGCATCGCGCAGGTCGACGAAAGCGAACTGTTCGCCCTCGGCCGCGAGTTGCTCCAGTCGAACGCCAAGGTGCTGGCCGACCTGAAGCAAGGCAACCTCAAGGCCGCCGGCTGGCTCATCGGCCAGGCCAAGCGGCGAAACCCCAACGTCAACGCCAACCGCTTCCGCGAAATCTGCATCGAACTGGTCAAGGAGATGTGAGGGAGAGGAGTAGAGGAGAGAAGGGGCCGACCTGCGATTGGCGACGTTTTCTCATTCATCATTCATCATTCATCATTCATCATTCATCACTCCTCATTCATCATTGCTCCCTCCCTGTCTCATGTCCATCATCACCCTGACGACCGATTTTGGCAGCGGCAGCCCTTATGTGGCGGCGATGAAGGGGGTGATCCTGTCACTGAATCCGGCGGCCACGCTGGTCGATATCACGCACGAAGTGCCGGCCCAGGATGTCCGCTATGCGGCCATTGTTTTGGACGACGTGAGCGACCGGTTTCCGGGCGGCACGGTCCACGTGGCGGTGGTCGATCCCGGAGTCGGCACGGAGCGGGCGATTCTGTACGCTCGGATCGGCCGGCAGAACTACCTGGCCCCCGACAACGGACTCTTGAGCCGTATCGTTCGGCGCACCCGGCCGGCCAAGATCCTCCGGCTGACCGAATCGGAGTATTGGCTTCAGCCTGTCTCGGCCACGTTTCACGGCCGCGACATCTTCGCCCCGGTGGCCGCCCGGCTCAGCCTTGGCCTGGACCCCGACCGCTTGGGCGTGCCCGCCGAGCGACTCGTCATGCTCGACTGGCCGGAGGTCCGGATCGGCCCCGACCGGATCGAAGGGGCGGTGCTGCTGGTGGACTCATTCGGCAATCTGGTGACCGATATCCGTGCGGATCTCCTCCCCTCGGCCTCCGAAGCAGCGGAGGCCCGGGTCTCGTGCCAAGGCCGCGTTGTGACCGGCCTGGTGCGGACCTACGGCGAGTCCGCTTCCGGCTCTCTCATCGCCCTGATCGGCTCGAGCGGGCACCTGGAGTTGGCGGTTGTGGGGGGGAGTGCTGCGGCAACCCTCCGGGCTTCCCCCGGCGACCGGGTCGTCGTAACTTGGTCCGGAAGCTAGGCAAGACGCGTCGTATGCGACTTGTGCGGAGTTTCTCCCGCCCGCACCGAAGAAAGCGACAACTCCCGACGGGTTCGCCGATAGTGTAAGTGAGTGAGGTTGCCACCGGTTTTGCGGGTCAGTCGGCTGCTCCCCGGGCTTGCACTCTCCCGGGAGCTGACCTCTGCACCCAGGGCGACAAGGAGGGCACGGAGCGACCACGGATGGAGGAGGACTCCGCACAAGGATGAGCTGGCATCATCCGCCGCCGCCCCGATCGGGTGCCCGCAACCTTCACCCGGCCCACGCGGCACTTAAAGATAGGAGTTTCCAAACAGTCCCTCCCCTCCGTGCCCTCCCTGTCGCCGTGGTGAGACTTCCGGGTTGACGACGTGACTCTCCGCCTGTCGGCCATTTAGCGACGACGGGGTATCTTGGACGCCCGGGCCCGTTTCGCTGCTTCCTCTTGGCTGGTTCGAGGCCGAAACCGGGCCTCCAGAGACTCTGCTTTCAGCGGGCTTCTTTCGGGCTTCCCGATGGTCTGGGGCGGTGCGTCGAGTGGCCCGGCTCGGAGTTCGCGCGACAAAGGGCAGTTCCACGAGGATGCGGGTCCCCTTGCCGGGGACGCTATCGATCGTGGCCTGCCCCCCAAGCAATCGGGCTCGTACTCGGATTCCCTCCAGCCCGAAATGGCCGGCCTTCGACTGCGTCGCGTCGAAGCCGATCCCCCAGTCTCGAATCTCGAGTCGCACCAGGCGACGGCCTCGTCGCGCCAGCGAGACCCGCACTAGTGGACTCTTGCTGTGCTGGCATGCATTGGCGAGCGCCGTCTGCGCCACCCAATAGATCGCATTCTCAATTGCCGACTCCAGACGGCCCAGGGCGATGCTCTTGCGGAACTCGATGGGGGGAGCCCCAGGACCTTGACTGGCCAGCACGAGTTGCTCGAGGGCCGCCTCAACGCCCTCTTCCTCGAGGATTGCGGGACGGTCGCCGCCGATCAATCGCCGGGCCTCGCTCAAGCCTTGCCGCAACAACGCCATTCCGTTCTCGTAGGCCCGGGCCGCGGCCGTCTCGTCCGTTTCGCGAAGGACCTCGAAGGCCTGGAGGTATGCGATCGACGCTGCCAGGTATTGCGCCAAGCCGTCGTGGATTTCGTACCCGATCACTCGCCGTTCGTATTCGCTGCACTGCAACAACCGCTGCAGCCTCCGCCGCTCGCCGAGAGACGCTGCCTCGGCTGAACCGCGATCCTGGACCTCGTCGCGAAGCCATTGCGTCAACTCGAGGGTAGGATGCACGGCAGGACCTTTCGGCTTCCGACGGCCTGGCCCGACGCGGATCCCCGCGTGGAGCAACGGTCTGATCATATCCCGTGGAATGGCGCCGTCAATTCCGTCTCCGGCCAGATGGCGCAAGAACGAAGGTTGCCTGCTACCGGGCGAACACTCGGGAGCTTGGGAGCTTTGCAGCTCCCCAGGCCTCCAAAACACCGCAAGGGGGCTTATTCGTTTCTGTTGCGAAAAGGGTGTTTTGGGTGTTGCTCGTTGGGGCGAAC
>CAYSGY010000144.1:0-11282 GCA_964430315.1 uncultured Planctomycetaceae bacterium
AAGGACCATGGATAACCCCCTACCGCCTCCCCGAACGTTCGGCGACCGACTGAAACGCATCGGTCCCGGCATCCTTCTGGCCGCTGCGGCGATCGGATCGGGGGAACTGATCCTGACGCCCCGGGCAGGGGCGCTCTATGGGCTTTCGGTGGGATGGGTAATCGTCGTCTCGATCGTCTACAAGCTCGCGTTTACCCTGGGCCTTGCACGCTACACGATCGCCACGGGGGAAGACATCTTCGAGGGCTTCTCGCATCTGCCCGGGCCGCGCGACTGGTTCGTGTGGCTTCTGGCGGCTGTCTTCCTGCTGGGCGCGGTCGGCTATTCGGGGATCGCCCTGGCCTGCGGGTCGGCGTTGTTCGCGCTGTGCCCGGCCTTGTCGATGATCCAGTGGGCCGCAGTCGTGGTCGGCGTGGTGTTCCTCTTGCTGCTCAAAGGGGCCTACGGGCCCGTGGAAAAAGCCGCCTTCGTCCTTGCGCTGACCCTGATCGTCGGCGTGATCTACAGCCTGACCGTTCTGGGGCCGTCGTTCGGCTGGGTGGTGCGTGAGAGCGTGCCCCGGATCCCGCCCGGCTCCGGCCAGACGCTGATCAGCCTGCTGGGCTGGACGGCCGGCGGCACGTCGACCCTCATCTACAGCTTCTGGATCCTGGAGAAGGGCTACGCACGTCCGCAAGCCAAGGCGGCCTCGTCTGCCGGCGATTCGCCGGAGTGCGGCGACTTCCGCGACTGGCTATCCCTGGTGCGATTGGATGCCGGACTTTCCTACGGGGTGATGCTGCTGGTGTCCCTGGCGTTCTTGGCCATCGGGTCCATCACCCTGGGGACGGCCGGCGCCAACGGCGGCCCCCTGGTCCCTGCCCGGGAGGAAACCACCGCCGTGCTGGCCCGGATGCTGACCGCCGCCGCCGGCCCGCAGGCACGCTACATCTTCCTCCTCGCCGCCCTGGCGATTCTCTCTTCGACGATCCTCGGGCTGGTGGACGGGAAGTCCCGGGCCCTGCGCACGGCCATCCACCTCCTCGGCCCCCGGTCCCGACGATGGTCCGACCTGGCGTGGTACCGGCTGGGCATCGCACTCTTCTGCCTGATCATCTTCGCGATGCTCTTCACCGGCCGGCCGGTGATGCTGATCGTGCTGGTCTCGGCCCTGGAGGCCCCCGTCCTCTCGCTCTCGGCCGTGATGCTCGTCTGGCTCCTGCACCGCAGGCTGCGGCGTGAATACCGCCCGGGACTCCTCTGGCACGTGGTGATCGTAGCCGGGACCCTGATCTACCTGGCCCTTTCGATCCAGGCGATGATCTCCATTTTCTCGGAACTGAAGGGCTGAGTGGCCGTGCCTGATCCCGGGGGTGGGAAACCCTATCCAGGATTCACCCCAGCTTCGTGATTCCCGGCACCGGGACGGGATAGACGCCGGCGGCATCGGGCTTGACGGGGAGCGGCATGTCCCAGCTCACCTTGTCGGGCCCGGCCTTGTAGGTCGAGGCCTGCACTTCGTCCCAGGTCATCTGGCGGCCCGTGTAGCAGACCATCTGGCCGAGGATCGCGACCATGGTGCTGCGGACCATGTAGAGCCCGTTGTTCACCGGGGTGCCCGAGCGGATCGCCGCGAAGAGCACCTGGTGCTCGGCGTCGTACATGTTCGCCTTGGGTTTGCCTTCGTAGCGCCAAGGGTTGGCCCCTTCGATGCGATTCTTGAGCAGGTAGCAGCGACCCTTGGTGCCGAGGAAGGTGTCGGAGACTTCGTCGTAGCAGCCGGCCTGGGCCCGGACATTGGCGTACATCCGCACGCCGTTGGCATACTCGTAGACGATCGAGCAGTGGTCGAAGACGTCGCCGTAGACGGGCCCGAAGCACGAGGAGCGGCCCCCGGAGCCGAATGCCTTGACCGGCGTTTCCTCGCGGAGCGCCCAGCAGCCCTTGTCCATGCTGTGGAGGAGCGACTGGGGCACGTCGTCGCCCGAAAGCCAGTTGAAGTGGTACCAGTTGCGGAACTGGTATTGGAGTTCCGTCTGGCCGGGCTCGCGTTCGATCAGGCGATAGGGGGCCCGCATGTAGGTCTCCTGGATGGCCACGATGTCGCCGATCGCGCCGTCCAGCACCCGCTTCATCGTCTCCTGGACACCCAGGTCGTACCGCCAGCAGAGGCCCGAAACCACCGAGAGGTTCTTCTTCTTCGCTTCCGCGCAGGCTTGTTCGACGATCCGGAGGCCGGGCGGGTCGATCGCGTGGGGCTTCTCGACGAAGACGTGTTTGCCGGCGTCGATTGCGGCCTTCATGTAGATTGGATGGAAGCGGGAAGCGCAGGCGATGAGGACCACGTCGACCCCGCTGGCAATCACCTTCTGGTACGCGTCGAAGCCGAAGAAGAGGTGGTCGTCGGGGATCGCGACCTGCTCCGGGCCCTTGGCTTTCAGGATCTGTTTGCGGGCGTTCTGGACGCGGTCTTCAAACACGTCGGCCACGGCGATGAGCTTGGCGTGCGGGTCGGCGTTCAGGGCGTTGACCGCCGCCCCGCAGCCGCGGCCGCCGCAGCCGATCAGACCGACTTTGATGACATCGCTTCCGGCGGCGTGGGCGGATCGAGCGACCGAAAGCCCGCCAGCCAGGCCTGCCGCAGCCATCCCCGCCGACATCCCCAGGAACCCCCGCCGTGAAACGCCTCGTCCGCCCGTGGCTTCCCGATCCCGCAACATGGCCGCTCCCTTCTACAAATGGTGCTCAGTGCCAATCTCCGTCGGCTCCACGATATCCCGGGGATGAAGCCGGCACAAGCACGTGGCACGAGCCACGGCCTGGAAGGCCGCGCTACAGCAGAGAAACGGCGGGACCGCTCCAATGGCATGCCCCGATAGGGTGGATGAGGGTAGTGCAATCCTTATTGGTTGCGCTATAATGGCATTGGCTTAGCTTGCGGATATGCGTGTCGCTCGGACTACCGTCAGACCCTGTCGGAGCGAAAAGCGATGGTTCGCACGTTGTCAGCCCCTGTTGACGGAGAGGCGGCCCCAAGAGACCCGCGGGCCGGTGGATGGGGAAACCCGCCGGAGCGTCTCGCGGGCAATCGCCGACCGGAAGACCCGTCGCCCTCTGGCCCGCCGCCGCGGCGGGCCCTGGCTGCCGAGCGATGGTTGGCCCGGCAACTCCTCCACGGACTGGGCAATCCGCCGGTTCAAATCGTGCTTGCCTGCGGCGAGGAAGTGACGGTCTCGGAGGCGGCGCCGATCGCCCGCGTGGTACTGCACGATCGGGCGACGCTCTGGAAGCTGGCCGCCCGTCCCAGGCTCGAATTCGGCGAGGCCTATGGCGAGGGACGTTTGGAGGTCGAGGGGAACCTGCTCGATCTTCTCGTCACCGTCTACCGTGCCGCGGCGGCGGTGCGCAAGCCCGCCGGCCCGCTGGCCGCACCGGCTGTGCGGATCGGGCACTGGCTGCAATCGAATACGTTGGCCGGGTCGAAGCGGAACATCCACCATCACTACGACATCGGCAACGAGTTCTACGAGTTGTGGCTCGACAAGGAGCTGGTCTACACGTGCGCCTACTTCCCCTCGCCCGCGACGGGCCTGGAGGAGGCGCAGCAGGCCAAGATGGACCTTGTGTGCCGGAAGCTGTGGCTGCGTCCGGGCGAGACGGTCGTGGAGGCCGGCTGCGGCTGGGGGGCGCTGGCCCTCTACATGGCCAGGCATTTCGGCGTGACCGTGAAGGCGTTCAATATTTCCCGCGAACAAGTCGCCTACGCGCGCCGCCGGGCCGAGAGCGAGGGGCTTGCCGGGCGCGTCGAGTTCCTCGAGGACGACTACCGCAACATCCGCGGGGAGTTCGACGTTTTCGTTTCCGTCGGCATGTTGGAGCACGTGGGCCCTAACCACTACAGCGAGTTGGGACGGACGATCCACCGCGTGCTCCGCCCGGCAGGGCGCGGCCTGATCCACTCGATCGGTCAGAACGGTTCCGGCACGCTGATCAACCCTTGGATCCGGCGACGGATCTTCCCGGGCGCCTACCCGCCGGGGCTGCGGGAAATCACGGCCTTCCTGGAGCCTTGGCGGTTCTCCGTGCTCGACGTGGAGAACCTCCGACTCCATTACGCCGAGACGCTGCGGCACTGGCTGGCGCGGTTCGACGCGGCGGAGGATCGCGTCCGCCGGATGTTCGATCCAACGTTCGTCCGCATGTGGCGGCTCTACCTCACCGGATCGGCCGCTGCGTTCCTGGCCGGCGAGTTGCAGCTCTTCCAGGTGGTCTTCGCCCGGCCCCAGGTGAACGAGATCCCGTGGACCCGCGAGGGACTGTACGAGCATTCCTAGACGCCGACAGACGGCGGCGTGTGGCATGCCGTCACTCGGCGAATGTGTGGCATGCCGTCACTCGGCGAATGTGTGGCATGCCGTCACTCGGCGCAGCCGAGGGTCGGCATGGAAGCGGCCATGTGGTTTGAGTAGCACAGGCTTCCAGCCTGTCCCCGCACGATGGAACATTGCGACGTACTAATCGTCGGCGGCGGGCCCGGCGGCTCGACGTGCGCCCGCCGGCTTGCAGGCGCGGGGCTCGACGTCGTGGTCCTCGATAAGGCCGTCTTTCCCCGCGACAAGGTTTGCGCAGGCTGGATCACGCCCGCGGTGCTCGACGAACTGAGCCTCGATCCGATCGAGTATCAACGGAAGGGCCGGGTGTTGCAGCCCATCTCGGCATTCCGCGTCGGCCGGCAGGGCGCCCCAATGCTCGACCTCGATTTCGGCCCGCCCGTGAGCTTCGGCATCCGCCGGTGCGAGTTCGATCATTACTTGTTGTCGCGCTGCGGGGCACGGCTCCAACTCGGAGAGGCCGCTTGGTCGATCGCCCGCGACGGCGACGCCTGGGTCGTCGACGATCGCTACCGGACCTCGATGCTGGTCGGAGCCGGCGGACATTTTTGTCCGGTGGCGCAATGGCTGGGGCAAGGCGCGCAGCACGGGCCTCTTCGCGCTCGGTGCGGGTCTCTCGACCCCGCCAGCGCTCGGCGCGAGTCGCTCGTCGCGGCCCAGGAGATGGAGTTCCTTCTCGACGAATCCCAGCAGGCCGAATGCCGGGTCGAAGGCCGCCGGCCGGAGTTGTACTTCTGCCGCGACCTGGCGGGCTACGGTTGGTGCTTCCGCAAAGGCGACTATCTCAACGTGGGCCTGGGACGCGAGGACCGCGAACGACTGCCCGAGCATGTGGCCGCGTTCTGCGAGTATCTCCAGGACCAAGGACGCATCCCCCGCCGCCTGCCCGGCAAGTTCCGCGGCCATGCTTACCTGCTCTACGGGCACGCGTCGCGCGACCCGGTCGGCGACGGCGTTCTCCTCGTCGGCGACGCGGCCGGGCTTGCCTACGCCGAAAGCGGCGAAGGAATCCGCCCGGCGATCGAGTCGGGCCTGATGGCGGCCGAGGTCATCCTAGCCGCCGCGGGCGACTACGGCCGCGAGCGTCTGGAGCCGTATCGGGCGTCGCTCACGTCGCGGTTCGGCGAGCGTAGTTCGTTCCGTCCGCCCGCGGGCGGTTGGTCGTCCCGATTGCGTCAGTTCCTGGCGGGCCGGCTCCTGGCCAACCGGTGGTTTGTCCGGCGCGTGGTCCTCGAGCGGTGGTTTCTGCACACGGGTCAGGCGTCGCTCGGGATTGGCGGGTGACGGAGTGTCGGACGAAATGAGATGGACGGCACAGAAAAGCCCACGGGTTGCAACCCGTGGGCTTGGGAAGTTCCGTCCGCTGCGGCAGCAGAAACCCGTCTACGGCACCAGCCGGAATTCGTCGTCGAAGTGGACCACGGTCAGGTCCTTCCCGATCGGCAGGCCGCGCAGGCCGGCCTCGATCTTGCTCCGGTCGCCGACGACGAGGACGCCGAGGCGGGCCGTGTCGAGGTGCTTCTTGGCCGCGCGGAGCACGTCGTCGCACGTCACCGCCGTGATCTTCGGCACCACGGTGTTGAAGTAGCCGTCGGGCAACTGGAACTGGACGAGGGTCTCCAGTTGCGAGGCGATGTTGCCGGGGGTCTCGAATCCGGCGGGATAGCCCCGGGTGAGGTAGTCCTTGCTGAACGCCAACTCGTCTTCGGTGACGGGCCGCTTCCCAACCATGCCGTCGAATTCCTTGAGGAACTCGACCAGGGCGGGGGCGGTCACGGCCGTTTGGACGGAGGCGATCGCGAGGAACGGCCCCGGCTGGCGGACCCGCCAGTCGAACATCGTCCGGGCCCCGTAGGTGTAGCCCTTCTCCTCCCGGAGGTTCATGTTCAAACGGCTGGAGAACTGGCCGCCGAAGATGCTGTTCATCACCACCAGGGGGAAATAATCGGGCGAGTCGCGGTCGGTTCCGACCTGGCAGACGCAGATCACCGACTGGGCGGCGCCCGGCTTATCGACCAGTGTGACGCGGGAAAGACGGGCTTCCGGGATCGCCGGGAACTTCGCCTCCTCGCCGCCGCCCGGGGATTTCCAGCCGGCCAGCGACTTCTCCAACGCCTCGACGACCTCGTCCGGCGTCACGTCGCCCACGGCGATCAGCGTGGCGCGATCGGGCCGGATTCGGGCGCGATAGAAGGCGTCCAGGTCGTCGCGGGCAATCGCCTTGAGGCTCGTCGGCGTGCCGTATTGAGGTCGGCCGTAAGGGTGGTTCTCGCCGTAGAGCGTTGCGCCCATGGCCAGGGTCGCCAGGACCATCGGCTCGTTGCGGGCCTGGATCAACCGGCCCAGGGCCATGTTCCGCTGACGCTCCAGTTCCGGTGCTGGGAACGAGGGGTTCCGGAGCACGTCGGCGAAGATGTCGAGGGCCTTGTCAAGCGGACGCTTCAGGGTGAAAAGCCTCGCGCCCGTCACGTCCCAATCGCTCGACAGGGAGAGGCTCGCGCCGATGCCGGCCAACTCGTCGGCGATCTGGTCGGCGGTGCGGCTCGTGGTCCCTTCGTCCCACACGGCGGCCAACAGGTTCGTCAGCCCCAGTCGCTCCGCCGGATCGTTCGAGCGGCCGACCGGGAACAGGACGTTCACGTTCACGCTGGGGAACTGATGCTTCTCCACCACCAAGACGTGCATCCCGTTGGAGAGCACGCGGCGATGGATCGGCGGGAGCTTGAAACTGGGAACCGGACCCGCCTTGGGCAACGTCTTGCGGTCCGCGTCTTCGGCGATCGCGGGGGCCGCGGGCAGGCGCGATTCGTGGACCTTCTTGGCCAGTTGCTCCCGGGCTTCGGCGGCCGGAACGCGAGGGTCGGGCGTGATCGCGGTGGCCTCGCCCGGCAGCACTTCGAGCACCATCTTCTTTCCAGAAAGGTACTTCTTGACGACGCGCTGCACGTCGGCAGGCGTGACCTTCACGTAGCGCTCAAAGTCCTTCTGCAAGTAGCCCGGATCGCCGGCATAGGTGTTGTACATGTTGAGCCGGTCGGCCCGGCCGCCGAACTCGCTGATCGACTCCAGGGCCCGGACCAACTGGGACTCCAGCCGGGCCACCGCGCGGGCGACTTCCTCGGCGCTGGGTGGATCGGCCCGGAGGCGTTCCACCTCGGCCAGGATGACCTTCTCGATCTCCTCCGGCGTGTGGCCCGGCCTCGCCGTGGCGATGATGCCGAACCCGCCCGCGATCTCCCCCGAGTTCTGCGACGCCTGCACGTCCTGCGCGATCTGCTTCTCGCGGACCAACACGCGGTAGAGCCGCGAGGTCTTGCCGCCGGCGAGGACGTCGGACAGGATGTCGAGTTCCGCGTCGTCGGGAGCGAAGATCGGCACGGTGGGCCAGTTCAGGTAGATCCGCGCCAGCCCGACGCGGTCGGTCATCTTCACCCGCATCTCCTTCTCGAGCGGCGGCACCCACGTCTTCAGCTTCGCCACCTTCGGACCGGCGGGAATGGGACCGAAATACTTCGCGACCAGGCGTTTGGCCTCCTGCGGGTCGAAATCGCCCGCGATGCAGAGACTGGCGTTGCCCGGGTGATAGTAACGGCGGAAGAAGTCGGCCACGTCGTCGCGCGAGGCGGCCGTGATGTCGGCCATGGAACCGATGGTCGGCCAGCTATACGGATGGTCGGGCGGGAACATCGCCGCCAGGATCACTTCGTAGGTCAGGCCGTAAGGCCGATTCTCGTAGCTCTGCCGCCGCTCGTTCTTGACCACGTCGCGCTGATTGTCGAGCTTGGCCTGACTCATGGCCGGAAGGAGAAACCCCATGCGGTCCGACTCCATCCACAGGGCCAGCTCCAGGTAGTTCGAGGGGACGGTCTCCCAGTAGTTCGTGCGGTCGGGATTCGTCGAGCCGTTGAGCCGGGCCCCCGCCTTCTGGAGCGGCCCGAAGTAGTCGTTGTCGTAGTGCTTCGTGCCCTGGAACATCATGTGCTCGAACAGGTGGGCGAAGCCGGTGCGTCCGGGCCGCTCGTTCTTCGAGCCCACGTGGTACCAGAGGTTCACGCCGACGATGGGCGTGCTGTGGTCCTCGTGCAGGATCACATCCAGGCCGTTGGGCAGCGTGTACTTCTCGAACGCGATGTTCGGCATGCGAGGGGCCTGGCCACCCTCCGTCGCCCCGGCCAACACGGAAGCCCACGCCAACGCCATCAAGGGACTCATTTCGGGTTCCTCATCCGGTTCTTTGGAACGCTGGTACGACATGGCGTCCCATTATACCGACCGCCGGAAAACGGAAAACCCCGGATCGTCCCGCCCCGCCACCGAGTAGCACAGGCTTCCAGCCTGTCACGCAAGCAGCGTAGCACAGGCTTCCAGCCTGTCACGCAAGCAGCGTAGCACAGGCTTCCAACCTGTCACGGCACAGCCAAGATGGCTGTGCTACGTGTCGCTTCAGGAGACGCCCTCAATCGCTGAAAGTGGCATCGGTTCATCGAGGGCGCTGGACGAGGGGGGAGCCGGGCACTCCCGCCTGAGCGTTCTTCCGGTTCTGTTCCGCGATGCGGGCCGCGACGTTGAACGCCTTCTGATAGAAGGGGCGGAGTTCTTCCCACTTCTTCCAAAGGACTTCGCCGTCGGTGGAATCGCCCAACTGGCCGGTGCGATGCAGCGTCCTGGCCACCAGGATCTCTTCGCACCAGAAACAGAACCGGGCCTCGCGAAGGCCCGCGCCGCGGCGGGTCTTGGCAAGGTCCCAATTCTCGTGGCTGCCGTTCATGAAGCACCGGGCCTCGCTGTGCCAGACCCCGCGTTCGGCGCCCCCGCCCGGCCACAGGACCCCGACGACGCTCGCCCGGTCGGGATTCACCGCGCTGCCCGGGGCCAGGTGCGACCACGGCAGCGATTTCAGCTCGTCCGTGTAGCTCAGGTTGGACACGGTGAAGAGCGAAAGCCGATCGGGCGTCTTCCCCTTCGCCCGGGCATCGGCGGTGAGGATGTACTCGTCGCGCAGTCCGCCGTAGGCGTGGCCGAACTCGTGGTGGCTGTCGGCGCCGAAGCCGACCGGCACCACGGTCCCGCCGGCCGGAGAGGCGAGCGATCGGGCGACCCCGCTGGGGTTCCGCCCCCTCTCGTCCTTGATGAGCATGACGACGACCAGGTGCGAGAATCGTTTGCCGCTCACGTTCCGGTTCACGTCGATCCGGCCCAGGGCCTCGAACACCGCCGCCGCCGTCTCCTTCGACCGGGTGCTGGTGACTTTCCTCTCAGCGACCCCCACGGCGAAATGGGACTTCTGCTCTGCGGTGGCCCGGGCCTCGCTGGGCGTCCAAAGTCCCCGCACGCGGAACGCGCCGCGGAATTCTCCCCAGGCCGGAAACGTGAGGAAGCGGACATACCACTTCTCGACCGCGCGATCGAACTCCGCCCGCTCGGCCGCCAGGTAGCCGTCGGGAAGGAGAACCACGTCGATCCGCTTCTCCGGGCGGATCGCGATCCGCCTGCCCGGCTTTCGCAGATTGGGCACCCAGGGGTGAAGCCAGTTCTCGCGCCCGGCGTTGATGACATCCGGGCCTGCAACGGCGCCGGCCGGCAAGGCGAGTAGGACCGAAAGAAGGAACCACGCCGGAAAGAGCCGCCGGGCGAAGATCACGAGGACTCGCACTGGCGGAGTCCCTTGGCTGCCGGATCGTGAGGTCACCAGATCTCCTTCAGGTCCAGAATGAACCCGGGCAGCAGCGGATCGCCGTTGAGAGACGACGGCTCGCTCAATTCCTCGATGGGCCTGTTGGGGCGATACACGCAGACCCGCCTTCGGTCGGTGTCGATCAGCCAGCCGAGTCCCGCCCCGTTGTCGAGATACTCCTGCATCTTCTCCTGCAAGACGCTGAGGCTATCCGTAGGAGAACGGAGTTCGACGACGAAATCCGGGCACAAAGGGATGAACTTCTTCCGTTGCTCCGAGGTCAGGTGGTCCAGACGCGCGTGTGCGATCCACGAGGCGTCGGGCGATCGCACGGCCTTGTTGGGAAGACGAAACCCGGTTGACGAGTCGAACGTCGAGCCCGTTCCGTCGCGCTTGGCCCACGATCTCAACTGCATGGTCAACTCCGCGTTTCGATTGCCCGTCTCTCCTCCAGTAGGCGGCATAATGACCAACTCCCCCTGCGCGTTCCGTTCGATCCGCAGATCCCTGTTGATTTGAGAGAACTCGTAGAGCTGCTCGTCCGTCAGGTCGAGCACCGGACGGAGGTGAACGATCAAAGGCGGCTCCCCCAAGTAAGGAGTCGCGTCAGAAGGGGCAATCATGTCCGACATCGTTCGCTCCAACGCATCAAGGAATAGGACGATCCTTCCGGGCCATCGATGTCGGCCCAGAAGAAGGCCAGCCTACAGGAATCCCTTTCGCCGTCCGGGGTAAGCCAAAGCCGTATTCTACCACGCGGAGGTGGCATGTCAAGAACACCGAAAGAAGGGTGGCGGTTGGATTGCACGCCGTCGTTCAGTATCCGTGTCAGAACAAGCACACCGATTTCCGCTGTAGGGAACAGAAACGCCAAGCGGGCGCCAGCGTTTCTGCTGCTCGTTCATGGGGAGGCTGCTGGCGGGATAGGTAGAGATGTTTTGCCCATTCCCACGTTTGGAGTCCGGTCTTGTTCCGAAGGCGACTGAACGATTGGACACAGAATACCATGGCAAAACGCTTCGCGCTCACAGCTCCGGAGGAGCGTAAGACCGTAGCCCATGGCGCAAGCCATGGGAAGACTCGGCCTCCCACGGCGAACCAAGCCCCGCAAGGGGCGAAAGAAGGCGGCGGCCGTTCCGGTGGCAGGGGGCCCCATTCTATCGCCCCTGACGGGGCTTCCGGGGGCCCTGCAAGACCGCTTCCCATGGCTCGCGCCATGGGCTACGATCTGCCGCCGC
>CAYSGY010000145.1:0-11259 GCA_964430315.1 uncultured Planctomycetaceae bacterium
GGCGGCGGGGGCCTCACGGCCCGCCGCTCGCAGCCGGCAGGTGTGGGACAATCCCGTCGTTTGGCGAGAGATCTGCACTTGGGCCTACGGTCGGAAGATCCTGGTGGTCCGGCTGGCTTACCTGCTCCTGTTTGCGTTGGCGGCAAGCAGCCTCTGGTGGCTCGTTGCCAGCGGACAGCCCGTCACCCGCGCTGCCGGCGCCACCGTTCTCGCCCCGCTCTTCCTCTTAAGCCTCGTGCTGATCAACGCCCAGGCGGTGACGGCGTTGACCAGCGAGCGCGACGCGCGGGCCCTCGACCTCCTTCTGGTCAGCGATCTGACGCCGAAGGAGGTCGTTTTCGGCAAGCTCGGCGGCGTGCTCTACAACACCAAGGAGATGGTCCTGCTGCCGATCCTCCTGTGCGGGTATCTCTGGTACGCCGGGGCCCTGAGCCTGGAGAACCTGGTGTACGTGGTGGGCGGGCTGGCGGCGCTGGACTGCTTCGTGGCCATGCTCGGGGTCCACGCCGGCATGAACTACGCCAATTCCCGCACGGCCATCGCCACCAGCCTGGGCACCGTCTTCTTCTTGTTCCTCGGCGTGGCTACCTGCATGTGGATGATGGTCGTGTTCAGCGGCTCGTTCGAGGCCCAGTTGCAGCCCTTCTTGGCCTTCATGGTGGGGGGCGGCGTGGGGCTTTACGTGGCCATCGGGGCGAGGAACCCCTCGACGGCCATCGGCGTGGCGTCCTTCCTTTGCCCTTTCGCCACGTTCTACGCGATCACCAGCCTGTTCTTGAATCAGACGCTCGGCGTCTTCCTGGTCATCGCCCTCTCCTACGGCTTCACCACGGCGGCGATGCTCGTGCCCGCGCTCTACGAATTCGACGTGGCCACGGGCCGGACGACCGCGGGGGAGTGAGAACCGGGCCGGCCTCGGCTCACTTGTGATAGCCGAGCGACTTGACGACCGCAAGCATCTCTTCCGAGTTGATGAACCGCCTGCGGTGGCGCATCTTGTATCCGTCGATGGCCATCGCAAGCTCGCGGGCCTCGGCGGAGAGCTCTTCGTGGCTGTTGGTGAACTGGCGGCGCTCGAAGGTAGGCGGGCCGTTCAAGACCTCGTAGTTGCGCCGATCGACGAAGCTGGCGCAGGCGGTCTCCGATCCTTGCGACATGATGATCTCCTCGCGAGAACAGCAACCGATACCCGACACTGGCCCTCAAGGAAGCATATCTCGCAGAAGCAACCTTGGCGCCGTTCGTCGAGAGACAACCGTTGTGAACGAAACAGGGAAGCGTACGGCAGCGCAAGACGGAGCGACTCTGGCGAGTCTTCTCGTTAGACGGGTCGTAGGAAAGCGGGTGAAAGGTGGGCCTTTGACGGATGTTTTCGGGATTTCGGGGCTGTCGGCGGGTAGCACCATTCCATCTCACCGTTCCAGTGCAACCGGCCTTTCACCTCCCTACGTTTCCCGCACGTCAGCGTTTCGGTTTTCGCCACATCGGTTGCCAGTCGGGCACGTCGGTGCGGGCGGTTTGCAGGTAGTCGCCGATCTTCTTGGCGATGTCGGGGTGCTGCGAGGCGACGTTGGTCTTCTCGCCGAGGTCGTTCTTCAGATCGTAGAGCACCACCGGGGCGTCGGGGGCCCCGGCGCGGATGCCCTTCCAGCGGCCTTGATACAGGGCGGCCTGCTTGAAACCGCCTTCGTGGAACTCCCAGTAGAGGAACTCGTGCTGCTTCTGCGATCCCGCCTGTCCCAGCAGGGTGGGCACGAGACTCAGGGAGTCGGCCCCGGCGGGCACCGCGACGCCGGCAAGCTCGGCGGCCGTGGCCATCCAGTCGCCGAAGTAGCCGACCTGCCCGCTGGTGACGCCCGGCGACACCTTTCCCGGCCACCATGCGATGAAGGGCACGCGGATGCCGCCGTCGGTAAGGCTGCGCTTGATTCCGGTGAGCGGACCGGACGGGTTGAACCGGTCGAAATTGTGCCTGCTCTCGTTGTGCGGGCCGTTGTCGCTGGTGAAGACAACCAGGGTCTTCTCGGCCAGTCCGTACTTCCGGAGCGCATCGAGGAGGCGGCCCACGTAACCGTCCAGCCGCGTGATCATGGCGGCGTGGCCCTTGTCCTGGGCGGGCCAATCCTTGCCGGCATAGGGGCCGTAGTCGGGCACGTGGGCGCCGTCGCCGAGCGCGCGGGCACGCTCGTTGTTGGCGTGCGGAACGACCATGCTCCAATAGAGGAAGAAGGGCCGATCCTTGTTGGCGGCCACGAACTTGACGGCCTCCTCCGAGAAAACGTCGTCGGCGTAGACCTTCGCCTCGGTGGCGTAGCCGCCGCCGTCGCTGCCCACGGGCGTGACGACGTTGGGCAACTTCATGCGATCTTCGTTGCGCCAGAGGAAGTCGGGGAAATGATTGTGTGCGTGATGCTGGCTGAGATAGCCCAGGAAGAAGTCAAAACCCTGGCTTCGTGGCAAGCCGGTGGCGGCCGGGCCGACATCGCCGAGCCCCCACTTGCCGACCAGCGCGGTCCGGTAGCCGGCCTTGTGCAGCAGGGCGGCCACGGTGAGGTCGCCGGGCTTCAGGGCCTGGGCCGCGGGATTGTCGCGGCCGGCGTTGCCGCGCACCCGGGTGTGGCCTTGGTGCTGGCCGGTCATCAGCACGCTCCGCGACGGCGCACACACCGTGGCCCCGGCGTAGAACTGCGTGAAACGCATCCCCTCGGCCGCCATGCGGTCCAGACGCGGCGTTTCGATGACCTTCTGCCCGTAGCAGCCCACCTCGCCGTAGCCGAGGTCGTCGGCCATGATCCAGATCAGGTTCGGCTTGCCGGCGCCCGATGCCTGGGAGGCGAGAAGAAGAATCGATGCGACGCAAGAGAACCACGATTTCATGGTGCGGGGACTCCTGTGGTCAAGAGATCGTTCCGGCCGGACAACTCGTGCTCGACAAGTCGCCCCTGTCAGGGTATCAGAGGATCACCCCAGAAGGAAGAGGAGACAGCCCGTCGGCCGCGTCCCTGGGATCCGGAGTCGCGCGAGGGGTTGAAGCGGAACACGCTGTACTCCCATCCCTGGCCGTGTGGTAGAATACGATCATGAGCCCAACGGTTTTCAGGCACAACGAGTATCGCTTCTACTTCTTCTCGCGGGAAGAGGCGAGAATGCACGTGCATGTTTCCTGCGCCGACGGAGAGACCAAGTTCTGGCTCAGTCCCGAGGTCTCGCTTGCGGCGAACAAGGGGCTTTCTCTCCAACAAGTCAACGAAGTGATCAGGATCATCGAGGAATACAGAGATGTCATCGAGTCGTCCTGGAACCGGCACTTCAGCCGCTGAAGTGCTGAACATCTCCGCGCATGGAATTTGGGTTCTTGTCCGTGGGCGGGAGTATTTTCTCGACCACGAGAAGTTTCCCTGGTTCAAGGAAGCCACGGTGGGCGACATCCTGAACGTGGATTTGCTTCACGACAGCCACCTTCACTGGCCCACGCTGGACGTCGATCTTGAGTTGGAGTGTCTTGAGAACCCTGACGAGTATCCCTTGATCTTCCATTAGCCGTGGTCAGGCTGCGTGGACGTGTCGCGCATTCTCAATCGACCAGTTCGCGTTCGATCTGTTCGAGCGTCTTGCCTTTGGTCTCGGGCAGGCGTCGCCAAACGTAGAAGAATCCGACCACACAGATCGCCGCGTAGAGCCAGAAGGTCGATGCCGTGCCGAGGCTTTCCCGGAGCAGCGGGAATGTGAAAGTGAGGAGGAAGCAAGCGGTCCAGAGGGAGAAGACCGAGACCGACATGGCCGCCCCGCGGATGCGGTTGGGGAAGATCTCCGACAGCACAACCCAGGTGACGGGGGCCAGCGTGAGGCCGTAGCAGCCGATCGCCGCCAGCGTGAGCACGAGGAGAAAGACCCCTCCTTGCCCGGCGTAGAAACTCGCGCCGATCGCCAGGTGCGTGACGGTGAGGCCCGCGAAGCCGAGGAGCATGAGAGCGCGTCGGCCCACGCGATCGACGCTCCATACCGCCAGCACCGTGAAGACGAGGTTCACGGCGCCGATGATGACGATATTCAGCAGGGCGTCGGCCACGTTGAAGCCCGCCATGCTGAAGAGCGACGCGGCGTAGTAGAAGATCACGTTGATGCCGCACCACTGCTGGAGCACCGCCAGGGCGATCCCGATCACGAGGATCGCGGACATCCGCGGCTGGAGCAGGTCGCGGAAATGGACCTTCTCGATCTCGCCCACCAGGGTCGCCTCGATGCTCCGGATTTCACCGTCCGCGAACATGTCGCCGCCGATCCGGGCCAGCACCGCGCGGCCCGCGGCCGACTTGCCGTTCTTGACCAGCCACCGGGGACTTTCCGGGACGAAGAACATGAGGACGAAGAAGAGACATGCCGGCACGGCGGTCACGCCGAACATCCACCGCCAGCCGGGCGTGACGTTCCACGAAGTCAACCCTCGCCCCGCGATTTCCACCGGCACGGCTTCGGCTTTGAGCTTCTCAGCCCGATCCGCGTTCATCCGGTCGACCAGCGCAGCAACGGCTGCAAAGTCCAGCGGACCGTGGCGTTGAGCGGCCAGGGCAAGGAACTGCGCGACGACCTCCGGGCGATCTTCGCCCCGGACCTGCCAGGCCATCTCTTCGCCGACGCGGCGGGCATCGAGGCCCGCGTCCGGGCCGCGGGCGTGCGAGGCCGCCGCCGCCCGATCCCTCGCCGAGCCGTGCCAGGCGATGCCGTAGTTGACCACTTGGGCCAGCAGGATTCCGATCACGATGGTGAACTGGTTCATCGACACGAGACGCCCGCGCACCGCGGCCGGGGCGATCTCGGCGATGTACATGGGCGAGAGGTTCGACGCCAACCCGATGGCAACCCCGCCCGCCATGCGCCAAGCGTTGAACGAGACGAAATCGCCGGCCAGGGCCGTGCCGATCGAGGAGACCACGAAGATGACCGCCGAGAGGATCAGGAGCCGCTTGCGTCCGAACTTGTCGCTCAGGCCGCCGGACAGGACCGCTCCGAGCAGGCAACCGATCAGGGCGCTGCCCATGGCCCAGCCTTCCTGGGCCGCGCTGGTCAGCCCGAAGAACCGTTTATAAAAGGGCTCGGCGCCGCTGATGACGACCCAGTCGTATCCGAACATCAACCCGCCCATGGCCGCGACCAGAGAAATACCCCACACGTATTTCAGATCGTAGGGCGGGCGGGCCGCGTGTTCCGAGACTCCCGGCATGGCATTCCCCTCGGTCGCAAGGCAGCTTGAGTTCCTTCGGCGCCCTCTTTTGTAGCGGCCGGCCGGCGCGTTGGCTAGTGCTCCGTCCGTGGTGCTCTGACGTGTGGCACAGCCGCCCTCGGCTGTGCGAAATGCCCTGCACAGCCGAGGGCGGCTGTGCCACAGGGGATCTCCGAAGCCGTGCCCCACGCGGTATCAGGGAATCACGCTCCAGGCGCGCTCTTCGGCTTGAGGAACAGGACCTCGGCGCGTTGGATCCAACCGGACCGCAGGTCCATGCGGAACCAGCCGTCGCTGTTCTTCTGGTGGAAGCGGGTGGGCGAGCGGCGGCCGCATTCCTTGAGGTCGTACTGGGCCCAGGTGCGGCCCATGTCCGGCGAGTAGATGATGCCCGTGGCCATCGGCGACGCCGGCGCACAGTGCGACGCCAGGATCACGCCGTCCTGGATGATCATGTTTCCGGATTCGACTTCCGGGTTGAACAGACGTTTGTGGGCCTTGGGATTGGGGATGTCGGCCGGGTCGCAGCAGAAGATCCCGCGGTCGTAGGGCTTGGGGCCGTTCGAGTCGCTGATCCAGTAGACCTTGCCGTCGACGAAGTTGATCCCGCCGGCCTTGTAGCGCGAGTTCAGGTGGTCCGACACGATGACCTTCCATTGCCACTGGTCTTTCTTGGCGTCGTAGGTGCCTCGGAGCCAGTGGCACTCGAATCCCTCGGGCCGGTCGCCGTCGCCGGTGCAGGCGTAGAAGGCGTTTTCGGCGGGGTTGTAGGCGACGGTATGGATGTGGCGGCAAATCACCGGGTTCTTGGGGTCGCCAAGAAGCGTGCCGGTCTTGCCCCCGCCGGGCGAGCCGTTGTCGCGGAAGTAGGGGTTCTGCCCGAAGCAGTACGCGATCTTGACGGTCTGCCCGCCGTCGGTCGAGTAGTAGATGTTCACCGGCGTCGCGCCGCCGAGCACGTTGCAGTAGTTCCCCCACACGAGCATCTCGACGCCGCCGACATCCCAAGAGTTGACGCCCGAGAGCGTGTGGAAGTACCAGCCCGGTTGGTCCGGGTTCTTCGGCGTGTGCGGGAGGTAATCGGCGCCGTGGGCGTCCTTGACCGTGATCGGCTTGATGGTCTTCAGGTTGTCGGTGCTGAGGAAGAGTTTTTCGCGGGTGCTGAAGACGATGTTCCCGCGGTTCAGGATGCAGCTAAAGGTGATGTGTCGGGCGTCGGGAAACGGGGCGGTGTGCGGCCAGGTGCGCCCGTTGTCTTCCGAAAGGCAGAGGGTCCCGTCCCGATATCCGAACGCCTTGTTCCGAAGCTGCGAGTCGATGGTGACGCCCGGGGCCTGAAGGCGATACCAGAAGTGCTCGGTCGAAGGAAAGTCGAGCGAGTCACCTGCGGCGTCGGCGTTCGGCCCCGCCGCGCCGGGCAACAGCATCCCGCCGGCCGTGGCCGCCGTGGCGCCCAGCAAGCGGCGGCGTGTGACTCGTTTTCGTGGCGTCATCGACCTATCCCTTTCGTGCTGAAGCCTGCCCGCCGGAATCGCGCCCTGACGAGGGACCTTCCGGCCCCGACCGGGAATTATCTTCCATGCCGGCGTGGAATTCCAGATCTGCTTCCCCCGGACTCGTGCGTCTTCCTCAAGAATCGACGGAGAGCCCCGTAAGGGGCGTAAGACGATAGCCCACGGCGCGAGCCGTGGGTCAGGAGGTTCCGCGATGACAGGAGCCCCGGAGGGGCGACAGAGGTCAGGCCCGGGATACGCGGCGAAGCGCTTGACAATCGTGGTCCATCCGACACACACTACGGCGTGGTGCCCGGTGGACCCCTCCGGTCCGTCGAGCACTTCCACCATGAACAACCCTTCCTCGCACCTGGGAGAAACACGATGGTCCGCTCGCTGATGCTCCTTGCCCTCGCGTCCTTCGCCTTCCCCGCCTTGGCGGCCGACAGTCCGCAGAAGGCGCCGCCCGAGCCGACCGGCATGCGGGTCATCTTCAATGGGAAGGACCTTGCGGGCTGGGACGGCGACCCACGGCTCTGGTCGGTGAAAGACGGGGTCTTGCGCGGGGAAACGACAACCGAAAACCCCGCCAAGGGCAACACCTTCATCCTCTGGAAGGACGGCGTGACCAAGGATTTCGAACTGCGTCTCTCGTTCCGCTGCAACGCCGCGAACAACTCCGGCATCCAGTACCGCTCGAAGCACATCACCGAGGGCAAGGTCTCGAACCGATGGGTCGTGCGCGGCTATCAGCACGAGATCCGCAACGAGGACAAGTTGCCCAGCGTGTCCGGGTTCATCTACGACGAGGGCGGGAAACGGGGCCGCATCTGCCTCGTCGGCGAGAAGGCCACGTGGGAAGCAGACGGCCATAAGAAAGTGACCGGGACCCTGATCGACGCCCAGGAGTTCCAAAGACTGTTCAAGCTCGACGACTGGAACGACGTCGTCATCATCGCCCGGGGAAACCACATCCGGCACTACCTCAACGGCAGGCTGATCCTCGATTTCACCGACGACGACCCGAAGCTGGCCCTGCGGGAAGGCATCCTCGCCTTCCAACTCCACGCGGGCAAGCCGATGTGGGCCGAGTTCAAGAATATCCGGATCAAGGACCTGTAGCACAGCCATCCTGGCTGTTGTGCGACAGGCTGGAAGCCTGTGCTACTCAAGCAGTGGAGATCGTCGCCATGGCAACGGATCGGGAATGGTCGCGTCGTGGGTTGTTTCGGGCGGTTGGTGCGGCTGGCATCGGATCGCTGGTGGCCGGGGAGCCGGCGGCGCAGGCAGCGGCGGCCGCCTCGCCGGCCTTGGGCACGATTGCCGAGCCGGCCCGGCAGGTCCCGGTCGTCGCCGATTGCGACGTCTGCGTGGTCGGCGGCAGTGCCACGGGCGTGTTCGCCGCGGTGGCGGCGGCCCGGCTCGGCGCCAAGGTGGCCCTCATCGAGTGGAACGGCTTCTTCGGCGGGGTCGCCACGGCCAGCCTCGTCAACCTCTGGCACTCGACCGAGGATATGAACAACCGGCAGCAGATCATCGCCGGCTTGACCACCGAAGTGTTCGACCGTCTCGACCGCCGCGGCGGGCTCTCGGTCGTCAAGGGCAAACGCACGTTCTACGCTCTCAATACCGAGGAACTGAAGATCGAGCTCGACGCCCTGGTCACGGAGGCGAAGGTGCGTCCGCTGCTCCACACGATGTTCGTCGCGCCGGTCGTCGAGGAGGGCCGCATGACGGCCGCCATCGTCGAGGACAAGTCCGGCCGGCGCGCGATCCGGGCGAAGCAGTTCGTCGACGCCACCGGCGACGCCGACGTCGTGGCCCGGATGGGCCTGCCCGTCTACCGGCGCGACCAGGTGCAGCCGCCCACCATGTGCGTCATCCTCCGCGGCCTCGACGCGGTGCGCAAGAAGCACCCCGGCTTCAAGCTGCACGAGGTCGTCTTCGACCCAAGATACCCGCAGGCCCTGAAGCCGGGCTTCGCGTGGGGCCACTCGGTGCCCGGCGGCCACGACGAATATATGCTCGCCGGCACGCGGGTGTTCGGCGCCGACTGCTCCGACGCCGACCAGTTGACCGCCGCGTCGATCGAAGGACGCCGGCAGGTCCGCGCGATTTGCGACATCCTTCGGGAGAACTTCATGGACGGGCGCGGCACGCCGCTGGTCACGCTGCCGGCCAAGATCGGCATCCGCGAGAGCCGCCACGCCCGCTGCCTGCACACGCTGACCCAGGAGGAACTCCTCAGCGGACGGCGGTTTCCCGACGCGATCGGCAACGGCACGTATCCGGTCGATATCCACAACGCCCGGGGCCAAGGCGTGACGTTCCGGCACCTGGAAAAAGCCCCCTTCTACCAGATTCCCTACTCCTCGCTGGTGCCGAAGGATGCCCGCAACGTGCTGATCGCCGGGCGGAGCATCGACGCCGACGAAGGGGCTTTCGGCGCGGTCCGGGTGATGATCAACTGCAACCAGATGGGCCAGGCCGCGGGCGTGGCCGCCTGGCTCGCGCTCGATTCCGGCAAATCCGTCGCCGAGATCGACACGGCCCGCCTCCGCGAAACCCTCAAACGACAAGGCGCGGCGATCCTGTGAACGAAAGGGCGGTCGATCTTCTTGAGACGGTAGCAGGAAAGCCCGGGCTCCCAGGACCCCTGCCAGCTTGCCTGGCAGGTGAAGGAGATTGGTGTGACGGGCAGCTTCCAGTCTCGTTCACCTGCCGGACGAGCCGGCAGGGGTCTATCCCGAATATCTCTCCTAGAGTGTCTTCTTCCTTGCCATGGGCGTCGCCCTCCCATGAGAGTCCTCGAACGCGGTCGAAGGGAATCTGCTGTGAAATCCATCGTCGCTCCTCCCCGCGTGGTTGCCCTATTCTCCGTGATCTTGTGGGCGCTCGTGGCCGTCCCCGGCGTGGCTGCCGACTGGCCCATGTGGCGGCACGATGCCGGGCGCACGGCCGCGTCAGCCGAACGGCTTCCCGAGCATCTTCACCTGAAATGGGTCCGGCAGCTTCCTCCCCTGCGTCCGGCCTTCTGGCAGGTGTTCCAGGAGCGGCTGCAATTCGACGCGGGCTACGAGCCGGTCGTCTTGGGGAAGACCATGTTCGTCGGCAGTTCCGCGAACGATTCCGTCGTGGCGTTGGACACCGAGACCGGGCAGGAGCGGTGGCGGTTCTACGCGGACGGACCTGTGCGTTTCGCCCCGGCGGCTTGGGAAGGTCGGGTCTACTTCGGTTCCGACGACGGCCGGCTCTACTGCCTTCGCGCCGACGACGGCCGGCTCGTTTGGAGCCTGCCCATTGCGCCTTCGCCGCGCAAAGTGCTCGGCAACGGCCGGCTGATTTCGGTCTGGCCGGTGCGCGGCGGCCCGGTGGTGGCCGACGGCGTGGTCTACTTCGCGGCCGGGGTCTGGCCCTTTGAAGGAATCTTCTTCGGGGCAGCCGACGCGCAGACGGGCAAGCTGCTCTGGCTCAACGACCGGATCGGCTCGCGGTACGTCGAGCATCCCCACGCGGCCATGTCGTTCGGCGGGCCGTCGCCGCAGGGCTACCTGGTGATCCAGGGTAACGAAGTGATCGTCCCCGGCAGCCGCTCCTTTCCCGCGGCGTTGGACCGGCGGACCGGCGAGTTGACCCATTTCGAGTTCGGACACGGAGGCTTCGGCAGCCGGCCCGGCAGTTGGTTCCTGGCCACCGAGGCCGGCCGGCTCTGCGTCGACCCGGAGATCAACACGGGCATCCACGACGGCGGGCAGCAGATCATCGGCCAGGCCGGACCGATCCGCAAGAAGGACGAGCAAATCCCCGCCGAGATCCGCATCGGCCAGCGGACGTACCGCATCCGGCCCGGCATCGCCCAGGCGATCACCGCGGGCGGACGGGAATATCGCTTCGCCGACGGGTTCCCGGGAGTCGAGGGCCGGGTCCACTCGATGCTCGCCGCCGACGGGAAGCTGTTCGTGGTGAGTCGATCCGGCCCGATCTACTGCTTCGCGTCGGGCGAGGCCCCGCCGATCCGGCACGTCCCGGCGGTGCCTCCGCTCCCGCCCACACAGGATTCCTGGCAAGAGAGAGCCACCGAGATTCTCCGCCTGGCCGGAGTCAAGAAGGGCTATGCCCTGGTCTGCGGCCTGGGGACCGGACGCCTCGTGGAGGAACTGCTCCGGCAGTCGGCCCTGAACGTGATCGCCGTGGACCCGGACGCCGGGAAGGTCCAGTCCCTTCGGACCCGTCTGGATCGAGCCGGGATGTATGGCTCGCGCGTGGCGGTCCACGTGGGACGGCCGTGGGAGTTCGGGCTTCCTCCGTACTTGGCCACGCTCCTCGTCTCCGAGGACGGGACCGCCCTGAACGTCGCGTCGGGCGAGGCGACGGCCCGCGAGTGCCTGCGCGTGCTGCGGCCCTACGGCGGAACGGCCTGCCTGACGCTTTCCGCGGACCAACATCAACAACTCGACCGATGGGTGAAGACCCAATCCCGTGAAGTGGCACAGCCGCCCTCGGCTGTGCATTGGAGCCCGGGACCGCCGCGTTCGGTAGACCGCG
>CAYSGY010000146.1:0-11138 GCA_964430315.1 uncultured Planctomycetaceae bacterium
GTCGTGAGAGCATGCCACCCAATCCCGACAGTTGTTCCTTGGCCGATCCTAAGTCGCCATGCCCCCCCCACCAGCAAACGTCCAAAACGCTCCTGGAGGGATATTGTGCTCGATTCGGCCGTTGCCTGACAACCCTTGCGGGAAGGGGCCCGACAGGAAAGAATACGAGTTTGGCGAGCAGCGTGCCGAAGGTGGCACGGAACCGAGGACAGGCAGTGACGGCAGAGCAGACCGGCGAATTGGCGGCGTTGGGCACGGCGCTGCTCTGGACGCTCTCCACCCTGGCGTGGACTTCGGCCGGCAGGCACGTCGGGGCCACGGCGGTCTGCTTCGTCCGGTTGCTCCTGACGCTGGTTCTCTTGACGCTCTACGGCGGCCTGGTTCGCGGGCAATGGTGGCCCGTCGGGGTCTCGGCCGAGAGATGGAGCGTGCTGGCCGCCTCCGGATTCACGGGCTTCTTCCTGGCCGATATCCTTATCTTCAAGGCGTTCCTGCTGATCGGCCCCAGGTTGACGGTCCTGCTGCAAGCGTTCACGCCTCCTCTGGCCGCCCAATTCTCCTGGCTTCTGTTGGGCGATCGGCTCTCGGGCTGGCAGTGGGTGGCGATGGGAGTGACGCTGGCCGGGGTGGTTTGGGTCGTTCTGGAAGGGCACAACGGGACCGGCGACGCGCACGACCCGCGGCGAATCGCCCTCGGGATCCTGCTGGCCGTGCTCGGCGCGGCCGTGGCGGCCATCGCGTTGGTGCTCTCGAAGAAGGGGATCGGCGACCTCGACCCCACGGTGGCCACGTTCATCCGCGTGCTCGGCGGGCTGGCCGGGATGGTGCCGCTGGTCACCGTGACCCGCCGTTGGCCGTCGGTCGTCGATACGGCCCGCCACCCCCGCGCCGTGCCGCTGATCGTGTTCGGGACCCTGGCCGGGCCGCTCCTGGGCGTGATCCTCTACATGATCGCCGTGAGAAACTGTCCGGCCGGCGTGGTCTCCACGATCATCGCCACGATGCCGGTCCTCATCCTTCCTTGCGTCATGGTCTTGTACCGCGAGAAGGTGAGCCTCCGTGCCGCCGGCGGCGCGGTCCTCTCGGTCGCCGGCGTGGCCCTGCTGATGCTCTGAGCGGGGGTCGGGGGTTCGTGGTCGGTACGCAAGTGCGTAGCGGCCGGACTTGTCCGGCGGGCGTCGCCTATCGGCGCAACATCTCCTCGAACTCCTCCTCCGAGAGCACCGGCACGCCCAATTCCCGGGCCTTGGCGAGCTTGCTGCCGGCCTCGGCCCCGGCCACCACGAAGTCGGTCTTCTTCGACACGCTCGAAGCCGCCCGCCCGCCGTGACGGGCGATCACTTCTTCGATCTCGTCGCGGGTGTATCGCTGGAGCGTGCCGGTCACCACGAGGGTCTTGCCTTCGAGCGTCCTTGCGGCGGCTCGCGCCGCGCCCTGCCGCACCGAGACGCCGATTCGCCGGAGGTCCGCCACGATCTCCGTTCCGAAATCGCTGTGCAGCCAGTCGTACACGCTCCGGGCGATCACCGGGCCGATCTCATTGACCTGGCTCAGTTCCTCGACGCCCGCCGCCTGAAGGGCCTCCATGGACCGGAACTGCTCGGCGAGCACCGTGGCGACCCGGGCCCCCACGTGGCGGATCGCCAGGGCGTTCAAGAGCCTCGCGAGTCCGCGATTCTTGCTGGCTTCGATCCCGTCCAGCAGACTCTCCGACGACTTCCGGCCCATCCGTTCCAGGCCCATGACTTGCTCCAGACGCAGCCGGTAGAGGTCGCCGTAGGATCGCACGAGGCCTTGATCGACCAACTGATCGACGAGCTTATCGCCCAGCCCCTCAATGTCCATCGCGTTGCGGCTGGCGTAGTAGCGGATGCGTTCCTTGACCTGGGCCGGGCACTCCGGGTTGGGACAGCGGATGTAAACGCCGCCTTCGTCCTTGGCCAGTTTCGTATCGCACTCCGGGCACCGGGTGGGGAAGACGAACTTCTTGAGCGGACCTTTGCGCTCGTGTTTCTCCACGCGCACGATGTGGGGGATGATCTTGCCCGCCTTCTCGACCACGACGATATCGCCTTCGCGCACGTCTTTGCGCTCGATCTCGTCGGCGTTGTGGAGGCTTGCGCGGCTCACCGTCGTGCCGGCCACCTCGACCGGCTCCAGCTCGGCCACGGGCGTGATCGCGCCGGTCTTGCCCACCTGCACGCGAATGGCGTTGAGGCGCGTGGTGGCCTCGTATTTCTCGAACTTGTAGGCGATTGTCCAGCGCGGGGCCTTCGAGGTGGCCCCGAGCCGCTCCCGCTGGTCGTAGCGGTTCACCTTGAGGACGAGGCCGTCGATCTCGAAATCGAGCTCGTGGAGCCGCTCGATCAGTTGCTCGCAATGCTCGACGGCCGCGGAGAAGGTTTCAAAACACGCGACCATCGGCGTGGCCGGCAGACCGAAGGATCGCATCGCGTCGAGGAACTCGGTATGGGTCGTGGCGCGGAGGCCCTCGCAGTAGCCGACGCCGTGGCAGAAGAACCGCAGGCGCCGCTCGGCGCAGAGGCGAGGGTCGAGCAGACGGATACTCCCGGCCGTCACGTTCCGCGTGTTGGCAAAAGGCGGCTCCCCTTTCTTCTTCTGGAGTTCGTTGAGCACCACGAGGTCGGAGTTGGTCATGTAGACCTCGCCGCGGACCTCCAGGAGCGGGGGCACGTCGCGGCCGTGGAGCCGGAGTGGCACCCCGCCCACGGTGCGGATGTTGTGCGTGATGTCGTCGCCCACCCGGCCGTTGCCTCGCGTGGCCCCGCGGACCAGCAGGCCGTTTTCATAGAGCAACGCGACCGCCACGCCGTCGATCTTCAACTCGACGACCCACTCGATCGGCTCGCCCGGCAGGAGCTTGGCCGTGCGCTCGCCGTACTTCCGCAGGTCCTCGATGCTATAGGTGTTCTCGATGGAGAGCATCGGCGTGCGATGCTCGACAGGCGTGAGTCCTTCGACCGGTTCCTCGCCGACCCGCTGCGTGGGGCTGTCGGGGGTAATCAGCTCCGGGTGAGCGGCCTCCAGGGCCTTGAGCCGCGCCATGAGCTTGTCGTATTCCAGGTCGCTGATCTCCGGCGCGGCCTCGACGTAGTATTTGACGTCGTAGTGCCGGATCCTCTCACGAAGCCGGGCGATTTCGTCGGCAACGGCTGGGGACATGACGGTACTCCGGGAGAGAAGAGCGGAAAGCGGAAAGCGGAAAGCGGAAAGACGAAAGCCGAAAGCCGAAAGCGGAAAGCCGAAAGCGGAAAGCCGAAGGTCGCGACGGCGTGCTCAGGCGTCCTCCGGCTTCTTGCTTGACAGTCCTCTCTGGGCCTTGGTTCTCTTGATAGCGGTAACAACGATTTTGAGAAGCTCTTCTCCCTCTTGATGGAGCGACTCCAGCTTCTTCGCGGGAACGATTGCCGATTCGATCAGCAACTCAAACCAGAGGAGCGCTTCGTCGAGTTCCTGCTCGACGGTACCGAGCTTGGCGATGAATTCGTTTTCGGAACGGGCCCGGGAGGCCTCGCGGAAGTTGGCCGCCACGCTGGTAGCGGACCGCAAGACCTGGTTCCCCATGACCTGGGCCGCCGGCATCTTGGGGAGGGCACCGTACATGCGGATCACCCGCAGGGCGAACTCCTTCGTCCGATCCCACAACCCCGCCATCCGCACCAGACCACCTCCGGTCGAGGAAGCTCCACGAAACGTACCCGTCCCCCCAACGCTTTCCGCTTTCTGCTCTCCGCTTTTCTCCTCATTCGCATCCGCAGGCCGCCAGGCACGGTTCGTTCATGCCGCGCAGAGGATGCGGAATGAGGCAGAGGAACTTCAACGGCCCGGTGCCGGTGTTGCGGAACTGGTGGACGAGGTTCGGCGGCACGAAGACCGCGGTGCCGGGCCGCAGCGCGTGCTCCGTTCCTCCCAGCAACACGACGGCGGTCCCTTCGAGCACAAAGACTTCGTGCTCGTGGCCGTGACGATGCTTGGGCGTGTGCCCGCCCGGGGCGATCTCGAACTGCCGCATGCTGAAACTGGGGGCGCCGTCCTGCGGGCCGATCAGGCAACGGCTCATGGCCCCCGCCGCCCCTTCGAATTGCACGGGCGTCAGTGGGATACTCTCAAGATGAACGACTTTCATCAGCGTCTCCTCGCAATCGCGACAAAGGAAGACCCCAAGGCCGACGACTCCCAGCATCGTGTCGGCCTCCGCCGAGGAAACCGAACCGCCGTCTGCCTCGAGGTCCCTGCCGCCGACGGGCCAAGACCCGCCCGCAACCATGTCAATCTATGCCACTGCGGCATTTTGTCAAGTGTCTCCAATGGCCATGCGCAACCCCGGGGCTGACTGTCCGGCTGTCGGACGGCCGGGGCATCTCCTACAATGTCCTCGGACATGCCCCGACGAAAGACACGAGGACCGTCAAGCCGTGGGTCGTTCGCATCCGTCGCCGCGTCGCGTTGCGTTGTTGATCGAGGCGTCGCGGGCCTATGCGCGAGGGCTGGTCCGCGGCGTGGCGCAGTACAACCGGGAACACCGGGAATGGTCGACGACGTTCACGCCGCGCGGCCTCGACGATCCGCCGCCGGTGTGGCTCCGCGACTGGAGCGGCGACGGCATTCTCGCCCGGATCGAAGACCGCCGCACGGCCCGGGCCGTGGCGGCCAAAGGCGTTCCGGTCGTCGAGCTGCGGCGGGCGATCCGGGGATTGGGGTTCCCGTCGATCGGGCCCGACGACGAGGCCGTCGCCCGGCTCGTGCTGGAGCACTTCCTCGGCCGCGGTTTCCGGCATTTCGCCTTCGTGGGCGTGCCGCGCGGCTCGCATCCCTCGATGGACGCCCGCGCCGAACACTTCCTCCGACTGGTAACGGAAGCCGGCCTGGCCTGCGACCGCTTCCATTTCTTCCCGCTCGGCCGTCGCGACGGGGAGAAGCGTCCCCGGCGCTCCGTGCTTCCCTGGCTTCGGACGCTGCCCAAGCCGGCCGCCCTGATGGCGTGCAGCGACGACGTCGGGCTGACGGTCTTGAACGCGTGCCAGCGCGCCGGGATCCTCGTGCCCGATGAGATCGCCGTGGCCGGCGTGGGAAACGACGACTGCCTGTGCAACCTGGCCGTGCCGCCTTTGACCAGCGTCGATCTGAATCCCCAGCGGATCGGCTACGAAGCGGCCTCGCTGCTCGACACCATGATGGCCGGAAAACACCCGGCCACCACGGAGATCCTGGTCCCGCCGTCGGGGATCGTCACGCGACTCTCCACCGACGCGCTGGCGACCGACGACCAGAGCGTCGTCCTCGCCGTGCGTTTCATCCGCGCGCACGCCGCCGAGGCCATCCGCGTGCGCGATGTGTTGCGGCACGCGCACCTCTCGCGGGCGGCGCTGGAGCCGCGGATCAAACGGGTCCTGGGCCGGACCATCCACCAGGAAATCCAACGCACCCGGATCGAACGCGTGAAGGAACTCCTCGTCACGTCCGACGCCCCCTTGAAATGGATCGCCACGGCCACCGGGTTCCGTTATCCGGAGTACATGATGCGCGTCTTCCGCCGCACGACCGGCCGGACCCCGAACGAGTTCCGCAAGCAGGCACGCCGGGCGACTCCGTGAGGTTGAGTGACGTCGGGCAGCAGACGCGCGTGTAGTGATTCACACGGTTTGGGGTCTTATTCCAGGTTCATCCGGGATTTCCGACAAACGCCGGGCCTCGCGTGATCGCACGGAAGTACCGGTGCCTCTCCTCTGTTCGCTCTCTGCACGGACGCGGAAAAGAGAAGAGGCACCGGTACTTCCGTGTCGTACGCCTGCAACTCCCCGGAATTCTCGGAAGAGCGTTATTCCAGGGCGTACGCGCTGGAATGAAACCCCAACAGCGTGAATCACTACACTAGCAGCCCACCCCCGGCCCCTCTCCCGTCGAACGGGAGAGGGGAGGATCGTTCGGCCCCTCGTGCAATGGGAGAGGGGGAGTCTTCGCGCCGCTCAGGGTTTGGGGGCGGCGGGGGCCGTCACCAAGCGCGCGGCGTGGGCGATCATGTTCAGCAGCAGCCTGTCGGCCGCCGGGTGCTTGTCGAGGTTGCCGAGGATGTTGAACGTGTTCAAGAGGATCTTGCCTTCGCCCAACGAGTGAACGCCGAGCATGGCGCCGGCGGCGTAGCCGTCGGGCGGGCTGCTGTGGCAAATCGCAAACGCCGCCGCCGCGACGTCCTCGGCGTCCTCTCCTTCAAAGAACCGCCTGCTGATGACGGGCCCGTAGTAATCCCAGTCCATGACGCCCGCCGGCTGCAAGCCGTCGAAGAGCGGGTGCCTCTTGGCAACGCATTCCTTGTGGTAGAGCCAGTCATTGAAATGGATCAGGCGACCCGGGTTCTTCAGCGGCAACCAGCCCACTTCATCCTTGCCCTTCTTGAAGGCGCCCGGTTCGAGGAAGACCGCGACGCTTCCCCGGGCCACGCGATCCAACACGTCCTTCCTCGTTTCCGGCTGCGTGTTGGCCTCGTTCCAGTCCCCGACCAGGATCACCTGGCACGTTGCGGCCCGGGCCGGCTGAAGGGCCGCGACGCGCAGGCCCCGCGTCTTCAGCCACTCCTGCACGCGGGCGTCGACCTGCGAAACCACCACCTCGATCGGCGTCGCGGCGGGCAACTGGCTCAGATGGAAGGTCAACCGGCCACCCGCCGGCGCGCCGCCGCGCTCCATCGTGGCGGCGAAAAGGTATTGCCCGGCCGGTCCGGGAAGCGTCACTTCGCCGGAGAAGACGGGGATGGCCAAGGGACCGTCCTCGCCGGCCGGCAGTTGCGGGATGACGACTTCCCGCTTCTCCTCCCATGCGATGCCGTGGGGCCCGACCACGCGGAGCCGCACCGGGTAGGTTCCCGGAGCGAGCACGTCCTCGTTGGCCAGGATCGCTTCAAGCTTGAACGGCCGTCCCACGTAGCCGTGCATCGGCGCGGCGAACAGGCACCAGCGCAGCGGGGCCCAGCCGTCCTGGAGGGCCTCGGCGATGCCGGGCTTGAACTCGCGCCAGAAGGTCCAAAGACCCTCGCCCGTGTAGCCGTGGTCCAGAAGCCCGGTGAGATTGAACCCACAAATCTTCGGGTTCGACCGGATCAGGTCGAAGCCCAACAGCCGTTGGCGGCAATGCAGTTGTTGGCTCGCGCGGAGCATGTCCTCCGGAAAGGCATAGACCCCTTCCATGCCGAGACGTTTCCAGTCGGCGGCGAGTTTCTCCTCGGTCTGGCGGAGGAATTTGAAGTCGTCCCACTCGGGGTTGGCACCGTGCTGTTCATAGTGGCGCAGCTCGCGGATCGCATTCATCAGGCTGCCGATGCCGTATTCGGAGAGGAACACGGGTTTCGAGTCGCTGCCCAGGTTGCGGATGCCGGCCTCGATCTCGGGCGTGTGGGGCGTGGCGGGATAGACATGCGCGTCGCCCGCGCCCTCGAAGTAGCCGCCGAACGGCCCGCCCTTGGCGGTGCCCTGGTAGCCGGGGTTCTCGACGCCCCATGCGTACTCCCACCGGCTGCCGCCGGGGTTGCAGAGGGACCCGATCTGATACTGTCCGTCCCAGCGCCCGCTCTGCTGCAAGACGAGGCGTGAATCGTCCAGCGAGCGCAACAGGGGGAGGCTACGGACGGCATGCTGGACCATCGGGCCGTTGCGCATCTCGTTGACCAGCCCGAAGATGACGATGCTGGGATGGTTCCGGTCGCGGAGCACCATTTCCCGGAGATTCGAGTCGAACCGCTCGGCCATCTTCGGAGAATCCGCGAGGAGCCACGAGGCCAGGTTCTCCTCGTAGGCCATCAACCCGATCTCATCGCACAGGTCCAACTGGTAGGGATGCGCGACGCCCGCGATGAAGCGCACCATGTTGAAGCCGCACGACTTCGCATAGAGCAGGTCCTTGCGGAGCAGGTCCGGGGCACCGGCCGGCGGCAGGACCGCCCCGACCGGACAATGGTTGCCGGTGTGGGAGCTTTTCAGGAAGATCCGCTTGCCGTTCAGCCGGAAATAGCCTTTCTCGACGCGAAAATCGCGGAAACCGAATCGCGTGACGTTCTCGTGAGCGTCTCCGTGCGGGCCGGAGACGAGGCGTGTGGTCAGCCGATAGAGGTAGGGGTCATCGAGTTGCCACAGGCGGTGGCCGGCCACGGTCAGCTCGCTTTCGACCCGCGTGGTGCCGGGCGGTATGACGTGCGGGAGCGTCAAGGTCGCCACGGTTTCGTTGCCGAGGGCGGACGCGATGGCGAAGTGCAGTTGCGACCGCGACTCCGACTTGCCCGTATTCGTCACCGTGGCCCGGACCTTCACGCGGCCCGTCTTCCAGTCCGGCCGCACGTAGACGTCGTCCAGGCGAACGGCCGGGACCCAGAAGACCTCCACCGGCTCCGTGATGCCGCCGCTGTTGTAGGAGCATCCGGCCTTGATTCCCACGGGCACCTTGTTGCGATGGGGCGTTTCCACCAGCACGATGCCGTCGATGCGTTCCGCCGTGGGATTGAGGACCCGCACGGCGAGCCGGTTCGACATGCCCGCCTTCACCGCGTCCGTGATATCCAGCACGAACGGCGTCTCGCCCCCTTCGTGGCCGCCGACCGGTAGATCGTTGAGCCACACGTCGGCGAGGTAATCGACCGCATGGAAGCGCAACAGGCAACGGCCGTCCGGGAACGGGTTCTGCGGCGGCGTGAACTGTCGCCAATACCAGGCGACGCCGTGGCAGCCCGGCAGCGCCTCCTGGAAGATGCCCGGCACACGGATCGGTTTGGCGTCGGGCCGCGGCGCCTTCCACCAGGCCTCGCTGCGTCCTGCATTGTTCGGATCCGCGGCCACCAGCCAGTCGTTGCCCTCCAGCGACAAGATCGTGGTGCCCGTCGCCTGCCCCGGCGCCGCGGTTGCCTGGCTCGGTCGATCCGCGGCGTTGCTGCCGTCTGGCCAGAGCGCGATCGCCACGGCCGCGACGGCCGACCACGGCACGGTTCGTTTCAGCCTCGTCTTGTGGTACACGGGATGTCTCCTTGAATCACGGATGGACGTGGCAGCTTGGGTGGCATGCCGTCACTCGGCGCAGCCGAGGGTCGGCATGGAAGCCTCCCAGAATCCTGCAAGGTCATTTACGTCAGCCATTTTGTGCGTCGGGTGCTGGGCGTGGGCCCGGGCCTTCTCGATCTGCGCCGAATCGGGGTCGCAGAAAGCGACGACGTTGACGCCGCATGGCAGCAGGCTGCGCATGTCGCTGCAACCTTGGCCGCCGCAACCCACCAGCGCCAGATTCACCTTGCTATTGGCAGCCGTCGACGCGACTGGAGCGGCCAGCAGGACCAGCGGCCGGTTCAGCACCGCCGCGCCCAAGGCCGATGCGGACGCGGTGGCGAGGAGACTTCGCCGGGAGGATTTCGTCGGGGGAAAAGCATGCCGGTTGGGAGGATTCTGCTTCAAGGTCTCACCTAAATGAACTTGCACGATCTTGGGAGTGTGCCACTGCTTGACCGCTGCCGCGAAAACGTTATCCGATCGGGGAAACCGTACGCGGGTGCCTCAGAGGATTCTGGCCATCTCGCCGAGCAACTGCTGGAGCATGCCGGCGGTGTGGGCCGCGCAAACGGCGATCCGCAGCAGGCCTTCTTTGCCCGTTCCGGAATAGGTCGGGAAATAGGGGACGAGAATTCCGCTTTCCTTGAGTTCGGCGTGCAGGCGCCGCATGTTCCCGGCGTCGCCGGCTGCCAGGCCGATGACCGGCGAGGGCGAGTCCAACACGCTCAGCCCGAGGTCTCGTAATCCTTGCCGCAGGAGCGACACGTTGTCCCGCAGCCGGGCGCGCAACTGCGGCTCGCGGAGCACGATCTCCAGGGCCTTGGCCGCGGCCCCGGCAACCGGCGCCGGCAGGGCCGTCGCGCCTTCGTAGTAGTGGGAAGACGACCTCGCGTGGCGGATGAAGTTGGCGGCGCCGGCGAGGATGCCGCCGAAGCCGCCCAACGCCTTGCTCAGCGTGCCGGCGACGAAGAGCGCCGGGCCAGTGGGCTCGGCGGCGCGGTTGACGCCCTGGCCCCAGAACCCAAAATGCTCCAACGTGCCCCGCCCGCAATCGCCGAGCGTCCCGAATCCGTGGGCATCGTCGACCAGGAGGCTCGCCCCTTCGTACCGGCCCAGGATCTTGATGTATTGATCCACCGGCGCGACATCGCCGCTGGCGGCGAAGATTCCGTCGGTCAAGACCAGGGGACGCTCGCCGGGCCGGCACTGCTGCTGCAAGAGCCGCTCCAGGTCTTCCGGGTCGGCATGCTGGAATCGCACGACCGGCCGTCCCGAGAGTCGCGACGCCTCCTCCAGGCTATAGTGGGCCGCTGCGTCGGCGAAGACGGTGTCGAAGCGTCCGGCGAGGGCCTGGATCAGAATGTGGTTGCCCACGTAGCCGGAGACGAAGTAGAACGCGGCCTCCTGGCCGAAGAACTCCGCGGCGCGGCGTTCGACTTCCAGGGTGGGCGGGCTGGTGCCGAATCCCGACCGGCTCGTGGCCGTGTGCAGGCCGTAGCGACGGACCGCCTCGCACGCGGCCTCAATGACCTCGGGATGGCCGGCCAGGCCCAGGTAGCCTGTGCCGCCGAAATACAGGTAACAACGGCCGTCGATCACTGTCTCCGGCCCGGGGGCGCTCTGCATTACGGCGACGGTCTCTCCACCGCTTAGGCTTGGCATGAGATGCGGTGTCCTCCTTCCAGATGACCTTGCGCGATTCCGGGAGCCCGCGTTGGCCGTGTGGCACTGCTTGACCGCTGCCGCCAGCACGGTTCCCCGATTGGATAACGTTTTCGCGGCAGCAGTCAAGCAGATTCTATGAAAGGGTGGTTCTCCTGGTGTTCTAAGAGAGAAATGTGGTTCATGCGGAAAGAGCGTACCAGACACAGCAAGAACCTGATCCAAGGAAGTGCCGGCGCCTCTTGTCTGATTCCGTCCGCCGAGCACGCAGCTACATCCTGTCCACGAATCCCGGGAGTCACGAGCCAGGAGAAAGCGTGAACAGAGAAGAGGCACCGGCGATCGTGGAGAGGATTTCCCGTGACGTGTGATCTTCTGGCAACGGCATTTCGCCGTGGTTCATCCTTACTGCCGTTCACACTGCTGGACAAGCCA
>CAYSGY010000147.1:0-11133 GCA_964430315.1 uncultured Planctomycetaceae bacterium
CCCTTGGAACATGGGGCAGGGGATAGGGGGCAGGGGACGGAGATTCGGGTGCGTGCGGGGCGGTAACAGTTGACGGACTCGACGGAATCCAGCGGCCGGCGAGCGGCGTGAGTTCGAGAGGGCGAGGCGATGCCTGGCTCGGGTCCCGGGACGCGGCTTCGAAAGCGAACTCGCCGGCTGTGGCGCCTCCGGGCCGCGGGCCCCACGACTCCACCTGGCCCTTGGCCCAATCGACCAGTTGTTGCCGGGCGCGGTCGGCCGCGGCGGGATCGTGCGGCGAGTCGGCGTCGGTCTGCGACGGCGCCGGCACGCGGGTGGTCAGATCGGTCGTGAGGAACCGGCTCCGCAAGGTGGCCAACAACTGGCTGTAGAGGCGGCCGGAATCCTGGAAGCGGACCTCCAGCTTCGTCGGATGGACGTTCACGTCGGCCATCTCCGGCGGCATCTCGAGGGCGAGGATCGCGATCGGATAGCGGCCCGTCAGGAGCAGCCCCCGGTACGCCTCGCCCAAGGCGTGCTGGAGCGAACGGTCGCGGATGCAGCGCCCGTTGAGAAAGAGATACTGCATCCGGTTGTTGCTCCGGCTCTGGCTGGGATGGGCCACGTAGCCCGACAGCCGCACGGGCCCGTCGGCGCTCTCGACCGGGATCAGGCTCTCGGCCACCTCGCGCCCGAAAACCCGTTCGATCCGCTCCAGCCAGCCCTGTTCGCCGGAGAGTTCGAACACGGGCCGGCCGTTGTGCTGGAGCGTGGCATGGAGGTGGGGCGACGCGAGGACGACGCGTAGAAACGCCTCGCTCACGTGCCCCAGTTCCGTCTGCGTGGAGCGGAGGAACTTGCGGCGCACCGGGGTGTTGAAGAAGAGGTCGCGGACCTCGATCGTGGTTCCGGTCGGGCAGCCGCAGGGCGCCACGGCGGAGCCCTGGCCGCCGTGGACCGAGATTTCGGCCCCGCCCGCCGCGTCGGCGGTGCGGCTGCGGAGCACCAGCCGGCTCACTTCGGCGATCGAGGCCAGGGCCTCGCCGCGGAAGCCCAGCGTGGCGACGGCAAACAGGTCGTCGGCCGTGGCGATCTTACTCGTGGCGTGGGCCGTGACGGCCAACTCCAACTCGTCCGCGGGGATGCCGCAGCCGTTATCGCAGACCCGGACCAACTCCGTCCCGCCCGATTCAATCGACACGTCGATCCGCGTCGCCCCGGCGTCGACGGCGTTCTCCATCAGCTCCTTGACGACGCTGGCCGGCCGCTCGATCACCTCCCCGGCGGCGATCTTGTTGATCAGGGCTTGAGAAAGACGGCGGATCGTCGGCATGGGGAGGGGTTCGAGGTTCGGGGAGAGGGACTCAAGGAGCTTCACTCGATCGCTTCCTCGACGAGGCGTATCTCATCGTCGCTCAGGCCGTAAAGTTCATAGACTAACTGGTCGATCTGACGGTCCGTGGCCTCGATTTGCCGCTTGAGCATTTCATTTTCGTGTTCCGCGCGCACCTCCTCCAGGCGTTTTTGCAGCGAGAGCATCGTCCGCGCCAGGTCGCGGAGATGCTCGTCCCGCGTTACGGTAACGGGATAGGGCAGATCGTAGAGCTTGGATGCCTTGACTTGAGGAATGACCCGTAATTCGCCTTGATTCGCCACCCGGTATAGGAATAGGAAGAGTCGCGACTGGAGCATCGCCATGCAGGTATACGGATCGTAATTCGTACGCAACCTGAAGACGTACATGGCATCCGTCACGTACAACGACTGATCCTCATCAAACACAACCTCGATCTTCTTGGACGTGGTGAGCCCAATGAATTTGGGCGACTGGAAGATCGCCGGATCGCGCGGGCGGTGTAGGGACCACCAAGGGTGCTTTCCTTGCGCCGCCTCCTTGCACGTGTTCGCGCTTCGGAAACTCTTCAGGAAGTTCGCGGCGTTCGGGAAGCGTTTGATGGGAGTCGTCTTCCCGGTGTAGATGATCCAGCGGTCGGGCCGCGGCATGTGATACCTTCTGACACGCCGTCCGCTGATGCTCGGGCGAAGCAACGCCTTCTCCAGACGCCGCTGCCTCGCCTGCGACGAAGTAACCACGTGAGCTTCTACGACGTCGGGGCTCACGCCGCGCTCGATGGCGCCAGCGAGTATCGCGCGGACCGGTTCATGGGCCGTGCGCAGACGCTCAAGAAGTTGAGTAGCACCACGGGTCCCCGTGAAAAAGGTGATCTGCGGGTCCAAAGCCACCGACTTCCGCCACTGGCCGGCTCGCACTCGCGGGCAGGCGCGCATCCCAGGGGGTCGGTCTTCAAGAGGAAGGGAGGAAACGTCACCAACGACCATGGACTGACGTGGGGAGGATTGACTCGTAACCACAATGACGGCCGTGTTGAGCACCTCGGCGCCGAAGACGCCTTGTCCGAGATTGATAAGGGCCGACACGCCGCGTTCCAAGAGAAGCGACCGGATCGGTCGAGCGTCAACTTGATTGAGAATCGTGCCTGGAACGATGAAGCCAACGGGCCCGCCGGCTCGGCAGAGACGAATTGCCTGGTCGAGGAAGTAGATGTATGAGTCAACCATGCGGGCCACAACCCTCGAATACGCCGATCGAAGGTAGGTCCGTTCCGCGCCCGTGAAATCAGCCCCCCATGGCGGGTTTCCGATCACCGCGTCAAAACCCCCGTCTGCCAAGATGGAGCTGAAACCCGTCTTGCCGCTCCTCCAATCGAACGCATTGATTCGGTACCGTTCATCTTCGTCGAGCAATCGCAATTGGCGATTGGCAAAGAAATCGAAAGCTATGAGCGAGTTGCCGCACTTGATGTTCCGGCCCAGGTCGGGCAGGGCCCGCTCGTGGAATAACCGCAACTGGTTGTTGACCGTCTCCTTGGATTCGCCCTCGAGGACCTTCAGCAAGAGCGACAACTTCGACACTTCGACGGCCTGCGGGTCGATGTCCACGCCGTAGATATTATTGAGCAGGATCCGCTTGCGCTCGGCGGTCGTGAGTCGCCATTCGCCCGCCGCACCCCGATAGAGGTGCGGATTTCGTCCGCGGGCGTGCTTTTCCGGGTCGTCGCTGACGTACTGCTCGCGGTGCCAATCCAGCAGCCACTGGTAAGCGCCAAGGAGGAAGGAGCCGCTCCCGCACGCCGGGTCCAGGATGCGGAGTCTCGCCGCCTGGGCCGGCGTCTTGTTCTCCAGCAGGCCGCCGACCGTCTGCTCGACGATGTAATCGACGATGTACGCCGGCGTGTAATAGACCCCGCCCGCCTTGCGCACCTCCGGCTTCTCCTCCACCTTGGCCTGGTGGCCCTTGGTGAGCCGGATGACCTTCCCCAAGAATTGCTCGTAGACCTGGCCGAGGATCTCGGTCGGCAGGACGGAGAACTCGTAAGGGCTTTCCGGGTAGTAGAGGCTCTCGATGAGGTCCTTCAGGGGTTTGTCGTCGATCGAGAGGGCGAGCGTGACTTCATCGGGCGGCTCGGCCCGGTCCTTCTCCGGACTGAAATGGAACAGGCCGGAGTTGTACCGCTCGTCGGCCCGCTGGAACAACTCGCCCAAACGCCGGTAGACGGCCTTCCCGTTGGTCAAGCCGCGCAGGGTTCCGTAGGGTTCGATCCCCCGGTCCTCGCAGATCCGTAGGAAGACAATGCGGTCGATCGTCCGCTGCACGGCGAAGTTAAGGTCCCGCGATTCGACGTGTTCGTTTCGCAAGGCGACGTTGCGGGCCAGGACGTCACGCCACGTCTCGATTTCGGCCAGGAAGGCGGCGTCGACCTCGGCCGTGCCCTTCTTGGCCTTCTTGCCGGCAAGGAAACACTCCAGCGCGCCGCGCCGGATTGCCTCGGGCGACAGGAGGCCGGAAAGCTCGTCCCACCGCTCGACGTACTCCTTGGAGGTGAAATGGAGCACGCGGGCCGTCGCGGCCTTGTCGGTCTTGGCCGGCCGAATCCGGCAATCGTAAACGGCCAGCGACGCGAAGTCGGTCAGGAGGCTAACGGGCAACTTGGCCGACCAGCCGTAGCGGCGGAGCTGGAATGCCGGACTGATCGCCTCGCCGACGTCCACCGCAGGCTTCTTAGCCTCGCCGAAGAAACTGGCCTTGCCCCCCCCGGCGCGGAAGCAGTAATCGGGGGCCTTGGTGCGGCCGCCCACTTTGATCGCCGCCTCGTGGATCACCTCCTTGTAGGCGTCCGAGTAGCCCTTGCGGTTGCCGACGTCCCAGCCGAGGGCCTCGAAGAAGGGATTGAGGAACTCTTGACGCAATTGCACCTCGTTGTACTCGGCGGAGCAGTATCTCTCGCGGCCGTTCTCAAACCGCTCGACGAGTTCGGCGATCACGCTGGGCGCTGGCATCGGCCCGACTCCTAAAGGCCGTACTCTTTGATCTTCCGATAGAGCGTCCTCTCCCCGATCCCCAGGATCCTGGCGGCCTCTTCGCGGTTGCCGCCGGTGACGCGGAGCGTCTCGGTAATGAACATGCGTTCGACCTCCTCAAGCGACCTGCCGACCAGGCCGGTGAGCGATTGTGAGGCGGGCGCGGCGACCGGTTCCGCGGGATCGGCCAGTTCCTCGGGAAGGTCGTCCACGTCCAGCAGGCCGTCGTAGTCGACCACCACCATGCTCTCGACCACGTTGCGGAGTTGTCGCACGTTCCCAGGCCAGTCGAAGGCCAGGAGCTTGCGGCGGGCCACGGGCGAGACCCCCTTGATCTGCTTGCCGTGCTTGCGTGAGAAGAGCCGGATGAAGTGGTCGATCAGGATCGGGACGTCCTGGCTCCGTTCCCGCAGACTGGGCAGCCGGACCGTCACCACCTTGAGCCGGTGGTAGAGGTCGTTGCGGAATGTCCCCGCTTCGATCCCGTCTTCCAGGTTCCGGTTCGTGGCCGAGAGGATCCGCACGTTCACCTTGATCGGGTCGTTGGAGCCGACGCGCGTGATCTCGCCGTTTTCCAGGACCCGGAGGAGCTTGATCTGGGTGGCCAGCGGCATGTCGCCCACTTCGTCCAGGAAGAGCGTTCCGCCGTGGGCATACTCGAACTTGCCCACCCGGTCGCTCGAGGCGTCGGTGAACGCCCCTTTGACGTGGCCAAACAACTCGCTTTCGAGGATGTTCTCGCTCAGGGCCGCACAGTTCAGGGCGACGAACGGCTTGCTCTTGCGCGGGCTGTTCTGATGGATCGCCTGGGCCACGAGTTCCTTGCCCGTGCCGGTTTCCCCCTGGATGAGCACGCTGGCGTTGGTCGGGGCGATGCGTTTGAGTTTTTCGATCACGTCGCGCATCTGGGGACTGTCGCCGACGACGCCCTCGAACCCGAAACGCTCGTCCAGACGCCGCTGCAAATCGACGTTGGCCCGGCGCAGTCTCGCACTCTCGGCGGCCCGCTCCGTCACGGCCCGGAGTTGAGCCAGGTCCAGCGGCTTGAGCAGGTAGTTGAACGCCCCCTGCTGCATTGCCGTGACCGCCGAGGGAATCGAGCCGTGGCCCGTCATCAGAATGACTTCCGCATCCGGGAGCTCCTTCTTGGCCCGAGCGAGAATTCCGAGGCCGTCGATGTCGTTCATGACCAGATCGGTAATGACGACGTCATACCCCCCCTCTTCGAGGAGCCTTGCTCCCTGGCTGCCTGACGTGGCCACACGGCAAGAAAAGCCGATCCTTTGGAGGCTCTCGGCCACAACCTGGGCGTGAGGCTCTTCGTTGTCGACGATCAGGACTTCCACAGGGGGGCCTGATGCGCCGGCCGTCCCGTTTGCGTGTGATCCGCTCATGCCGAGATGATACCGCACAATCTGCGAACGGACCAGAACCTCGTCTGAATAGGGGGTTCGCTATAGAAATCGGGGGGACCGCTGGGCGATCCAACCGCACCGTGGAGCGGAGACTCTGCCACGGCCACGGCGGCAGGGTCCGTGACATTTGACGGCGTATCCGGAACATATCACGGATATCCCGTGAAGCGGCGAAAAGTGTCGCGGCGAAGTGGACGACCAGCCCTGAAAACACCATCCCCTTGCGGTGGCACGCGAGTTGCTTAGAATCGTGGCCTGCGGCTTGGATGGCCACCGGCACGAGGGACTCTCTTGGAGCCGTTCTCGTGGAACGGTCGTACCCGGTGAACTGGTCCCTTCTCGCCGGTGCTTTCTTGTATGTCTCCCCCCATGATCTGCCCGTCGTTGAAGTTGTGCGGCCGTCTCAACGCGTTCCAGAAGGTGATGCTTCACTGGAGTGAACTCCACCCGTACAACGCGGCCCACGTGTACAAGATCGCCGGGCCGCTCCGGCTGGAGGCGTTGACGGAGGCCCTTGACGAGGCCTATCGGTTCAACGGCATTGGGGCGGTCGAGATCGAGGACGACGGCGTGCGCTATCATCACGAGCCGGACGACGTGCCGGAGATCCCCGTCTTCCAGGGAGGCGAGGATCCGGAGGGAGTTCTCGCCGCCCAATTGACCCGCGAACTGAACCGGCCTTTCGACCGGCCGCGGTGTCAGCCGCTCCGTTACAGTGTGATCGACGCCGGCCCCTCGGTCCACTATGTGGCAGCGACGTACGATCACTGGGTGGCCGACAGCATTGCGGCCCGGCTCGTTCTCCGGCACGTGCTGGGCCCGTACTGCGGTCTCTCCGTTCCCGAGAACCGGGTGCCGCTGGACCTCTATCCCGGCACGTACCGCGATGCGTTTTCGCACCAGCTTGGCGGTTCGCGGGTGGCGGCGGCCGCGGCCCGCGCCGTGGGCCAGTGGTTGAAGAGCGGCTCCTGCGCGCATGTGGCCTATACGTCGGCGGGCCAGATGGCCGTCCAATGCGAGTTCCGTCGGCTCGGAGCCGAGAAGGTCGCCCGCCTCCGTGAATTCGCACGCGGGCACGGGGCCACGGTTCACGACGTGATCCTGGCGGCCCTGGGCCGCGCCATGGCCGAATTCCTGCCGCGCCGCTGCCGCGTCCAGAACCCCGATCTGGCGTTGGGCACGATCGTCGACACGCGGGCCGATGCTCAGGCCGATCTCTCGAACTCGCTCGGCGCGTTCCTCGGGTACTACGTTGTGCGGTGCCGGCCCGATGGGGCCACGGGCCTCGGCGACCTGACCCGCTGCGTGGCAGGAGCGACCCAGCCTATCAAGGCCGGGGCTGGCTACCTGGATTCCCTCGTGGGCATGCAGGTTGTCAACGCGATCTGGCCCTGCCTCTGCCAAGCCACCAAGCCGCACTTCATGCGCAAGGTCTTCCCGGTGGTGGCCGGCGTGTCGAACGTCTTTCTCCGCGACACCTGGCTCAATCGCCCGGGGACGGCGAAGATCCTCGATTTCATGCGGGTCGCACCGACCGGACCCTCGATCCCCCTGGTGCTGACGCCCACGACGTTCGACGGGCAAATGAACCTGGGCGTCACCTACCGGGCAACCGGCTTCAGCCGCGTCAGGATCGACGGGATCCTCGACGCCTTTCTCGATCAGATCGATCGCGCGGGACATCGACGTCCCGGGTCCGCCCGTTGCGTCCGACGCAATCGGAACTCGCGGATGCTCGTGGGCGTGTAGACGGTCGATCGGAAGAAGATCCGGGCGCTCGCGACGCCCGCCGCCCGAGTTGGGCCCGCGCTGCTTGACTACCCCACCGGACCGAAGGCCTCCACGCGGTCGGCGATGGCGCGCAGGCGGCGGAACTCAGCGGCCGGCGGAGTGGTGTCGGAGACGCCGAGAATCAAACGGTCGCCTCGCCCGATCTGCGCAAAAAAGTCGTCGAGATACCGCTCGAACTGGAGGTCGGTCATGGACTCCCTCACAAGCGACACCGAAGGGATCCCGCCCATGATCGTGATCCGGCCGGCAAACGCCTCACGGACCTGGCCGATCGAGAGCCGGGTCATGGGGCTCGGGCAGACCGAGTCGGCAATGTCGAAGCCCGACGCGACGTAGTGTCCGAGCAGGCCCCGGTTCTCGCCATCGGTATGCGTGAGCAGGAACTTCCCTTGACGGTGCAGTTCCGCGGCGAACTCGGCCAGGGCGGGCTGAATGGACTCGGCGAAGAACCGCGGATGCTGAATCGCGGAATCGTAGTTCGCCCCCAACAAGAAGACCTCGGCGGGGCACCGCGAAGCGACCGACAGGGTCTCCTGCCAGTAGCCTTGGATCGCCTCGGTCAACCGGCGGACTTCGTCGGGCCGGTCGTGAAGCTCGAAGAAGAATGTCTCCAGGGGCATCAGTTCGCGTTGGATGAAGTGCATCGGCGAAGCGGAAGCCGAAACGTAGGCGACCAGAAAGCCGCGATCGCCGATCCGCTCCGCCTCGGCCAGGTAGCCGGCGTCGTTCGGCTCGGCGTGGGCGTGGCGGAACAGGTACTCCAGGGCCGCGTAGTCGGCAGGACCGCTGAACGGGTAGCGCTCGACGTGAGAAATCGTGATGCCCGCGGTCCGCATCCGCTCGTCGTACACCGTCACGGTCCGCAAGGACCCGACCGGCGTGTGGTACTCGACCGTCGTCCGGTCGTTCGCCCGGCTCCCATGGCAGTCGATCCCGTCGAACACCGTGCGGAAAGGCATCACGTGCAGATTGAAGATGCCCAGGCCGCGGTGGACGTCGTCGTCCGGCGAGCGGAGATCCTGGTAGTTGGGCACCACGCCGTGGTAGCCCCAGCCCAGATCGTCGAGCATCTCCAGCAGGGTGGCGCGGCGATAGCGATCGGGCAGTGTCCCGGCCAGCTGGTTCGCACGATACCAGAGATCCAACCGCGGCACCCAAGGGATGCGCGGCGTTGACTTGCCCTCCACAACGGCGAGCATCTGCTGTTTGCGATTCATGGATCCTACTGGTTCTCCGAGAGTCTCTGCCAGATCGCAGCACGAGTGCCGCGGCGACATGGGCCTCGCTGCCAGGCTCCGCGGACGATCGTACCCAGGGTCTTTCGGGACCGCAACGTGCCTTTGGAGTGCGGCGGATCCCGCTTGACACAGCCGCGGAAGGCGAGTACGATGGGGTGAAACAAACGTTTGATTCAAACATCTGGTGTGGTCAAGAATCCGTCCGATTTCGAGAATACCGGGTATGGCGGAGCGTCACGACGATACGCGGCAGCGTCTGCTGGAGGCTGCCGGGGAGATCTTTGCGGAGAAGGGGTTCCAGTCGGCCACGATCCGGGAGATTTCCGGCCGGGCCGAGGCGAACGTGGCGGCGGTGAATTACTACTTCGGCGACAAGCAGCACCTTTACGTGGAGGTCGTGCGTTACGCACACCAAGGCCACGGCGACCGGCCACTGCCGCAGTGGCCGCCCGGCACGCCGCCGGCCGAGATGCTTCGCGGATTCATCGAGCACATGCTCGGCTCCATGCTTTCGGACTCGCGGCCGGCCTGGGGAAGGCGGCTGATGATGCGGGAAATGGCCGAGCCGACCGAGGCGTGCATGGCGGTCATGAGCGACTACGTTCGGCCCAGGGAGAAGTTGCTCCAGGAGATCCTCGGCGACCTCTTGCCGTCGCACGTCTCGAAGGCGGACCGGCACCTGGTTGCTTTCAGCATCGTCGGCCAGTGCCTGTTCCACCGAGTCCACGGGCCCGTCGTGAGGCTGACGGCGGGGGAGGACGTGTGCCGGTCGTTTGACGTGGCCAGGTTGACGGATCACATCACTCGGTTCTCGCTGGCGGCTTTGGGACATGCGGCGCCGTTGGGCGAGGGGCATGTCCGGCGCGAACGATTGGGGCAGGAAGTATGATCCAGGAACGTGTGGAGCAGCGGCACGAGGGAATTTCGCCCGCCGCCTTGAGCGAGCGGGTCCGGTCGTTGCGATTGCCGCGGGAGAACCGGGGCACGAAGGGACGCAGCGTCTGGATTCCCTGGTCGCTGTGCCTGCTTCTTGCCGCGAGCACGGCCGCGCTCGGCTACACGGTCTGGAGCCAACAGCCGCTCGGCGCCGAGACTTCCCCATCGCCCGAAGCGACCACTGCCCCGGCGCCGGCGGGCACCGCCGCGCCGATCGCCTCGTCGGGGAACATCGCATTGGATTCCAAGGGCTACATCATCCCCGTGCGGCAGATCCTCGTCAGCCCGAAGGTTAGCGGGATGATCCTCAAGTCGTTCATCCTCGAAGGCAAGCACGTCAAGCAGGGAGATGTGTTGGCCGAATTGGAGCGCGTCGAATACGAGGCCGACCATCAGCGGGCGACCGCGGCGTTGGAGTTGGCCCGGCATCGGCTCGGGGAAATTGAGACGAGCCGGCCGAAGGAGGTCGGGGCGGCCGAGGCCGAACTCGACGAGGCCCGCGCCCAAATGGCGCAGACGAAATCGGACTACGAGCGGTGCCGGGATCTGTTCAAGAATAAGACGGCGATCTCGCAGCAGGATTTCGAGTTGGCCGAGAGCAGGCATCTGGCCCAGGAGCAGCGGGTCAAACGGCTCGAATACGCCCTGGGGCTGATGGAGAGTTCCCGCCAGAAGCGGATCGCCGCCGCCAATGCCGAGGTGAGCCAGGCGGAAGCGGAGCTGGCCAAGGCCAAGTGGCGACTGGATAACTGCACGATTCGCGCTCCCATCACGGGCACGATCCTCAAAAAGAACGCGGAAGAAGGGAACATCGTCAATCCGATCGCGTTCAACGGCTCCTTCAGCCTCTGCGACCTGGCCGACCTCGCCGACCTGGAAGTCGAGCTGACCATCCAGGAGCGCGACATTTCGAAGGTCCATGTGAACCAGAAGTGTCGCGTACGGGCGGAAGCGTTTCCCGATCGGGCCTACGACGGGACCGTCTCGCGTCTGATGCCCATCGCCGATCGGGCCAAGGGAGCGATCCCGGTGCGGGTCAAGATCCGCATCCCGCGCGAGGAGGAAGGGATCTATCTGAAACCGGAGATGGGCGCGATCGTGTCGTTCTTGAATGAGAACGGTTAGAGGAAGGGGTTTGGGGGGCAGGGTTTGGGGTTCAGGGTTCAGGGTTCGGGGTTCAGGGTTCAGGGTTCAGGACTTGATTGTAGTACGCGATCCCCAAGGGTTAGATTCGTGTGTTCCCTTCCCTACACCTTCCCTACACAGTGATTGTCCGAAATCGTCGCGGGCCGCGCAGACTTCCGAAGTCTTCGAGACTTCGGAAGTCATGGGTTGCGGCTCCGCCGCGCTAGGCTTGCGTCAGCTTCCTCCTCCCCGTTCCTGACCACGGCCCC
>CAYSGY010000148.1:0-5193 GCA_964430315.1 uncultured Planctomycetaceae bacterium
CCCAAAGCGAAAGGTAGGTGACACGGTGGCACACGTTTTCAAACCGACCTATACGAAGCCGATCCCCGCAGACGCGAAGATCATCGAACGAGGCGGGGCGCGGTTCGTCCGGTTCAAGAAGGGCGGCAAGACCATCGACGCCCTGTTGACGGAGGATGGCGGCAAGGTTCTCTTGGAATCCCCCATCTGGCACGTTCGTTACAAGGACGGCAAAGGCGAGTGGAAGCGAGCGAAAGGCTACACCGACAAGGACGCTACGGTTGCTCTCGGCGTGCGGTTGGAGAGGGCGGCGGCCCGCGGGCAGGAAGGGCTTGACGATCCGTTCGGGGAGCACCACAAGCGCAACTTGACGGAGCACCTGGCAGACTTCCGCGCCCACCTGGAAGCGCAGAACAACAGCCCGGAGCACGTCCATAAGGTTGTGGCTTGCTGCTCCCTGATCTTCCAACAGTGCGGATTCAAGGCGATCCCCGACATTACCCCGGCCCGGGTTGAGGATTGGCTCGCTGGCGCCCGCAAGAGGAGCCCGGTTCCCGAACCGGATACTCAGGCGACCGGGACCGCCCGAGGGTACAAGGCGATCGGGGCAGCTTTCCGAGTGAGTGCCAAGGCGGTCGAGAAGTGGAAGGCAGACGGGGCGCCCATTGAACGAGACCGGGACAACGACCTTTCCGCCATCGCGGCATGGAGACGGGGACGGCAGAAGGGGCGGGGCGGGTTGTCGGTGCAGACTTCCAACCACTATCTGCGATCCGTCAAACGGTTCACGCGATGGCTGGTCAAGCGGGAGCGGACGGCCAAAGACCCTCTTGCGGACCTGGCAGCCTTGAACGTCAGGGTTGACCGGCGGCATGATCGGCGCGCCCTTGAGCCGGCAGACTTCTACGCCCTCCTGGAAGCGGCGGCCCGCGGCCCGATTATCGAGGGCATCCCCGGCCCGGATCGGGCGATGCTCTACCTGTTGGCCGGCTGGACCGGGTTTCGACGCAAGGAACTCGCAAACCTCACTCGGCAGTCGTTCGACTTGGAGAACACCCCGCCCACCGTGACGGTCAAGGCCGCCTACGCCAAGAACAGGCGTTCGGACTCCATCCCGCTTCACCCGGTTATCGCCGCCCGGCTGCAAGCGTGGTTCGCCCAACGGAGCGATGAACAAGCCGATGCTCCTCTGTTTCCTCTCAGGCTTCCGGGCGGCAGCGGTTGGCGCAAGACCGGGAAGATGATGCGAAAGGACTTGGAAGCCGCGGGCCTGCCCTACCGGGACGAGGCGGGCTTGTACGCCGATTTCCATTCCAATAGGCACACGTTCATCAGCAACCTGGGGCGCGCCGGGGTGTCCGTGACGATGGCCCAAAAGCTGGCGAGGCACTCCACCCCGACGTTGACGGCCAACTGCTACACCCACCTGGGGCTGAACGAGAAGGCCGACGCCATCGCCAGCCTGCCCGCCCCGGCTTTTCTCAAGGCTTTCGCCAACGGAACGATCAATGCTGATAAGGACTTAGCGCCCGTGGGCGCTTGTCACAGGGTTGACATAACGTGCCAACAACAGGCTTCACGAGTGGCAACTATGGACGAGAACACCGGGGAAGCGTTTCCCGCGGTTTCGCCAGAAGCGCTTGCGGCAGAACAGAATAGGACGAGTATGGATGGTTGTGTCAAACGCGCCCGGAGGGACTCGAACCCCCAACCCTCGGTTCCGAAGACCGATGCTCTATCCAATTGAGCTACGGGCGCACATGCGTCTTTCTCGGGAACAACGCATGGTTGCTGACTTTCTCTGACACCTGCGGCAGTCTTACTACACCTACCATACACCCTGACATCCGTGAGACTACCGCACTTCCCGAGCGTTTGACACCCGGTACCGCTACCGCGTTTTCAACGTCCACCCCGCCACTTCCACATTCAAGGGCAGCACCATGGAGCGACCTGCCAAACCGCGTCCCGATTTCCCGCTCTTGGCCCATGCGACCGGTCGCTGGGCCAAGAAGATCAAGGGCAAGCTGCATGATTTCGGCCCCTGGAATGATCCTGAAGGGGCCGAACGGGGGTACGGCGACTACGCTACGAATCAGTGTATCAGACCGGGGCCGAAACGCCACGGAAGCCGCGGAAGAACTTCCCTCTCTGGCCTCACCCGACCGGTCCGTGGGCCAAGAAAATCAACGGCACCACGTATTACTTCGGGCGGTGGGGCGATCCCGATGGGGCCGAAGAGAAGTACAAGTTGGAACGGGACGACCTCGTCGCCGGGCGGATTCCGCGGGATCGCCAGCCTGGCGGCCGCACGATTCAAGCGTTGTGCGACAAGTTCCTTGAGCAGCCGCTCATGCCCCGCTCAGTTCCCTAAGGCAACGCCCCTCCCAGCACGGTCCAGCGCGGTCGATCCGGCGTCAGTGCCGACACGGCGGTTTGCCTGGTGAGGAAGTGCGGGGCGGGTCCCGTGAGCCGGACAGTTCTGGTCCCGCTGCCGCAAGTTCAATCGCCACAACGGTCGCCCCCCACCTCTTCTCAATCGTCCTCCGGTGCGATGCAGGGCGGCTCGTGCGCGAGCCTGCCCTGGTCGGCCCAGAAACCGCACGAGGTGCAGCAAAACGATACAACTTGCGCAGGGCCGTTGTTGTCACCGGATCCCGGCCAATGCCGACCGGCTCTTGGTCATTGCACCTTCCTAACTCTTTGTGTTCCAACCCATTGTGTCTCGCGAGCACTCCGGCCTTCGGAAATTGTCGCAAAGTCGTCCGTTGGCACGTCAATTGCTCAATTGACTCGCGAGCCGCCCAAGAAGCCCAAGGGGCCACAAGCGGTGTCTTGCGGACGTTCGGGTGACTTCTGGAAGGAGTGTCTTGAGTTCCTGAGATCCGGCAGCCTCGTCTACGACGCGGCCTCCGGGCTTGGGTACGGAAATGAGGGGAGGTGGTCGTGAGCACTGCGATTTTCGCGATTTCGGGGCCTGCTACGGGCCAACCTGTCCCAGTTCACTCTCTACGGGCTCGTCGCCGGCTTCATCGGCTGGCCGAGGTGCGACGGCAGGAAGGCGTCACGCGACGCACGATCGCCCGGCGCCTTGGATCGTCGCCGGAGGAGGTACTCCAGCAGGAGGAGGACAACGACCTCCCGCTTAGCACGCTGTATGCCTGGCAGGAAGCGCTGGATGTCCCCGTGACAGAGTTGTTGGCGGAGGGCGACACATCGCTCTCGACACCTGTGCTGAGACGAGCCCAGTTGTTGCGGATGATGAAGACGGTCATGTCGATCTTGGAGAGATCGAAGCAGTCTTCGATTCGCCTGTCGGCTCAGTTCCTTGCCGAGCAATTGGTGGAAGTGATGCCGGAGTTGAAGGAAGTGGTCGCATGGCCGGCGGTTGGCAGACGCCGGACGACGAAAGAACTGGGCCAGGCGGCTTTGCGGCGATTCAGTTCGTCGATGGACATCGAGCTTGACCGAGATTCGGCCTGAGCCTCGACCATGGGGGCGATCAACGGGTTTCAGACGCCTGGTATTCTCTGCGATCCTGCGGTCGACGTTCCCGGTCCAGTGACCGGGAGATCCGGCTCCACGACCCAGGTCAGTCGAGACGCCTGACGATGGTCTCGAGAGGCCGTTTCCTCGGCCCTTCGGTCGTCCTGGCAGGATAGCCCACGGGGATCACCGCCATGAACTCCCCTTCGGGCTCGCCGAGAAATCGCAGCACGTCGTCCTTGATCAGGAACAGGATCCCGAGCCACACGGCGCCCAGTCCAAGCGAGGTGACGGCAACGAGCAGATTCTCAGCGGCAGCCGCCGAGCTTTGGATCTCCATGGTCCGGAAGAAATCGCCGGCCCGTTCCCCATCGACCTGGAACAGCTCGGAGCCGTGCCGGATCAAGTCACCGGTGTTGGATACGGCGACCACCACGGGGGCGCCGAGGATGCTTCGGGAGGCCATTCGGAGCAAGATGGAAGCCGGCCTGGGAAACTCGGCGGCCTTGGCGGTCACCAACTCCGCCAGGGCGTGCTTCTTCACGTTGCGGAGGACGGTGAACCGCCAGGACTGCTGATTATGGGCCGAGGGGGCCCGGTTGGCCGCATCGAGGATGATGTTCAGGACCTCGTCGTCGACCTCCCGGTCGGTGAAGTTGCGGACACTGCGACGATCGTGCAGCGACCGGAGCGTTTCGTTGGTGACCGGGCCCGTCGGCTGTTCCATGGCATCGACTCCCTGTCAGGACCGGCGACAGCCCCCCGAGAGGCCAGACGACGCCGCGCCATCCACAGCATCGTTTGCCGTTCCTGAGGCCCCGAATGATACCTCGAATCTGAAAGCCGGTCGAGGCGAAATGGCGGGCTTCTGGACGCATCCGCTTAGACTCCCCCGGCGGGCTGCTTCCTGCCGTGCTTCGGGAACCGGTCCTGGATCGTTTGGACCGTGATTTCGCCTTCGCGCATTGCCTCCATGGCTTTGACGGCGGCGTCGGCGGCCTGGAGGGTGGTGATGCAGGGGATGCCCATGGAGACCGCCGCGGCGCGGATGTGGCCTTCGTCGGTCCGGGCGCCCTTGCCGCTGGGCGTATTGAGCACGAGTTGGAGCTGGCCGTCGCGCATGGTGTCGATCAGGTTCGGGTGCCCTTCCTGGATCTTCTTGATCCGCTGCACGCGGATGCCCGCCTCCTCCAAGCATTGGGCCGTGCCGCGCGTGGCGATGAGGTCGTAGGCGAGTTGCTCCAAGCGGCGTGCGAGCCCGACGACATGCTGCTTGTCGCGGTCGGCCACGCTGATGAAGATCCGCCCCGAACTCGGCAGGACCGTGCCCGCCGCTACCTGGCTTTTGGCGAAGGCGATCGAGAACCGTTCGCTGATCCCCATGACCTCGCCGGTCGACTTCATTTCCGGGCCGAGGACGATGTCGACCCCTGCGAACTTCACGAAAGGGAAGACGGCCTCCTTCACGGAGACGTGGGAGGGAATCGGGTCCTCCGTGATGCCTTGCTCGGCCAGGCTCACCCCCATCATCACCTTGGTCGCCACCTTGGCCAATGGGACCCCGATCGCCTTGGACACGAACGGCACGGTGCGGCTCGCCCGCGGATTCACCTCGAGGATATAGACGTTCGGCCGGCCGTCTTCGCGTTTCACGGCGTACTGGACGTTCATCAGGCCCTTGACTTCGAGGTCGCGGGCCATGGCGCGGGTGGCCTCCTTGATCTCGGC
>CAYSGY010000148.1:5203-5442 GCA_964430315.1 uncultured Planctomycetaceae bacterium
CGCAGGCGGAATCGCCCGAGTGGACCCCCGCCTCCTCGATGTGCTCCATGACTCCGGCCACGATCACGCGCTCGCCGTCGGCCACGGCGTCGACGTCGACCTCGGTGGCGTCCTCCAGGAAGCGGTCGATCAGGACGGGCTGCCCTTCGGCCACGACGAACGCCTCTTTGACGAAGTGCTCGAACTGGCCGGCATCGTAGCAGATGACCATGGCCCGGCCCCCGAGCACGAAGCTGGGC
>CAYSGY010000148.1:5452-6572 GCA_964430315.1 uncultured Planctomycetaceae bacterium
AGGAGAACGTCGTGCGGTCGTAGTAGCGGAAACCGAGCACCGGGTAGCCCACCTTGGCCACGGCCGCCCTCGCCTCGCCCAGGTTCCGCGCGATGCCGTTGGCCGGCTGCGCGAGCTTGAGCCGCTCCAGGAAGTCCTTGAACTTTTCGCGGTCCTCGGCGTCCTCGATCGTATCCACGCTCGTGCCGAGGATCGGCACGCCGGCGCTGGCCAGTGCCCGGGCCAGGTTCAGCGGCGTCTGCCCGCCGAACTGGACGATCACGCCCTCGGGCTCCACGCGGTCGAAGATGTTGAGCACATCCTCGGTCGTGAGCGGCTCGAAGAAGAGCAGGTCGCTCGTGTCGTAGTCGGTGCTCACGGTCTCCGGGTTCGAGTTGACCATAATCGACTCGATCCCCAGTTCCCTCAGGGCGTAGCTGGCATGGCAGCAGCAGTAGTCGAACTCGATGCCCTGGCCGATCCGGTTCGGGCCGCCGCCGAGGATCATCACCCGCCTCTTGCCGGGCTTCTTCGGGGGCGTTTCGTCTTCGTCCTCGTAGGTCGAGTAGTAGTAGGGCGTGTACGCCTCGAACTCCGCCGCGCAGGTATCGACCGCCTTGAACGTGGCCACGATCCCCCGCCGCTTGCGGTCGCTCCGGACGTCCATTTCGGTCGCGCCCCAGAGATGGGCCAACTGCCGGTCGGAGAAGCCGAACTGCTTGGCCTGGCGGAGCAGGGCATCGTCGGCGGCCGCCATGCTCCCGGCGTCCCGCAACCGCTCCTCCATCTCGACGATTTCCTGGAGATTGTCGAGGAACCAAGGGTCGATGCCGGTCAGCTCGTAGATCTCTTCGACCGACATCTTGTATTTCAAGGCGTAGCGGAGATACCAGACGCGCTGGTCGTCGGGCCGGGCCAGGCGGGCGCGGACGTCGTCGAGTGCCGGCTGCCGCGTCGTCCCCCAGAGGTCCTTGGCGTCGCAGCCGAAGCCGAAGCTGCCCACCTCCAGGCCCCGCAGCGCCTTCTGGAACGCCTCCTTGAACGTGCGCCCGATCGCCATTGTCTCGCCCACGCTCTTCATCTGCGTGGTGAGGTCCGGGCTGGCTTCGGAGAATTTCTCAAAAGCGAACCGCGGCACCTT
>CAYSGY010000148.1:6582-6895 GCA_964430315.1 uncultured Planctomycetaceae bacterium
GATCGTCGGCTCGAAGCAGGCCTTGGTCAGACGCGTGATGTCGTTGGGCAGTTCGTGGAGCCGGTAGCCCGCGGCCAGTTTCGCGGCGATTTTGGCGATCGGGAACCCCGTGGCCTTCGACGCCAGGGCGCTGGAGCGGCTCACCCGAGGGTTCATCTCGATCACCACCATGCGTCCCGTCTCGGGATGAATGGCGAACTGGATGTTCGACCCGCCCGTCTCCACGCCGATCTCGCGGATCACGGCCAGCGAGGCGTCGCGCATCCGCTGGTATTCCTTGTCGGTGAGCGTCTGGGCCGGGGCCACGGTGATC
>CAYSGY010000148.1:6905-11121 GCA_964430315.1 uncultured Planctomycetaceae bacterium
GACGTTGTCGTCCTTGTCGCGCATCACCTCCATCTCGTATTCTTTCCAGCCGAGGACCGACTCCTCCAGCAGGACCTCGTGGATCGGGGAGGCGGTCAAACCGCGCGACACCAATTCGTCGAATTCCTCCCGGTTGTAGGCGATGCTGGAGCCGCTCCCGCCGAGCGTGAAACTGGGCCGGACCACCGCCGGCAGCCCGATCTCCTGGAGCAGCCCCCGCGCCTCTTCCAGGGTGTGGACGGTACGGCCGCGGCACACCTCCAGGCCGATCTTCTCCATGGCCAGGCGGAACTGGTCCCGCTCCTCGGCCTTGGCGATCACCTCGGCCTTGGCCCCGATCATCTCGACGCCGTACTTCTCAAGCACGCCGTGCCGGGCGAGGTCCATAGCCAGATTGAGCCCAGTTTGCCCCCCTAAGGTAGGGAGCAGGGCATCCGGCCGCTCTGCCTCGATGACCTTCTCGACCATCTCCCAAGTGAGAGGCTCGATGTAGGTGCGGTCGGCCATCTCCGGGTCGGTCATGATGGTGGCCGGGTTCGAGTTGATCAGGACGACCTCGTACCCCTCTTCCCGGAGCGCCTTGCAGGCTTGCGTTCCCGAGTAGTCGAACTCGCACGCCTGCCCGATGACGATCGGGCCGGAGCCAATCAGCAGAATCTTGTGAATATCATCGCGACGCGGCACGGCGCGGATTCCTTATCCTGTAAGTGTTCGGCGGAGCGATGTGCGAAGCGGGGAAGGAACAAGGGGAAGCCATGGAAAAACGGGGAAGGCAAACAACCGTACCCTGATCACACAACGCTGGATGGAAACCATATCCCGTTCTTTTTTCCCTTTTCTCCCCACCTTTTCCTTTTTCCTTCTCCTCAAGATCCCGGCGCGGCCTTGCTCGGTCATCGTTCCCCGCCATGAGACGGGGTTCGCTCGCTGTAAAATCCCACAATGTTAGCACGGCGCGAGCAGGGGCTGCAAGTGGCCGGACCCGATGGGGAGTCGGTTACGGCTTGCAGGAGATGGCCCGGGTGGGGAGAATAGGACGTTTCCCGCTTCTTCCAAGAAGCGTTGGACGAAATCGACGTCCCCACCCCTATCGGCCCCTCCCGAAGCATGCACGAACACACCCCTCACGCAAGCTCCAATAAATTCCTCCTCGGGTTCATCGCGGTTGTGATCGTGGGCTATGTGGGCGCAGGGATTGCCGGTCTGCCGCAAGGGCATCGCGGGTCGGCGCCCGGCCATGCCTTGGAGGCTTCCGAGTCGCAGCATCACTCCGCGATCACCGAGCATCCACCCTACTGGATGGTGACTCCCTTCGCCGCCCTGCTGTTGGCGATCGCCGTGTTTCCGCTGGTGCCGAGAGTTTCGGAGTGGTGGGAGAGCAACCTGCACAAGTTCTATGTGTCGGTCTTCCTTGGCGTGGCGACGCTCCTCTACTACCTCTTGGTCTACGGCCATCCGGTGGTTGCCCATTGGCCGGTCGAGCGGACGGTGGAACCCTCGGCCGGCGGGCTCAGCTTCGGCCTGACTTGGGCGGTGCTCCAGAACGCCGTTCTCTCGGAGTATATCCCCTTCATCACCCTGCTGCTGACACTCTACACGATCAGCGGCGGGCTACGGATCGAGGGGGACCTGCCCGCGCATCCTTTCACCAACTCCCTGTTTCTGGCGGCCGGTGCGGTTCTGGCGAACCTGATCGGCACGACGGGAGCCGCGATGGTGCTGATTCGTCCGCTGCTGGAGACGAACCGCGAGCGGAAGCACATCCGGCATACGGTCGTCTTCTTCATCTTCGTGGTGTGCAACTGCGGCGGCTGCCTCTTGCCCTTGGGCGACCCACCCCTATTCCTCGGGTACCTGAGGGGAGTCCCCTTCCTCTGGACCACGCGGCTCTGGCTGGAGTGGTTGTCGGTCAACGGGGCGTTGGTGGCCGTCTACTATGTTTGGGACCGGTGGTGGTGCTATCCCCGGGAGGAGCCGCGGGACATCACGATCGACGAGGCCCGTGTGCATCGCCTCCGTTTTGCGGGGCTTTGGCCGAATGGGTTGCTGCTCCTCGGAGTCATCCCGACGATCATGCTGCTCGACCCCGCCAAGACGTTTCCCGGGACCGACTGGCATCCGTGGATCTATCTGCGCGAGGTCATTCAGTTGGGTCTGATCGCCCTGTCGTTGCTGCTGGGGAGCCACGCAACGCGGCGGCAGAACCGATTCACCTACCACGCCATCCTCGAAGTGGCAGCCCTGTTCCTGGGGATCTTCGTCTGCATGCAGGCCCCGCTCCAGATCCTCCACGTGCGCGGGCCCGCCCTGGGGCTGACGCTCCCGTCGCAGTTCTTCTGGGCCACGGGCAGCCTTTCCTCGGTGCTCGACAACGCGCCGACCTACGTCGTCTTCCTGGAGACGGCCCGCTCGCTCGGCGGCGACCCCGCGAATCTGGTCGCCCGAGCGCAGGAGTCGCTTCTCGTGGCGATCAGCCTGGGCGCGGTCTTCATGGGCGCGATGACCTACATCGGCAACGGACCGAACTTCATGGTCAAGGCGATCGCGGAGAAGTCGGGAGTGCCGATGCCGAGTTTCTTCGGATACTTGCTCTACAGCGTCGGCGTGCTGGTACCGTTGTTTGTCGTGCTCACGTTGGTGTTCTTCCGGTAGGACCGCGTCGCGTGCCGCCCCCGAAAGCCCACGGGTTGCAACCCGTGGGCTTGGGACGTGGCAAAGTGCTCCTCGCGTCAGAAGTTCTGAACTCTCAACAAAGACTTCAGAACTCTACAAGTGCCACGGGGCCCGCATGGGCCGGCCGAGCATCCGATTGGCTTCCTCGTCGCCGACGATCTGCTCCTTCTCGGGGTCGAAGCGGATCTTTCGCTTCAGACGCATGGCGACGTTGCCCAGGTGGCAAAGCGTGGCGGTGCGGTGGCCGATCTCGACCGGCTCGATCGGGTCCTTGCGGCTCTTCACCGCATCGAGGAAATTCCTCGCGTGGTCGGGGATGAAGAACTTGGAGGAGTTCTCTTCGCGCTGCGGATTGCTCACCGGGAGGCGGACTTCGTTCGGGCCGAAAACCGTGGTCTTGAGCGACTCGGGATGCGTGTGCAGGCCTTGGAAGTCGAACTGCACCCAGCCTTCCGTCCCCTCGAAGCGGCAGCCGAAGAACGGCTTGGCCGTTTCGCAAACGAGTTCCAATCCGCTGGCGTACCGGGCCCGGAAATGGACCTTCGTGGCCGTGCTGTACAGGCTGCCCGGGGCGGGCCACTCCGAGCCGAGGTCCTCGTACTCGACGGGCACCGTGTCGCTGTTGCCGCTGCCCCACTGGGCGATGTCGTTGCTGTGGCAGCCGAAGTTCGTGGTCTGCCCGCCCGAGTAGTCGAGGTTGAAGCGGAAGCGATACAGGCAGCGGCCCTTATGATAGGGCGCCACGGGGGCCGGGCCGAGCCAGAAGTCGTAGTCGAACCCTTCGGGCACCGGCGTTGGCTTCCACCCCGGGCCGGGGTCGTCGGCGTTCTGCTTGGCGACGAAGGTGAGGATCCGCTGGAGCTCGCCGATCCGGCCGTTGCGGACCAGTTCGCACCCGAGCCGGTTGGCCGGGCTGGAGCGGAACTGGCTTCCCGTCTGGAAAACCCGCTTGTGCTTGCGCACGGCCGCGATCATCGCCCGCCCCTGCTCGACCGTGAGCGACATCGGCTTCTCGCAGTAGATGTCCTTGCCCGACGCCGCGGCCGCGATCGCGATCAGGGCGTGCCAGTGGTCGGGGACCACGATCACCACGACGTCGATGTCCTTGCGGGCGAGCACTTCCCGGAAATCGCCGTACGCCGCACATCCCTTGTATTGGCCGGAAGGCGACTTCTTCGCATAGAAGGCATCGACCTTCTCCTGCGTCGGTTTGCGTCCGAGGAATTGTTGCTCGGTCAGGTACCCGTAGCTGGCCGTGTTGACGTCACAGACGGCCAGCACCTGGGTGTCGGGCTGTTCGAGGAAGGCCGGAAGGTCGAGCGTCGACTGGTTCCCGTTGCCGATCACGGCCACGTGAATCCGGTTGCTCGGGGCCCTTGCGCCGAAGACCGAGGCCGGCGCCACCCAAGGCGAGGCCAGGGCCGCGGTCCCCAACACGGCCGCGGTCTTCAGGAATCTCCGGCGCGTCGAAGGCCGGACGAGAGGAGAACACTCTTCGTTGCGAGGCATGGCTTTTTCCCCAGAAGTGGGAGGGTGTCGCATC
>CAYSGY010000149.1:0-11047 GCA_964430315.1 uncultured Planctomycetaceae bacterium
CAGGCAAACCACATGCCCGATTGTGGCGAACAGCAACCGGAGGTAATCGCTCGTTTCCGTGGCGGTTCCGACGGTCGAGCGGCTCGAACGCGTCGCGTTCTTGCTGGTGACGGCGATGGCGGGAGGGATGCCGTCGATGCGGTCGGCCTCGGGCCGCTCCAGCCGCTGCAAGAACTGCCGCGTGTAGGCCGAGAAGCTCTCGATGTAGCGGCGCTGGCCCTCGGCATAGAGGGTATCCAGTGCCAAGCTGGTCTTCCCGCTCCCGCTCAGCCCGCAAAGCACGATCAGCCTGCGATGGGGGATGTCGACGTCGATACCGTCCAGGTTGTTGACCTCGACGCCCCGCAACGCGATCACGCCCGCTCCGCCCATGACGCTCCCTGGCTGCCTGCGAAAACAACAGCGCAAACTACCATGATAACACCGCACGCTGCGCCCGGGCAAGGACGCCGCGTCTGGGTGCAATCGGCCGGCCCTGCGAAGGAAATCGAGGGCCGGGGGGCGAACTCTGTGGGTCTCTCGGGGGGTTGCAGGAGCCTTCGATCCTACGGACAATGGCGAGCGTCTACGCCGCAGCGTGTCTCATCCATGGTCAAGGGGTGAGGGTTTGCCATGAATCCCGATGCCTCACCGCCCGTTGCCGCGCGCCGCCATGCCCTGCGGCCCATGCTCGCCTGGAGCCTTCTTGTCCTGGCCGGCCTGTTGCCGATCGTCCTGCTGAGCATCTACGCCTATCAGGTCACTTCGCAATCGGTGCGGGACCTCGTGATGGCCAACAATCGGTCGGCGGCCCAGATGGCGGCCGAATTGGTCGGACGCGAGTTCGAAAGTAGCATCAGCCTTGGGAAGGCCTCGGCATTGATCCCCGCCATGGCCGAGGCGGTAGCACGCGGCGACATCGACGTCGTGCAGACGCGGTTGAAGGCCAGCGTCCAGGCCTTCTCGCGAATCGAGCTCGCCTTCGCGGTCGACCTCGAAGGCCGGATGTCGGCGAATTATCCCGAAAACCCGAAACTGATGGGAGAGAGCTTCGCCTACCGCGACTACTTCCGTGGATTGTCGCGGGCCTGGAAGCCCTACATCTCCGAGGTGTTCGAAGCCCGGTCCGAGCCCAAACGTATGGTGGTGGCCGTGGCTGTTCCCGTCCACGACCAAGGGCAGAAGCCGGTGGGGGGGATCGTCTATCTGCTCCGGCTGGAGGAATTGACTCGTTGGGTCGACAAGATCGACGTGGGGGATTCGGGCCACGTATTCGTGCTGGATCATGTCGGCAATGTCGCGGCCCACCCCGAGCTCGACCTCCAGACTCGACATTATTCCGAATATGCCACCTCGGCCCCGGTAGTGCAGGCCCTCCAAGGAAGGGAGTCCACGCTCGAATACTTCGATCCGCTGGCCGAGGAGCTGATGGTGGCCACTTTTGTCCCGGTCCGGGTTGCCGAGCAGTATTGGGTGGTCGTCGCGCAGCAGCCGATCCGGGAAGCCTATGCGCCGATTCACCGGCTCGGCATCCACCTCGGCGCCGCCACCTTCCTCGTCGCGGTGGCGACCCTGGGCGTGTTCCTGGGGCTAGGGAGAATCCGCCGTCAGTTGCGGCTTGCCAACCGGGAACTCGTCGCCGAGATCGCCGAGCGCAGACAGGCCGAACAGACGCTCCACAGGAAACAACAACTCCTCAAGCAGTTGTTGGATATCTACGAGGGGCACCGGAAGCTCGCGGCCTACGAGATCCACGACGGAATCGCCCAGCCTCTGGCCGGCGCCGTGATGAACTGCGAGGCCTCGCTGCAACTGCTTCAGGACGGCGACTGCAATGGGGCCCGCGAAGGTCTCCGGAAGACCACGGAAATGCTCCAGGAGAACCTTACGGAAACCAGGCGGTTGATGCGGGATTTGCGCCCCACAATCCTCGACGATTTCGGGGTGATCGCCGCGGTCGACCAGTTGGCCTCCGCTGCGCAGGCGAGCGGATCGCCGGTCGTTGAGTGGTCGCATGAGGTGCAGTTCCGCCGCCTCGCCCCTCCCCTGGAGACCGCCCTCTTCCGGATCATCCAGGAAGGGTTGAACAACGCCTGCCGTCACAGCCATAGCAAACGGGTGCGACTCCGCCTCGTCCAGCAGGGGGACCGGCTGCGTCTGGAAGTGATCGACTGGGGCAAGGGGTTCGAACCGGAACGTGTTGACGAGAACCGCTTTGGCCTGGCCGGCATCCGGGAGCGGGCGACCCTCTTCGGCGGCGAACTCACCATCGAGACTGCGCCCGGCAAGGGGACCCACATCACCGTGGAGTTGCCCGTCGTGGAGGCAGAAGAAGACGAGAACGAGGGATAAGGAGCCGCCTGGGGGTGCAGCAAGATCTCCTGGCGGCAGGTCCCGCCTGCCGGGCGGGGACCTCCTCGGATGCGACTTTGCCGCGGGAGCGGCGTGGGGTAGAATCGCTCATGGTGACGCCCTCCGATGCGGGGCATCGATGGCCCCTCCGTATAACCATCCTCCGGTGGGGATGATGGCTCGACTGCATGGTTTACCGGGCGTGCAACCGGGCGCAATCCCCCAGATGCCGGTTCGAGACGCATTTGCGCAACCCCTTGCTAGAGAACAACTTGGCCGAGTGGCGGAATTGGCAGACGCACGGGACTTAAAATCCCGTGGGGCGTAAGCCCCGTGCGGGTTCGATCCCCGCCTCGGCCATCGACTTACGTCGATCGACCTTGCCCGGAAAAGGGCCGATGTTACCGGAAATGTTACCGGCCTCCTCAGTGGCCCAAAGGCTTGCCGCCAAGTCGTCGGCGTCCAGGTCCACGTAGTACCCCATGGTGGTCTGGATGCTCGCATGACGCATCAGCTTCTGGAGAACGGGCGTCTTGACCCTGGTAGACCACCTTGTACCGAACGCCCTCCGGAGGTCGTGGGCCGACGCATACTTGCCGGCGGCTTTGTCAACCACCACCCCGGCCTTCTCCCCGATCGCTGACACCACCTTCCCGACCACCCGGACAGTATCCAGCGCCTTGCGGTGGAGCTTGGCCAGGTCGAAGACTGGCCCCTGCCGTGCGGCCTCGGGGGTCTCCAGAAGGAACCGGGCGAAGTCCGGGGTCATGGGTAGCAACTGATCCCGGCCGCTCTTCTGGGCCTCCCCCAGGATTCGGAACCGTGGATGCCTCCCCGCCAGGTCCACAGAGAACGGGGCGTCCAGGTCCCACGAGAGGGCGAGCGATTCCCCAAGGCGAAGGCCGGACAGCCACAGCCCGGTGAGGTATCGCGTCCAGGCCGGGGCATCGTGGGGCCTCACCTTCGGGACCGCGGCCAGCATCCGGTCAAACTCCTCCGCGGTGATGGGCCGGCCCTTCATCAGGGTTTGCCCCTTGGCCCGCTTCGGCATCTCGATGGCCGGCCGCTTGGCCAACAGCCCGATCTTGACGCCCCAGTTGAGCGCGGCTTTGATGTGCCGGAGGTGCTTCGCAATCGTGGTTTCCTTCGCCCCCTCTTTCCGGAGCTTGGCCTGAAAATCGCTCATCACCGTTGCGGTGAGCTTGCACAGCCGGTCGGGGTTCAAGACCCGTTCCAGGCAGTTGAGCGAGGATACGGCCGCGGTCAGTGATCCAGGGGCCAGGCTGGCGAGCTTCTCCTCCTCGTATCGCTGGCGGAAGTCCTTCCAGGTGACACGGGACGGCGGGCAATGGGGGCCGGCCCGCAATTCCTCCTCCCACGCGGCCGCGGCCTTCCAGGCGTCTTTCTCGTTGTCCGTGCGTGCCGACCTGCATTTCCTCTTCCCGCTTACCGGGTCCGTATAAGCCAGCATGAGCGCCGGCCGGTCGGGGTAGCGTATCACCTTGACTTGAATCTCGTCTTGCATGGTTGCTTGTCTCCTTCAGAAGAGGCCCGGGGCTGCCCCGCCCCGGGCCGGTGGTCTTGATTTCCCGGGAAATCACTTACCTCGCGGTGGGAGTAAGGGTTTCTCCCTCGACGCACTCCGGCCGGGGCAACACGTCGGTGGCCTGGATGGCGTGAATCTTCGTGGGGTCCAGGTAGGCCGCGGTGACACTCGCGCAGGAGTGGCCCAGGTAGGCTTGGGCGACGGCGGCGCCCGACTTGTCGGCGAGGTAGGTGGCCGTGGTCCTCCTGATCTTGTGGAAGAGGTCGCGTTTGGTGGCGTTGACGCCGGCGGCCCGGAGGATGGCCCGGTAATGCCGGGTCAGGGCCCGCCAGACGCGGCGCTTCGGATCGTAGGGCCAGGGGAAGAGGAACTTGTGGTCCGGCCGGAGAATCTGCCCGATCGCCTCCAGGGTCTCCGCATGGAGCTTGAACACCTGCTCCGCCTTCTGCTTCTGGGTCGAAGCCTTCACGCGGAGCCAGCCTTCGGCCTGGTCGAGGTTCGCCGGCTCGGTGCGGAGCAGCGCGGAAATCCGCAAGCCGGTGTCGTAGGCCGTCAGCAAGAGGGCCCGCCACCAGTCGCCGGCGGGCACGTCGTCGACCATCCCCGGGGCCGTCGATGCGGCCTCGAGAATCCGGGCGAACTCGCTGAGGCTCCAGGCCTCGGGAACACGCTTTTCGGTGGGAATCTTTTCCATGGTCGGTTCTCCTTCCAAGAGTTTTGAGCGACGGGCCGCCCGCCACAACGCGTGGAGGGTCGCCCGCTGCTTGTTCGCCGTGTAGGGACTCCGGCCGCGCTCGATCGTCCAGTCGAGGAAGCCGGCAACGTTTTCGTCCGTCAGGTCGGCGACGGTGGGCGTCACAAAGGGCTCGGGTCCCCAGGCCGAGACGCCGGCCCGCCTCACGGAGAGTGAGCAACTCATCCGCTTTCACCGAGCCGTGGCCGATGGACGGAGCACGATCCTCGGAGCGGGGCTTCATGCGGCACCTCGGCTCTCGGTCGGTGCCTTGCACGATTCGATGAACCCTGCAACGTCGGCAGGGTCGAACCGTACTTCAGCGTTGGGCAGGCGGACCGCGCGCAAGAGGCCACGTTTGGCGAAACGTAGGACCTGCCGCGTCGTCAGCTTGAGCAGGTCCGCGGTTTCGGTCTCGGTGAGTAGAGCGGTCATCATGCCGCAATTATTGAGCGGCACGCGGGGGACATGTCGATAGGGACACAGGGGACAAAAACGGGGGACACGGGGGACATTTTCGGCAATTCTGTGTCCCCCTACCCGTTGTCTTGACTCTTCCTGGTCCTCTTGATTGCCTGTTTGACGCCGGCAGCGCTAATCAAGCCGGGCCTCGCTGGGCAGATTTCCGCCCGTTCGTCCCGACTCAGGTCGCGCCACCAACGGGCAATGCCGGCAGGACTGTGATACGTAGGAGTCCCTTCGGCTTCGTAGCACTCGATGAACCTGGCGTTGCGTGGGGCGGTTGGGTCCTTGCCGCGTGGGGTCGGCGCTGGCGCAAACGGCAATCCCTCGACGCCAACCGGCTGCGCCTCAAACACGCCAAGAGGCCCGCTTTCGAGGGCGATCCGTAGCTGTTCAAGGCGCGGCCGGAGGTGCTCGCGGATGCGGTGCAGCCTACGCCAACAGTCCTTTCGCCACTTGTTCCGCACCTCGCCGGGCGAAAGATACTGGTCGTCCGGACGCCTGGGAAGCTGTGGGAACATGCCCACGACGCCAGCCGGGCTGAATCCGGGATCAACTGCACCGCTTCCAAGAAGTCGATTCAGCGCGAGGCCGACACGGCGTTCCAGGGGCGTTGCCTCGAAGGGCCGGCTCGTTCCGGCCGAAAGACCCTCCACCCAACGCGACCATGCCTCGATGCACTCCAGGACGTCTTTGAGCGCCCGCCACGCTTCGGCGGCGCGGTAGCGGAGCATCGCGTCTGGGATTGCCTCGATGCTTGCGGGAAGTTGGTCCGGCGGGGACTTCACTTTCTTCGCCATCATCCACCGTCCTTTCTGCTTCGGGCCGCCGGCCCTGGAGCCGGGCGACGGTGGTTCCCGGTGCTCCAGGGTCGGCGCTTGGCCGCCGTCGCGGCCTACCCGAACGCTCTCATTGTGCCACGCTCTCCGATTCTGGCAATGTTACCGGAAATGTTACCGCGAAGCGCCTTCGCGTGGTGTGGAACAGGATACGCGGCGGGTGCGCATTGCAGTATTTGCCGGGAAATACGCGGGTCCGTTTCGGGTTCGCATGGTGTACGCACGTATCTCTAAGACTTAAAATCCCGTTCCCTGAAAAGGGAGTAGGGGTTCGATCCCCCTCTCGGCTACTTTGTCATGGGGACGTCCCTCTCGGGCGGTCCTGCTCAACGGCCGGCTGGCCAGCGGAATGTGGTTTGACGACCTGCCGTTTCTGACCCACCTTTCTGTAGCTGGGCTGGAAGCTCATCCACCGTTTCTTTTCGCACGAACTACTGAGCCCTTCTCCGCACAAGCGTTCCGCGAGCGAGTCCGTTCGGGCTTGGCGTGCGCGGTCTTGACGGCTGTACCCGTTCGGGATGCGCCGATCGCTTGTCGGAGGCAAGACATCGGATCCGCCATGGCACCCCACGACGAGACTTCAGCGCGCGGCGAGCCTCCCGTTTCCTTTTTGCGGTCAACGCGGAGGCATCCTCGCCGCACTGCGTCGTCGTCGCGTGCCGCGGCGAGGTGCAGCGGGAGGCGGCGGGCCAGGCTGCATCTGGAATCTCTGGAGCCGCGGCTGCTTCCCACGGCCGCTTCGTTGGCGGACCTCGTCTCGGCCGGATGGTTCCAAGACCTGAGCAGCCCCGACGTGTCGGCCCACGCCGGGGCGCCCAGCCTCGCAGCCTCGTCGATCGGTTCACAGCACGCATCGTCGATCCTCGATCCCGATACCCACGATTGGATCGTCCGCTTCAGCGAGGAGGCCGCAACCGACGTCTCCTCGGTTGCCGGGACTGCGAGCCTCCTTGCGGGCAGCGGCGTGGAATTTGAGGTACTCCGGGGGCTGGGGCTCGTCGGGCAGGTGCTGGTCCGCAGCACGGGGGCCTCCGCAGAAGTGGTCCAGGACGTGCTGGCTTCCAACGTTGCCGTCGCCGCGTTCGAACGCGACGAACTCCAGCAGTTCCAAACAATCCCCGACGACCCGCTGTGGGGCCAACTCTGGGGCCTGGAGAACACCGGCCAAGGCAGCGGGGTGGCCGATGCCGATATCGACGCCGCGGCGGCTTGGGGTATCTCCACGGGCAGCCGCGATGTCGTGGTGGCGGTGGTCGATACCGGCATCGACTGGCGGCACGCCGACCTGGCGGACAACATCTGGACCAATTCCGGCGAGATCGCCGGGAACGGGATCGACGACGACGGCAACGGCTTCGCCGACGACGTGCACGGCTACAACTTCGCCGGAAACTCGGGCGATCCGGCCGACGACAACGGCCACGGCACCCACGTCGCCGGCACCATCGCCGCGGTCGGCGGCAACGGCGTCGGTGTGACGGGCGTCAGTTGGTCGGCCTCGATCATGGCGCTCAAGTTCCTCGCAGCCGACGGCTCGGGATACACCTCCGACGCGGTGCGGGCGATCCACTACGCCGCGCTCCAGCGTCTGCAATACGGCGTGAACGTCCGCGTGATCAACATGAGCTGGGGCGGCGGCGGATTCTCCGAGTCGCTCCAGGCCGCGATCCGGGCGGCCGGCGAGGCCGGGATCCTCTGCGTGGCCGCCGCCGGCAACAACGCCAAGGACAACGACACGGCCTCCCAGTACCCGTCGAACTACGACGCCGCCAACCTGATCGCCGTGGCCGCCACCGACCGCAGCGACCATCTCGCCACCTTCAGCAACTATGGGACCACGACCGTCGACCTCGCGGCGCCGGGGGTGTCGATCCTCAGCACCTATCCGAACAACCGATATGTGAGCCTGTCGGGCACGAGCATGGCTACGCCGCATGTGGCCGGCGTGGCCGCCCTGGCGTGGTCCGTCGCCCCGGAGGCCACGGTGGCCGAGATCCGAAGCGCCATCCTCGACGGCGTGGATCGCCTCTCCGGACTGAGCGGGAAGGTGGCGACCGGCGGCCGGCTGAATGCCTACAACACGCTTCGATTGCTCGAAGCCCGTGCCGTCCACCCGCCCAAGATCGCCTCCCTGGCCGCCTCCCCGGCCTCCCTCACCGCCGGCACGGTCGCCACGCTTACGGCCCGCGGCGTCTCCGACCCGGACGGGAACCTCGCCGGCGTCTGGTTCTATCAGGACTCGAACGGCAACGGCCAGTGGGACTCCTCCGACCGCGTGCTCGGGGGCACGACGACCATCGCCGGCCAGCAGGCTACGCTCTCGCTCGCCACCACCGGATTCGCGGCGGGGACGTACCAGGTATTTGCCCGGGCGAAGGACACGGGCGGGCTCTGGAGCGCCGCGGTTGCCGCGACCTTCACCGTACTCGCGCCGGACGACTTCGGCGACAACGCCGCCTCGGCCGCGTCGGCGTGTGTGGGAAGCACCCTCAGCGGGCGGATCGAGACCGGGGGCGACCGCGACTGGGTCAAGTTCCGTGCCACGGCCGGCCAGAAGATCACGTTTACCACCCAGTTGACGACGCTCCAGGACTCCGTGCTGACCCTCTACGATCGCAACGGAACCACCGTCCTGGCCCGCAACGACGACGCCCCCGGCCTGGGCCTCGCCTCGGAGATCCGGTGGACCGCCCCGGCCTCCGGCACCTACTACCTGGAAGTCAAGGCGTACTCCGGCAGGCAGACCGGGGCCTACTCCCTGACGCTCGGCCACACCGTGAACACGGCCCCGACGCTCGCTGCGTTGAGCGACCGCACGATGCCCTTGGGCCAGGACTCGATCACCGTGTCGCTCCGCGCGACCGATGCCGAGGGGGACCGTCTCACCTTCACCGCCGCGGTCCTTCCGTCGAACACGCTGCCCGGCCAAGCCTACGACCTCGACCAGCGACTGGGGTTGTACACGACCGGCAACTACCTGCAGAACCTCCGTGGATCGCAGGAGAAATGGCTGCGGGGCAGCGGCGGCACGTCGTACTACATCCTCCCCAACGGCGAGCTGCACCTGTGGACCGGGAGCATGCGTTCCAGCCCGCTGCTGGCGACCCTGAACGCCGACTATTGGGCCAATCCCCGCCTCCTGCATGATGCCCGGCCCGCCGCACTGGGAATCCCCGCCGACGCCGTGACCCTGAGCCTGCAAGGCAGCGTGCTCACGATCCGTCCGCGCAGCGGTCTGGCAGGCGAGTTCCTGGTGCGGGTGACGGTGAGCGACGGCGTTTCCACCGACACGGAGACGTTCAAGGTCACGGTGACGAGCACCGGCCCGCAAACCCGTACCGCCAACGCGTTGCCCATGGGCCTGGATGCCCTTGCAGGATTCTGCGCGACCACGGCACGGACCGCAGGGGATGCCCTCGGTGGCGTTCCTGGCAGCGGAGTTGCGATCTCCATGGCGTTTCTTGGAACGCCCCCGAGGGCGTTCGCTACAGCGGACCCTGCCACGATCACGCGAGATTGGATCGCTGTCGACGGCAGCTTATCCGCGGGCGCGGCTGCGCAACCCGACGAGTTGCCCGAGGCAGCCGGCATGGCGGCCATGGAGCCCAACGTCGGGTGGCTGGGGCGGCGCGAGGCGATTGCCCGGTGGTGGCTCGCCGGGGCTTCGCGTGGTTCAGCCCCGGGCACCGTCGCCCAAGGGCTCGACGCGTACGACCAGCCCGGTGACGAGGAACGTCCGGGCCCGGCCACCGAACCGATCGAGGACCTCCTGCCCCTGCTCAGTCAGCGGGCGGAGCGGCCATCGGGTCTGAAGGAGCTTGCAGGACGGCAATGAGCAAGCGTCTTCCGGGATGCACGGCTCGGCAGGAGCCTCGCCATCCCGGGTCGGGTGGCACGCCCGGAGTCTTCGACGGGCGTGGGAAGTTTCGGTCGATCCACCACGGCCTTCGCAGAGGCTCAGCGCGTACCAGCCAACGGCCCTCACCCTGGCCCTCTCGCGGAGGGATAGGGGGCCGATGCAGCGATCCCTTCAGACCTTCACCTCGCGGCACCTCACGAGCGATTGGGTTTGGCGGTGGCCGAGGACGACGGCGTCGCGGGCGAGTTTGCCGTCGAGAAGGGCCGAGGGCGTGTTCGAGCGGACGCAGCGGAGGACTTCTTGGATTTCCCCCGCGAAGCCGTCGACCGGGTCGCCGGAGCCGAGCTTCGGACGCAGCACGCGGCCGTCGTGGGTCAGCACGGTGGCGGGGATGCTCGCGTCGGGCCTGCCCATGCCCGAGTCGAACAGCAACGTGGCGCGCTCGAGGTAGATCTCGTAGGCATGGGTGAACGGCCGGCCCTGCTGGTTGATCGCCCCGCTGGTGGCCGTGGCAAACAGCGCCGGGTCCTCGAACGTGAACTGCGAGGTGAACAGTTCGGCCACCTCGCCCCGCATGCGCCCGACCGTGCGGACCGTCTTCGGCATCCCGAAGAGCAGGCGGATGAAGTGGGCGTCGTGGATGTGGAGGTCGAGCATCGGACCGCCGCAGACCGCCAAGTCGTAGAAGTCGCGCATCCACACGGGATCGGAGATCACTCGCTTGAAGTACCCGCCGATCACCTTGCCGTACTTGCCCGACACGATCGTCTGATAGGCGAACCGGAATTGCGGGAAGAAGGGGAGCACGTGGCCGATCATCAGCAGCTTGCCGGCGTTCTGGGCGGCCTTGACCATGCGGTCGGCGTCGGCCGGCGTCAGGGCGATCGGCTTCTCGCAGAAGACGTGCTTGCCGGCCCGCGAGGCCGCGACCGCCACGTCGGCGTGGAGGGCCGGCGGCAGGCAGACGTCGATCACGTCCAACTCGGGATCGGCGCAGAGGTCCTCCAGGTTCGAGTAGCGGGCGACTCCCTCCAGGTCCATCCTCCGGCCCGAAGGACCGAAATTCCCCTTGATCGACCGCCAATCCCCGGCCAACCGCTGCGGATCCTGCTCGCAGATCGCCCGGACCCGGATCCCTTTCAGCTTCTGGTAGGTCAGGTAGTGGATCATCCCCATGAATCCGATACCGGCGATTCCGACGTTGATCATTGTGGTGCTCCTGAAAGCAGTAGGCAGTAGGCAGTAGGCAGTAGGCAGTAGGCAGTAGGCAGTAGGCA
>CAYSGY010000150.1:0-11044 GCA_964430315.1 uncultured Planctomycetaceae bacterium
ATGGCTGTGCTAGTTGGCGGTGCCGGATAGTCTCTGATTCCATCATACTAGCGGCCGGGTGCAAAAGACACCAGAAAAGCGACCGGGAGGAGACCGTGCCGGTGGGTATCCCTCATAAGATGGGATTCCGCAGCGCTGGACCACGTTCCCGTGCCCGTCTAAGATGGGGGAATGACACGCGACCCACTTCATACCGACCGTTCCAAGCTCGTCCAGGAAATTGCGGGTTACCTCAACTTCTCGGCCGGGACGCCGGACCCCAAGTTCCTTCGGGCGGTGAATGCCCTGTTCGGCCAGATCGCCGCAGAGGCCGGGCCCACGGCGGGGCCGACTTGGCGAACCCTCGCGGGGGTGCTCCGCGCCGGGCTGGAGCAACTGGGGAGTCAGGTCGAGGCCTTCGGCAAACGGGACCAGGCCGAGGCCGTCTTGAGGCTGGTGTTCGACGAGACCCTCCCGGCCTACCTCCGCTTCCACCATGACCTGCTCTTCCATCAGACCGACGTCTCGCTTTTCCAGCCGTTCTTCCTGGGGCGGGTGTGCGAGGCGGTGCTGGCCATGGGCGGGCCGTGGGACGAGACGGAGCGGATCGTCAGCGGAGCGATCCGGCGATTGAACGATTTCATCGGCTACCGGCCCGTTGCCGTGCTCCGCTCGTCGCAGAAGATGCAGCCGTACGATCACGAATGGGTCCGCCCCATCCCGCTCTATGTCCGCGACGCGGGGGTGGCCTGCGGCTGCTACCACGATCTGATCGCCTTGGCCCTGGAAATCCTCCGCTCGACCGACGCCGACCTGCTGCGTCAGGCCTGTTTCCAAATCGACCTGCTCGATGAGTTGGCCGTCGATCCGCGGGCCTACGATTTCGACCATCCGGTTAATCGCCGGCCGAACAACCACTTCGGCAGTTGGGACCTGCATTTGATCGACAACCGCGGCCACTATCGCCGCTTCGTCCTGCAGCAAGTGACGCTCGACGGGCTCCTGAGCCGTATCGCCAAGCGCGACGACCTGGCCCGGAAGGAAGCCCTCTTCGAGGCCGCGGCCGTGCTGGCTTGCACGATGCTGATGGGCTCGGGGGTGAGCGGAGACGGCCCCGACGCCCACGACTCATCGACCACGCTGACCGTCCTGGTCGGCCGGATCGCGGCCTACCGCGATGCGTTCTACGAGCGGCTTCTGGGGCGGCTGGGCGGTGTGCACGCCGAGCGGCTGCGGGCCGAGGCCAAGACGCTGCGGCAGCCTTTCGGCGGCGTCCGGCAGCATTTGAATCAGAGTCTGGCGCGTCGGCGGGCGCAGCAGTTGCAGCACGTCTCCCTGGCCCGGCTCTTCGCCCGGATGGGCTACACCGGCGACGCCGCCCGGCAGGCCGCGGTCGTGCCGGTCGCGTCGGCACGAATGCGGTGTGAAATCGACTGCCGCCTCTCCTCCGCTCGTCTCGCCCTGGATCGCGGATCGATTGCCCAGTCCGCAGCTTTTCTCCCCGAGATCGAGGACTGGCTGCGCCGCGCCATCGAGTGCGGGGCCCTGGTGGACCCCTGGAGCATCCTCGGATTCGGCGGTCAGTACGGCCGTTCCTCCGCCGTGGAGGACAGCGTCCACGACAGCCGGATCGACGAACTGATCGAGCTCCTCGAGGAGATCTTCGCCCTCTACGCGAGACTCCGGAGCAAGGCTTCCGCGGCCGGCGATCAGGGGTTGGGGGAGCGGCTCTCGGCGGGCATGCAGGAACTCGCCGTGTGGTGGGACCAGTTCGCCAGCACCGACGTCAGCGAGGTGGCGGGCTTCGGAGGGATCGAGGCCTGGCAATCGTCGAGCCAGGTGGCCGAGGCGTTGGGCGCGTGGCATCGAGCGGGTACCGCGTCCGGAAACGTCGGCTTCTGGCGCGAGCATGTCGAGGAACTCCGGTCCCCGAAGGCGTATGCCCTCCTGGTCGAGGCCCTCCTCGACGAGCACGATCTGGTGGCTGCCATGGCCCTGTTGGTCCACTGGCTCAGCCAGGCCGAGGAAGTCCCCTTGGCGGAAGGGAAGTACTCCTTCCACGAGATGATCCAGCGCTGGATGCAAACGCTTGTGGAGCCGCGGCCCGCCCCCTCCGGCCACGCCGTCCGCGGCGATCCCTGGCCGACCGTGCGGCGGATCCTCGACTATCTCGAAGCCAATGCGGAATCGTATTGGCAGGTGCCGCAACTGGAGCTTGGCGGACAGGCTGCGCTCTCTTCATCCCCGGAGGAGATGGAAGAGCCGCTTGAGGACGAAGACGACGCGTCCGACGGGCTGTACAGCGCCGCCTACGAAGACGTGATCTATCGCGATACGGCCGACGACGGTTTTGAGGGCGAGATGATCGAGGGCCTCGCTCCCGCCACCGACTTCGAGCTGGCCCTTGAGGCGGAACGGATCAGCCAGCGATTGGCCTTTCTCGTCACCGTGGTGCGGATGTGGGAGAAGACGGCGGTCTGGTCGACGGAATCCCGCGATGCCGACCCGGGCCGGGACGAGGCCTTGTTGGCCTACGCGGCGCAGGCCGGCCGTTGGCGCGACGGCCTGGTCGAGCTTCTCCGGGCGGTGTACCGCTACCCGATTCCGGCCCCGAGCGGCACCCATGAGTCGCTCCTGGAGTTCGATCAGCGGCGCTCGATCAAGGAAACCTTGATGGAGCGGATCCTTGCCGCGAGTCTCGAGGCCGCCGACGCCGCCCGGCTGATCGCAACCGTCACCGAGCGCGAGCCGCCGGAGCGCCCGGGAAGCGATTGGGAACTTCTGGCCCAGCGCGTGCTCCGGGCCCTGTATGCCGGGCAGACGGAGTTCGCCCGCGGCGTTTGGCCGCGGCTCCGCCAGGCGCTGGCGAAGCAGCCGCTCTTGTACCTGCCCTTGGCCCGGGGAGGCAATCCGCAGCGGATCGCCCAGTCGCGCAATCTGCTTCAGGTGCTCCGTAGGCTCCTGGCGGCCTTGCCGCGTCGAGGCCTGATCCGGGAGACGGGCGAACTGCTGAAGACGATCCAGCGCATGGAGCGGAACCATCCGGTCGGCCCGGCGCCCGTGACCGAGTTCGACCGGCTCTTCGAGATCGCGGCCCGGGGGGTGCTCCAATGCGCGATCGCCTCACCACCGGCCCGCCGCCGCGGCCGGCAGCGGGGCGATGCCGCGGACCAGAAACTCATCGATCGGCTGGAACGGCCCATCGAGGTCCTCTTGAAATGCTGGGTCAGCCACAGCCGCAATGTGCGAGTCTCCGTGCTCGACCTGGTCGCCGACGAAGCCCCGTGGCGCGATCTCCGCGGGTTCATCGAGCGATACGGCCACGACCTCTTCACCCAACGCCTGCTGACCACCTACGGCAAGTTGCGCGCGATCCTGCACGAGGGGGCCGATGCGTACCTCCGGGCCCTGGAGGAATCCGAGGAGGAAGGCCCCGCACGCTTGCTGGACGACCTGGACGGTCCGCTGCCTCGAGCCGACGCGGTCCGCTGGCTGGAACTCTGCCTGGAAGCGGTCGTCGAGAACTACTCGGAGTATCTCGACTACAACAGCACGACCACGCAGTCGGACCGCGGGGAAATGCTCTACGTCCTCCTGGACTTCCTCCGCATCGAGGCGAGCTACGAGCGCGTGGCGTGGAGCCTCAAGCCGGTGCTGCTGGCCCATGAAGTGCTCGTCCAGTGCGGCCGCGACGGGGCGGCCCGGCGATGGCGCGAGGCCCTCGCCGCACGCACGTCGGAAATCGCCGACGAGCACGTCCGGCGTTTCGATCAACTGGCCTTGCAGTACGGGGTGCGATTGCGCACCGTCGCCGATCGGATCGGGCAGCGGTTCGTGCAGCCGTTGGCCGTGGATCGGCTCTGCGCCCTGGTCCGGCCCGCCGTGGAGGAACTCCGCAACGGATGCGAGCCGGTCTCGTTCGCCTCCCTCCTGCGGGAGTTGGACGCGTTTACCGCCGAGCCGAGCGGCGTGGGCTTCGAGGTCCCCGCATGGCTCGAAGCCCTCGAACGCGAAGTCGACCACGTCGCGCAGGACCAGCCCGACGACGAAGGCGCCTTGCCCATCGCCCCGCCGATCCCCCAAGCAGAACTTTCCAAGGAGGAGTTGCGCGCCCAGATCGACTCCTGGGACCACGGGTGACGGGAGGGAGCTCAAAGCCGACGACCGGAGCGCGGGGTGGCCCCGATCGCTCCGGCTATCGGGGTGCCGGAGGCACAAGGCGTATGCCTTGGCCAACGCAACGATGCCTCTTGTCGCTGCGCGACACCGAAAGCGGAGCTTTCGGTGCCACCCTGCGACCCTTTCCAGGCGGGACCTCCGCCCGCTGAAGCACCCACGCATTCACGGCGCACGGACAGGCGCGCTTATTGGTCCAAGCGTGCAGACCGCGCGCCTGTTTCCCTTCGCTTCGCATCGCCGTGGTCGTAGGACTTCGGCAGTGTGGCAGTCCAGGCGGCAAGTTGATCGGAGAACCGCTGAACGAGATCGGGCCTCTTCGCGGCGAGGTTGCTGGTCTCACCGGGATCGGTGGCGAGGTCGTAGAGTTCGACCTCACCTTTCTTGCCCCGGGCCGCATGCAGCTTCCAACTGCCGATGCGAATGGCGGGATCACTGTTCGGACTGCAGGTTTTCCAGAAGAGCGGCTTTGTGCGATTGAAGTCTTGGCCCAGCCACGCCGCGGACGCGTCTTCGCCATCGAAGTCGGTGGAAGGGACCTTCACGCCCGTGACGGCGCAGACGGTTGGCAGCCAGTCTGCGCCGCTGAGGACGGAGGTTTCATCCACACGCCCGGCCGGCACATGGCCGGACCAGCGGACCATGAACGGCACGCGCACGCCGCCCTCGTGGTGGTCGTGCTTGCCGCCGCGGAATGGGCCGGTGCTGCCCATCGCGTTGAGGCGGATGTCCACAGTGTCGTGGCCGCCTTCCTTGTTCGGCTTCTTGCGATTCTCCTTCTCGCCCGGTTCGCCGAGCGATTCGCGGATGGGCGCGGGGCCCTGGTCGCTGGAGAACGCGATGAGCGTGTTCTCGCTCAGCCCCAGTTCATCGAGCCGCCGGAGCAACGCGCCGATTTCGGCGTCCAACGCCCTGACTTCGGCGAGGTACGCTTGCATGTGGGAGCTGACATCGCCGCCGAGCTTTCTGCAAATCGCGAACCTCTCCGCCATCTGCGGGCTGAACCTTGACTCGTCCACTTCCAGTGGGCCGAATGCGTCGACAACGGCCCGGGACGGATTCACGGGATGATGGGGGATGTGGTGCCAAATATTGACGTAGAACCGTCCGTCCTTGTGCCGCTCGATGAAGCGGATGGCCTGATCATACATGGGGGCATCGCGGCCACGGACAGACGTCGCCTCGTCGCGCTTCTGCTTCTTCTTGGCTCCCCTCACGCCCTCCTCGGTGGAGCCGACAACATCGATGCCGTAGGTGCCGGATCTCGTTTCCGGTCCGATGTGCCACTTGCCGAAGTGTGCCGTAGCGTACCCGTGCTTCTTGAGCAATTCGGTGACGGTTATGCGGCCTGCGAAGCCGCCGCTTGCAGGGTACTTCTGAAATGTCGCCGGAAACCGGCCCGTCATCAGCCCCGTGCGCGCGGGGCAGCAGGTTACGCCTGTGGCGTAGAACTGGGTGAAGCGAGTGCCTTCGCTGGCGAGCTTGTCGAGATTCGGCGTCTGTGCATACGGATGCCCGTAGCAGCGCAGATCGCCCCAGCCAAGGTCGTCAGCGAGGATGAAGATGATGTTGGGCTTCGTAGCGACTCGTTCTGTCGCGCCGAGCGGTTGGGCGACAACGAAGGGCAGACCCATGGCTAACGCGACAATCGGAGGCAAGCACAAACTGCGATCGCACATGTCCATCCTCTGGCACCATGGAAACCGACGGACCACTCAGGTAACCGGGCACTCGGCCAAAGGAATAAACCCCGTGTCCGGCAAATGGTTTCGCGCGGGGTGGCCCCGATAGCTCCGGCTATCGGGGTGCCGGAGGCACAAGACGCGGGGTGCCGGAGGCACAAGACGTATGCCTTGGCCAACGCAACGATGCCTCTTGTCGCTGCGCGACACCGAAAGCGGAGCTTTCGGTGCCCCCCTGCGGGGCCCATCGAAGCGGGACCTGCATTCGCGGTGGCACGCCAGCGACAGTCTAGCGAGACGACCCTTTGACGCCAATGTCGTTTCCTGACACCTTGTCGTCGCCCATCAGTCGTTGCTCGTTTTCGGCGTCAAGGCCGTGACGTACAGACATCGTTCGCGACGACATGGCCCCGTTGCGCACGAGGATCTGGTCGGCCTGGGCGTCCTTGAGGCGGTCGCGCACGGCGAGCGACGGGGGGATGCCTTCAATGTCCACCTCCGAGAGGGCTTCGCGCGGCAGGCGCCCGGCGTCGACGGCCGCGCGGACCACGCGCGAGAGCAGTTCCAGGTCGTCTTCGATCATCTCGTGCTGCAAGCGCTCGAACATGCGCACGGCCGGGCCCTCGGCCACCATGGTCGAGGAGTAGTTGGCGTTCGAGGCGTCGCTGGTGAGCATGAACTCGGGCATGACCAGGCGCGAGGCGATCGCCCGCAACTCCGCCTGGAGCACGACGACGTAGCGGGCCGCATCGATCGAGGCGGCGGGAAACTGGTAGTCGGTGCCGGCGAAGGCGTCGAGGATGGTGCCCGGGGCGTAACGCTGGAAGAGGCTGGTACGTCCCGTGGCCTGGCTGGTGACGGCGGCGTCGGCCTGGCCCTGCACGAATTGCTGCACCGTGCTCCGCGTGCCCGCCCCGTGCTTGCGGATGATCGCAATTGCCGACTGGATCCCCGCCACCACGCTCATGTTCCTCAAGAGCTTCTCGGCCCGGCGGAGGTTCTTGCCGACCGGATAGAACAGCGGCAGGCCGCGCTTCACGTTGGCGTCGACGTTGGCCTTGCGGTGTTGGATCAGGGCCGCCTCGACGAACCGGCCGTCGACGTAGTATCCGCGCACGGTCTCCACGTCGTCGGGCTCGGTCTGGACGCCGAAGCTGGCCGAGGGATCATTGGCCAGGCGGGGCGGCGTGGCGACCTGCGACGGCTCGACGAAGCGGACCCGGGTCGCACCGTCTTCCCCGACAAATAGCCGCAAGAAGACTTCCCCGTCGCGGTCGCGGCGCCGCACGATCTCCTGCTGGCGCTTGTGCCAATGGTTGGTCCGGACGAACTCATCGAGGAGCCGCTGGACTTCCCGCGCCAGGGCAGCGGCCGATTCGGACCCGGTCTTGGCGGTCACGCGGTACACATGGCCGCTCCCGACCACGTAGCTGATCCGGTTCTCGTGGCCGTTGATGGCGAACTCGTTCACGGCAGCCAGGGTCCGGCATTGATCGCGGATCTCGCGGAGCTGCTGCTCCGTGGCGAAAGGAACGCCGGCGATCCCCGAGAGTCCGTCGCCCAGTTCGGACCAGCGCGTGCCGTCGGCGTCGTACAGGGCCTCGGCCGGATCGACGTAGTTGTCCCAGAGGTCCCCAAGGGTCTCGAGCAAACGCTGCTCCCATGGCGACAACCGGCGATCGGCGGGAAGGGGCGACGATGGCCCGGAATCGAACGTTGCGGCCCCGGGGTGTTCGTGCTCTTTGGTGTTCACAGAGATGCTCCTGATTGGCTTGTGGCGAGAGGAAATGTACTCGTGCACAGAAGCCCTCACCCTAACCCTCTCCCAAAGGGAGAGGGGACCCAGATCGGGGAGGCTTCATCCCTCATCCCTCATCCCTCATCATTCATCATTCATCACTCCAGTCGCAGCCGGTTGCCCAATCCGTCGGACGGCGTGCGCTGCTGGAGCAGTTCGGCGGCCAGGCGGAGGGCCATTTCCGCGGCGTCGGGGGCGTCGTCGTGGTCGCCGACGGGGAACGTGCGGAGTTGTTCCACCAGCAGACTGGTCGAGGGCGAGCCGGCTTTGAAACGCAAGCGGCGCGAGGCCAGATACGGCCCGAGGCGGCGGATCCGCACCTGCTTGTTCACCCGGTTATCGACCAGCCAGGGCCGCGCACCCAGAATGCCTTGCCGATGGAACTCGGCCTCAAACTCTGAGCCGAGAAGCTCCTGGAACTGGTTGGCCTCGACGCCGAAGGCGTCGGGCCGGAAGCGGCGGTAGAGTTCCACGCCGTCGGCGACCATCTGCGGGGTCGGGCGCCGGGCCAGATCGGCCTCCAGGTAGAGCACGCCGCGCCGGTCCATGCCGAGCAGGACGTAGGCCGAGTAGTCGCCCCGCCGCGCGTCACTTCCCTTGCTCGGATCGAGTGCGAGCGTCTTGACGACCAGGTCCGCCGGCCAGTCGGTGAACCAGATCGTCTCGTCGAAGCACGACTCGGGCCACTCGCACAACTCCGGCTGGATCGGCGAGTTCTGCTTCTCCCGCTCGAACGCGCCCCGGCCGCTCTCGGCCCGCATACACATCAGGGTGTAGAGGTCCTCGTGCTCGGGCCAGAGGACGACGGCGCCGGCGTCCATTTCGTCGCGGTGTTCCTCGTAGAACGAGCGGGCGTTGCGCCGGGCGTCCGGGTTCTCGGGGGCGGCGTAGAGGCCCTCCCACTGTTCCCAGAGCGACATGGCGTCGGGCCAGCGGACCACGGCCTGGAAGATCCGCGAGGTCCAGCCGGGCGTGCGATGGAGTTGCACGGCCAGGGCCTCGCGGTGCAACGCGGTCGCCAGGTTGACGACGTTCGTCCGGGGCGTGCCGGCCTTCAGGAGCGTCCCGTGGAACCAGGTGCGCGAGTGCTCGCGCTGGAGGGCGGAGACGATATGGCCGTCGTTCTCCAGGTCGTCGCAGACGATCAGCGTGGGCCGGTTCTCGCGGTGGCGGCGGCCGCGGATCCGCTGCCCGGTGCCGAAGGCTTCGACCCGCACGCCGTTGTTGAGCTGGACGGCCCCGCCGCGCCACACCGGGCCGCGTCCGGCCGCGGCAGGATACTCGGCGGCCAGTTGGGCGTTGTCGGCCAGTTCGGTCTTGAGGTTCTCCAGATGGGCGTGCGCCTGCGGCTTCGTGTCGGAGACGATCCAGACGTAGGGCTCCCATCCCTCCACGGCGGCCCGCAGCACGTAGGCCAGCGTGACCAGCGTCGACTTCGCCCCGCCGCGCGGGCCGAGCACATTGAGCTTGACGCCGCGCGTCTGGGCCATGGCGTCGAGCCGGGAGGCCAGCCAGACGTGCATCCTGGACGGCGGCTTGGCGAAGTGCTGCGGCAGATGACGCCGGGCCCACGTCAGGAACTTCGAGGGCCCGACCCGGGCAGCCGCCAGGCGCCGGGCCTGGCCGTGCCGCCGGGCAAACTCGCGGCAGGACTCCTTGAGCACGTCCACCAGCCACGCCGGCTCCGGGCCGTCGCCAAAGCAGGCCGTCTCACGACTCATCATCATGGCCGTTCTCCGGCGGCGGTTCCACGGCAGGCTCGATCCTGGCCAGGAGACGATCGAACCGCTTGAGCATCTGCTTCCGCCGCCGTGCGACGGGCACTTCGTCGAGCAGGATTTCGGTGAGCCGCGTGAGCAATGTCCGCACCTCCTCGGGCGTGAGCTTGCCGGGCGACCGCTTGCCATAATCCTCCGGATTGAGCCGCTCCAGCGCCCAGGCCGCGGCCCGCCAATACTGCTCCTTCTTGGCCGCCTTCTTGATGCTCTTGGCGTACTCGATCTCCGCCGCGTGGTTGGCGTGATGGAGCTGCGCGGCGAATTCGGGGTCCCGGTCGGCGGTGTTCTGGATGGTCGCCGCCGCACAGCCGACGTACCGTGCCGCCGTGCGCCGGCTGCATCCCACGGTGAGGATCGCCAGGATCTCCCGCTTCTTGACGTGATCGAGCACCGGAGGCCGGCCGCGTCGGGACATGGCTTTCCTTTGTCGGAGGTCGGAGATTGGGAGTTGGGAGTTGGGAGTGAGAGCGTGTCGGTTCATTCGTCCCCTCTCCCTTTGGGAGAGGGTTAGGGTGAGGGCGAGTGGCACGAAGAGACGGCGATTTCTCGGCACTTCGGCACAGCACGACCGCCCTCACCCCCGGCCCCTCTCCCGTCCAACGGGAGAGGGGGGTCATCCGTGCGCGGCGGCCTCGCAGTTGCCGAAGATGTCCGTCGGAAGTCCTGAACCCTGACCCCTGACCCCCGACCCCTGCCCCCTATTCTCCCACGTACTCAAACGACACCACCGCGCGGCCGCCGGAGCCGCGATAGCTGGGTTTGAAACGCCGGGCGCTGGCGGAGCCGGTCCGCTTCACGCTCACGGCGCGCCACTGCGGCGAGCGGCGGCAGTGGGACACGATGGCCGGATGGCTCGCGGTCACGTTGATCCGGTCTCCGTCGCGGCGGTGCAGTTGGGCCACCGCCTCGAGCACGGCCGTGCCGATGCCCACGCCCTGGTAGTCGGGCAGGGTCACGATCCGCGTGAACCGCCAGTGGCCTCGCCGGCCGAGGATCGGGATCGTCGCGCAGAACGTCACGGGCGAGCCCTCCCACAGGGCCAGGAAGCACCGCGCTGCCCGGGCCATGGAACCGCTCAAATAGTGATGGCGCGCAAACATCCGCCAGACACGCCGCCGGCAACGAAAGATCTCAAGGTGGATTTCCGGTCGTGGAAGACACCTCCGGGAAAACGTCGACGAGGCCATGTCGATGACCCAGTCGGGCGCGAGCCACTCGGTCACGTCGTAGTGGCACGTGACGGCCACGAAGCGGCACCCGATCCGGCCCGACCGGACCCCTTTGGCAATCGCCGCGGAGACGATCCGGGCCACGTTCCGATCGACCACGCTGGTGAATTCGTCGAAGGCGACGAGCGGAAAGCCGAAAGCCGAAGGTCGAAAGCGGGGGTCGGATTGTCCATGCGTCTGATCTCGATCCACAACCTTCGCTTCCGCTTTCGGCTCTCCGGTTTCCGCTTTGCATCCTCCCGCCAGCGCCCTCGCCAGGTCGCAGCGGAACTGCTCGCCGTTGGAGAGCACGCGGTACGGCTTGATCCAACTCGGCGGCGAGCTGAAGCCCACCGTGGTGAACAGGGCCGTGATTTCTTTGATCGGCCGGTCGCCGAGGCAATCGACGACCGCGCGGTCGTC
>CAYSGY010000151.1:0-11044 GCA_964430315.1 uncultured Planctomycetaceae bacterium
GGAGCCGACGGTGTTCGTCGTGGATCGCGATCCCGGTTTCTCTCATACGCTCAGACGGGTGGTGAGGTCCACCGGGTGGCGGGCTGAATTCTACCCCTCGGGCGAGGAGTTCCTCCAAGCGGTCGATTCTTCACGGCGCGGGTGTCTGGCCATCGACCCGGGGGTTCCTCGCTGGAGCCCGGGCGAGTTGTTCTCCAAGCTGGCGGAACAAGGCGTCCATCTGCCCGTGATCCTGGTTTCGGCGCGAAGCGAGGTTTCGGTCGTGGTGGAGGCAATCCGGGCCGGGGCGTTGAACTACCTGGAGAAGCCATGCGAGGGGGAACCGCTCGCGGCAGCCCTGCGCGAGGCCGTGGCATGGGATGCCGAGCACCGGGAGGAACGGGTCATGGCGGCCAGGATTCGCAGACGCATGGCCCGCCTCACCCCAGGGGAACGTCAAGTCCTCGACATGCTCGTCGGCGGCATGTCGAACAAGGAGGTGGCAACGGCCTTGGGACGAAGCGTGCGGGCGATCGAAGTCCGCCGGGCGAGCGTCCGTGTGAAAATGCGAGCCAAGAGCCTCGCCGATCTCGTGCGCCAGGCCCTGATCTGTCGTTATGCCGCCCCCGATCGACGTCCTCGTCGAGGCGGGTGAGGCCGGAGATCGAAGATCGGAGACTGGAGATCGGAGGTTCGGGTTTCAAGACAATCCCCGCGTAGCGGGCGGGCTTGCCCGCCGTTGGCTCCCTCCGTGCGTCGCGTGAAGCCTGAAAAGCGATGGAAACTCCCTTTCCGCCCTTCACCCCGGGTCCGCTTCCTTCGGTCTATGGTCATACCACCCTATCTAGTGATCTTCCCATCCCCCCCAATTTCCCAAATAGTTGCAATCCCCTGGCACCGAGGCTATAAGGAAGCGCGTCTTGCGCAGTCTGTCCCAAGCGACTTTGGAAGGAGAATCCAAGATGCGGCGCTCGCGCGTGATCTGGTTGGGGTTGTTGGTTGCGGCGATCGGTTTCGGTTTGCTGGCCGGCGAATCGTTTGCCAAACGGTGTGGTCGCCGGGCCAAGGTCACGGTGGCAGCGCCGGCCCAGTGCCAAGCCGCCGAGCCGGCCAAGACCGCCGAGAAGGGCAAGGCTGCGGAGCCGGCCAAGGCCCCGCAGAAGACCAAAGCGACGGAGAAGCCTGCGGTCGCACAGCCGCCGAAAGTCGAAACGAAGGCGGCCCCCAAGACTCCGGCAAAGCCCCAGGTCTCGAAGTTGCCCAAGGTCGAGAAGGCGGCGGAGACTCCCGACCAGGCGTACAAGGCTCCCGCCACGGTCGTTCCCGTGCCGCGCAAGGACGCCTGGTGGACCCAGCGTCAGGACCGCATGAACGCCCGCGTGAAGGAAGGAAAGGTCGATCTGATCTTCATCGGCGACTCGATCACCCAGGGCTGGGAAGGGGCCGGCAAGGACGTCTGGAACGAGTTCTACGGCAAGCGCAACGCCGTGAACCTGGGGATCAGCGGCGACCAGACGCAGCACGTCCTCTGGCGTCTGGCGAACGGGAATATCAAGGGTATTTACCCCAAGCTCGCCGTGATCATGATCGGCACCAACAACAGCCACGGCTTCAAGCCCGAGGAAATCGCCGCGGGCGTCAAGGCGATCGTCGAGAAGCTCCGCAAGGACCTGCCGCAGACCAAGGTCCTCGTGCTGGCGATCTTCCCGCGCGGGCCGAACGCCCAGGACCATCTCCGCCAGGTCGTCGGGAAGACGAATGACCTGCTCGCGAAGATCGGCGACGGGAAGGCGGTTCGTTACCTGGACATCGGTCCAAAATTCCTTGAGAAGGACGGCACGCTTTCCAAGGAGATCATGCCGGACCTGCTCCACTTGAGCCCCAAGGGCTACCGCATCTGGGCCGAGGCCGTCGAGCCGGTCGTGGCCGAAGCGGCCGGGGCGAAGTAGTCCCCCTTTTGTCCGTCGTTCCTCCAAGGAGTGTTGCGATGCTGTTCGGAACCAAGTATCTCCGCACGCGGCTTTCCGCCATGATGTTCATGCAGTTCTTCGTGTGGGCTGCATGGTGGGTCGCGGTCGCCACCTACGGCGTGAAGGGGCTCATGTTCTCGGGAACGCAGGGCGCGATGCTCATGGGGACGACGGCGTTGGGGGCGATTTTCGCCCCGCTGTTCGTGGGTCCCGTGGCCGATCGGCTCTTCCCGACGCAATGGGTGCTCTGTTTTCTCCACGTCGTCGGCGGGCTGGCGCTAGTGACGGCAGGCTTCCAGTCTCACTTCCAGTGGCTCTACGCGTGCCTTCTGGTGAACACCTTCAGTTTCATGCCGACGCTGGCCCTGGCCAACTCGCTCACGTTCCGCAACATCGACAATCCGGACAAGTTCCCGCGCATCATGGTCTTCGGCACGATCGGTTGGATCTGCGCGAGCCTGGTCGTGGGCGTCGTCCTGGGGGAGACCAACCCGTGGTTGTTCTTCGTGGCCGGGGCCATGGAACTCGTGTTGGCCGGCTACTGCTTCACGCTTCCTCACACGCCGCCCAAGAAAGGCGAAGCGGCCAAGGGCGACGTGTTCGGGTTCAAGGCCCTTCAGTTGCTCAAAGAGCCGTCGTTCCTGCTCTTCGTCGTCTGCGCCTTCTTGATCGTCATCCCTGCCTCCTTCTACTTCGCCGGCTGCAACCTGATGCTGTCGGAGAAGGACCTTCCCGCGCCGACCGCCCTGCAAGCGATCGCGCAGGTGAGCGAGATCTTCGTGATGTCGACCATGCCCTGGTTCATCGCCACGATGGGCCTGCGGACGGTGCTGGTTCTCGGGATGGCGGCCTGGGCGGTCCGGTCCCTGTTGTTTGCCACGGTGAGCTTCCCGCTCATTATCCTGGGGTTGCTATTGCACGGCTTTGCGTATTGCTTCGTGTTCGTCGGGGCCTACATCTACGTGGATAAGAAGGCGCCGCAGGACTTGAAGGCCAGCGCGCAGAGTTTCATCTCGTTCCTGATGCTGGGCGTCGGCATGTTCTTCGGGGCGCTGTTGAGCGGGGCGACGATCGACCAGTACCCGCCCTACGTCGACGGCATGCCCGCCACGATCGAACTCGGCGAAGGGGCCGATCTGGTCAAGGAACCGGTCCAACGCGTTGCGTTGCCGAGGTGGGGAGAAATCGTCGACCAGTTGGGAATGGACTCCGACGACGCGATCGCTCTCGGCAACGTCCGCGCCCGGCTGAAGAACGGCCTGCGCGTGGAAGACAAGGGCTACGCGAAGAAGCACGTCACGATCTACTCGGAGGCCGACCTCGAAAAGGTGCTGATGAAGATCGACGACCGTAAGGAGGTCCGCACGCGCGGCGATTTCCGCTCCGCGACGGATCCTCAGAAGGTGATCTCCGTGACCCGGGCCGACTGGCTGGCGGCCCAGGTCCACCGCTGGACCCCGATGTGGCTCTGGTTCGCCTTGGCGGCCGGGGCGGTCTGCATCTTCTTCGCGGCCGGAGCGATGTTCACCTCCGACGACGAGATCGCGGCGGCACCTCCGGCGGAGCCACCGCCGCCCGCGCCGCCGGCCCCGAGCGAGACGCCGGTGCCCGCCAACGAGCCGCCGCAGCAGAGCGAACCGGCGGCGGTTGCCGACGCGCCGCCGCAGGAGCCGCCGCCCGCGTGAGTGCGTTCGGGGTGTGATGTCGGGGATCGTGAAGGAAAGACTTGACGACGTGCCAAGCCCACGGGTTGCAACCCGTGGGCTTCTCCGGAGCGTCAAACGGTCAGGTATTCGTGCCCGATCGACTCACTTCGCCTTCGCGGCGCGCCCGCCGAGCACTTGGTCGATCGGCACTTCCTGCGTCGCAAGCCGCGGCACCTGCCGGGCGACAAGCTTCAATAGCCGCGCTCGGGCACGGCCCTGCCACGCCAGGGCCTCGTCCCGCGTCTTGGCGGCGAAAGGCATCTCATACTGCTTGGGCACGCGGGATTCGGCGGCCAGTATGACTTCGACCAGCGAGAAGACGACCAGGCACAGACCAATCCGGAACGGGCGCGTCATCCGATCTCTCCTTCCACGATAGCCATGGACGCAGGGCACGATTGCCGGTGTCAGAGCAGGTCTTCCAGGTTCGCGTAGTTCTTGCTTGCGAGCAGGTTCTCGTTGTAGGGCGAGGCTCCTGCCGAGCCTGCAACGGATTGCGTCTTTGCGGGTGCATAACGGCTCGGCAGGAGCCTCGCCCTCCCGGAATCCGGCGACGTGGCTGGGTGAAAGGCGACGTGAACCGCTGCAATACCTACAGCCCGATCTCCGTCTACAACTTGATCTCCGGCACCTCGAACGGTTTGCGGTAAAAACCTCGGACGATCTCGTTGGCCTTCGGGTTGTCCTTGATGCACTCCTTCTCCGTATCGCATTCGAGCCAGGGGCCGACGGTCGAGGTGTTCGGGTCGACGCCGAGGCCGTTGAGGTACTTCACGTAGCGATCGAACATCGCGCGCCAGCACGCCATGTCGCCCACCTGCTTGCGCTGCTGGTCGAGCGGGGCGGCGGACCCGAGCCGGTAGGAGATGTTGCCCACGTGGCAGATCGACGTCGAAATGTGGCCTTCGAGGATTTCGGCGTTGAGGTCTTCGCGCCGGCCGCTCCGCAGGGCCTTGATGAAGTTGGCGAAATGGTCCTCGCCCCCCGGGAACGAGCGAATCTTCTTACCCGAGTTGTCGTAGGCCGTGGTGCCCAGCGTGTAGCCCCCTTCGCACTGCACGCAGACGCCGACTCGGGCCCCTTTGAAATCGGGCTGGGTGCTCCATTTCTCGGGCGTCATGCACTCCTTGTTCTTCGGCAGGTTGTGGACCTCGTAGAGGATCGGCGCCTCGGGATAATCGTAGACGATGATCTGCGTGTTGGGTACGTCGCCCGCGTCGTCGAAGACGAACCGGCCGCCGATGCTCATGGTGCGGCGCGGCAGGCCCTTGTAGCCCAGGATCCACCGGGCGACGTCGACCTCGTGGACCCCCTGGTTGCACGATTCCCCGTCGCCCATGTTCCAGGTGAAGCTGCAATCGTACTGGATGCGGTCGCGGTAGATGGGCTCCTTCCGGGCCGGGCCGCACCAGAGGTCGTAATCGAGCGTGGCGGGAATCGGCAGCGGCTCCTTGCGTTTGCCGATCGAGCGTCGCGGTTTGTTGGCGAAGCAGGTCGCGTACTGGATCTTGCCCAGGTTCCCTTCCCGGAGCCACTCAGCCAGGGGCAGGTAGGCCCGGATCGAGCGGCTCTGCGTGCCGATCTGGACGAGCCGGTCGTACTTTCGGGCCGCATTGACCATCTGGCGGCCCTCCCAGATGAAATGGGCCAGCGGCTTCTCGACGTAGACGTGTTTGCCCGCCTGGCAGGCCCAGATCGTCGGCAGCGCGTGCCAGTATTGCATGGTGGCCACGGTCAGGGCATCAAAGTCCTTCTGCTCGAAGAGCTTGCGGACGTCGACGACCTCGCGGGGCCGGACCTTGAACCGCGCCTCGATGGAACTGGCCGCGGCCTTCAATCGCTGGCTATCGGGATCGCACACGGCCGCGATCCGCACGCCCTTCTGCGGGCCGAAGCCGGCAATGTGGGCCCCGCCGCGCACGCCCAGGCCCACGATGGCGATGCGGATCTCGTCGTTGGCCCCGAAGACCCGCGAACCCACCAGCATCGGCATCCCCACGGCCGCGGCCGCAACGGTCGAACGACGAACGAACTGGCGGCGTGTGATCGGCATGACAAGTCTCCTTGAAGTTGGCGGGCTTGAAGCAGCGGAACGCGGAGCCTTGGAGTGCGGCGACCCGTCGCCGCTTTCCTTCTATCTTGATTCACTTCAGCGGCAGTGGAGGCAGCGGGCATTCTACCATGCCGCAGAGCCACGAGAAACAACCCCGCCGGCCAAACGGCCGGTTCCCGGCCCCGTTGCGGCGGCCCGGCCCGAGGCGCATAATGCAGCCGGCCAAGCAACGAAAGCCCCGTGACAACGCGACAGGAGAAGACGCATGGTGCAGTCCCCCGAATCCTCCCGGCGGCACTTTCTCAAGACGGCGTGTTCGGCGGCAGCCTCTCTGGCAGTTCCGATGGCGCTGCCAGCCGCACGCGGCCCGGGCAGCCTTGCGTCGGCCGCCGAGACGGCGGGCAAGGTGCAAAGCTCGCCGATGAAGCTGAGCTTCATGACCTTTGTCTGCCCCACGTGGACGACGGAGACGGTCGTCAAGTTCGCCCGGCGGGCGGGCTACGACGGTGTCGAGATTCGGGTTGATGCGGACCACAAGCATGGCATTTCGTCCGCGTCGTCCTTGGAGACGCGGCGTTCGGTCAAGAAGCTCTTTGCCGACGAGGGGGTGCAGGTCGCCGCGGTCGCCACCTCGGTGCAATTCGCCTCCCCGGCTGCGGAGAACCACAGGAAGAACCTCGCGGCAGCCAGAGCGAACCTCGATCTGGCGGCCGACCTCGGGGCGCCGGTGGTGAGGATGTTCGCCGGGGGTGGCATCCGGAAGCTGACCCCCGAGGCGGCCCGGCAGGTCGCCGCGGCCTTCGACGAGGTCGGCGACTACGCCAAGGGCTCCGGGTCGTGCCCGATCCTCGAGTGCGGCCACGACATCATCAAGGGAGCCGCCGAGGCCGCGGAGGTCCTCCGGCAAGTGCGGACCGAAAATTTTGGGGCGCTTTGGAACCATTCCGAAATGGATGACCCAACGTTCGACGCCCTCAAGGGCCGACTCCGCCACTTCCACGTCCACGACGAGGTGCTCGATCCGAAGAATACGAATCTGGTCGCGTTGGCCAGGCGGGTGAAGAAGATCCCTTACCGGGGCTACGTGTCTCTGGAGATCATCTGGGGAAAGAACGTGCCGGAGGACGTGTTGATCGCAACCGCCTCGCGGCTCAAACGGCAGATCGCGGAGGGGCTGGCGTAGGCGACACGATGCGACTCCCCACGGAGTATTTCGACGTTTGTAACACTCCAGCCGTATGAAGTTGTCGGAAGAGGAGAAGGGAAAAGGAAAAAGCGGGGAAAAAGGGAAAAAGAAGAGGAAGGGGTTCCAATTCAGAATTGTGTGATCAGGGCACGGTTCTTTGTCTTTTCCATTTTTCCAGGGCTTTCCCTTTTCCCTTCCCCTATTCGCACTTCATTCCGCTGAACACCTACCGATGTTTCACTTTGAAGAAAGGACTGGCAGCATGAGAGCGCGCGTGATGACTCGTTGGCTGGCGATCGGCGTGGCGTTGGCGTTGGCCGGGACCATGAGCCTGGCGGCTCAGCCTGGCGGGAAGAAGGCGGGGAAGGGGGGGAAGGCGGCCAAGCCGGCCGCTCCGCCGCCGGGTCCCAAGCCTACGCTGGCCAACGTCGCCTACGGCACGCACCCCAAACAGGTGCTCGACTTCTGGAAGGCCGAGTCGGCCCAGCCTACGCCCTTGCTGTTCTATATCCACGGCGGCGGCTGGATGGCGGGCGACAAGAGCCGCGTCGCCGGCCTCAAGGAGTTCCTGGCGGCCGGGATCTCGGTCGTCTCGGTCGAGTACCGGTTCGTGTCGGACGCCCAGGCGGCCGGCGTGAAGCCGCCCGTCGAGTGGCCCCTTCACGACGCGGCCCGGGCCCTGCAATTCGTGCGGAGCAAGGCCGTGGAGTGGAACCTCGACAAGAAGCGGATCGGGGCGTCCGGCGGGTCGGCCGGCGCGTGTTCGAGCCTCTGGCTGGCTTTCCACGACGACATGGCCGACCCCAAGAGCGACGATCCGGTCGCCCGCGAGTCCACCCGCCTGATGTGCGCCGCGGTCAACGGTCCTCAGACGACCCTCGACCCCAAACAGATGAAGGAGTGGACTCCGAACAGCACCTACGGCGGCCACGCCTTCGGGTTCACCGGCGACAAAGAGAAGAAGCTCTCGCAGTTCGAGCAGTTTCTCCAGGGCCGCGAGAAGATCCTGCCGTGGATCAAGGAGTATTCGCCCTACGAGTGGGTAAGCTCCGACGACCCGCCGATCTACATGGCCTTCTCGGCCCCGCCCGCCCTGGGCCAGCCGGCGAAGGACCCCACGCATTCGGCCAACTTCGGCGTGAAACTGCAGGAGAAGCTCCAGAGCGTGGGCGTGCCGTGCCAGATCGTCTATCCCGGCGCCCCCGACGTGAAGTACCGCAGCACGGTCGAGTATCTGATCGCCACGCTCAAGGCGCCGGCGGCGAAATAGCGTACAGGGAATCCAAGAACCCGTTATGTGGCACAGCCGCCCCCGGCTGTGCTGGGGAGAATGTGGCACAGCCGCCCCCGGCTGTGCTGGGGAGAATGCGGCACAGCCGAGGCGGCTGTGCCACGCGATTGGGTGCCACTGGCGGCTTGTCCGCCAGTGCTGCTGGGGCAGTCGGGTTGTCTGTGGCACCCATGCCACCCAAGAGCGAAAACCGACGTTCCTCCTTCAGGAGCCATCGCCATGTTGCGACTCCGGGCTGTTGCCACGATCACTTGGTTCTGCGGTTGGATCGCCGTGCCGTGGGCATCGATCCACGGGGAGACGATCTATGAGAGCGTATGCCGGGAGGCCCGGGCGGTCTCCAGTGCATCGCTCGCCGCGCCCATGCCTCCGGATTGGTGGAGGGCGACGCTTGCCAAGCGGCGCGCGATGTGGCACGAGATGCTGGGGCTCTCGCCCATGCCCGAACGCACGCCGCTGGCGGCCACCGTGACCGGCGTGCTCGATCGCGGCGACTACGCGGTCGAGAAGGTCCACTTCCAGAGCGTGCCCGGGGCCTACGTGATCGGAAACCTCTATCGTCCGGCCAAAGTCACCGGGCGATTGCCCGCGGTGCTTTATCTCTGTGGGCACAGCAAGGGAAAAGTGAACCCGCCCTATCAGGCGAATCCCCGCTGGTTCGGACAGCACGGCTACGTGGCCCTCGTGCTGGACCCGATCCAGTTGGGCGAGTCGCAGGGCATTCATCACGGGACCTACCGGGAGGAGCGGTGGGACTGGCCGAGCCGGGGCTACACGCCGGCGGGCACGGAGGTGTGGAACGCCATGCGGGCCCTCGACTACCTGGAGACCCGGCCCGACGTGGATAAAGACCGGATGGGCGTGACCGGCCTGAGCGGCGGCGGCGTGATCTCCTGGTGCCTGGGCGCGGCGGACGAGCGGGTGAAGGTCGTGGTGCCCGTCTGCCAGAGCGGGAGTGTCGAGCACGTGGCCGTGGACCGCGCTACCGACGGCCACTGCGACTGCGCGTTCTGGATCAACTACTACCGCTGGTGTTGGCCCGACATCGGGGCCCTGATCGCTCCCCGGTCGCTGCTGATCGCGTCGGGCTCTGAAGACGTCTTGTGGCGGCCCTACGGATACCGGGACGTCGCCCACCGCATCCGCCATCAGTACGCGGCGCTGGGCGCCAGCAGCCACTTCGACCTCGTCGAAGACCTGACGCCGCATGGCTACACGCCGAAGCTCCGCCGCGCCATCTTCACCTGGTTCAACACCCACCTGAAGAACGACCCGACGCCCGTCACGGACGATGTCACGGACTTCGTGGAACCGGAGAAGAACCTGCTCGTGTTCGGCGGGAAGCTGCCGGAGCAGGACGAGATGCGGCGCATCGACAAGCTGCTCGTGCGGCGCCCGGACTTGCCCGAGGTCCGCGACGAGGCCGCGTGGCGCGCGCACCAGGAGACCGCGCTCAAGCGACTGCGAGAAGTCACGTTCCGCTACACCTCGTCCGACCGCGCGCCACGCCAACGGGACTTTCGAGCGGACGGCAGCGACAAGACCGCCACGTTCGCCACGTACGTCTTCGACAGCTTCGACGGCATGAGCATCAGCATCAAGACCAGGCGCGCGCCGGAGGCCCCGCAACCCACGCCCACACTGGCGTTCGCGGTGCAGCCGGAGGCGAAGAGCACGTTTGCGGGCGGCGGCTCGTCGCGGCCCGGTGTTCCCGGCGAGATCGCGACCGCGGCCGTCGAGGTCCGCAACACCGGGGCGACTTCGGTCGGCCCCGGCTACCTGTGGACGGCGCGGCGCGCCTATCCGCTCCTGGGCGAGACCCTCCCCGAGCGTCAGGTCAGCGACCTCTTGGCGGCCATGGCGCTATTGCGCCAGGAGCCGGCCACGGGACCCGTGGCCGTGTACGGCCAGGGCTACACGGCGCCGCTGGCCATCTATGCCGGGATTCTCGATGCGAAGGTCACCGAGATCGTGCTCGCGGATTGCCCGGTGAGCCACGAGGACCCGCAAACGCCGGAGTTCTTGGGCGTGCTGCGTATCGGCGACCTGCCCCACAACCTGGCCCTCGCCTACCCGCGAGCGATCACGTTCGTGGGGAAGATGCCGAAAGAGTACACGTGGACGCGGCAGCTCTATGAGAAGCTTGGCGCCGCGGACCGTTTTCGGGTGATCGGGAGCGCGCGGGACTGGCGTCCGCGCTAGTGGTCCGGCACGCCGCTGCAATCCACGGGTGGACCCCGGCGAGTTGCTCGTCGGCCGACGCTTCGGCGGCAGGATATCACGCACGTGCATGGGCGATTCTCGGCGGGGCGACCGGCAGAGACCTATCGCATTTCGATCGACGGTGACACCCGCTTTCCGCTCGGGTCCTCGAGGTGCGAGCGGAACGGGCCGTCCTCCGGCCGCCAGCCCGGAAGCAAGACGGGGAGCGTGCCCTGTTTGGCCAGCCGGACCGACTGCCTGCTGGGCGCTCCTTGCGCACGTTCGATCACCCAGACATAGCCCGCCGTGCTCGGCTGGCCCTCCGTGAACTGATAGTCTACGCCAAAACTCATCAGCGTTCCGTCGGGACCGGTCTGTGGGAGGGCTACGCCCGCCGACAGACGGACGGCCGAGGGCGACGCCGTTGGCGCCGCGTCGCCCGCCGCTGGCCGAGCGCTTGTCGTGGCTGGCGGGGGAGGAGCCGGTGAGTTTCCCCGGGACGGCTGGGGCGCCGCCTTCGGTGCGGGCGTGGAAGGAGAAGTGTCTACGCATCCGACAAGCCACGCGACCGCCAAGAAAACGGCGACGCCGACGAAGAACCCTCGCATCGCACCCTCCCCGACGATTGGTTGACGTGGTTGGCGCCCTGCCACGATT
>CAYSGY010000152.1:0-10961 GCA_964430315.1 uncultured Planctomycetaceae bacterium
CTCGCGCTGGCGGGCTGGATGGACGGGGGCGACGTGTCGACGGGCACGGTCAACCGGCTCGTGCAGTTGCTCGGTGCAACTCCCATGGCCCAGATCGATCCCGAGCCCTTCTACATTCTCAGTTTCCCCGGCTCGATGGAGACGGCCGCGCTGTTCCGGCCTCCGGTCGAGGTCGAGGAGGGCGTGGTGAAGTCCGTCGAGATGCCGAGCAACACCTTCTCTGCCCATGATCCGGCCAACCTCGCGTTTTTCGTCGGGAAGGAGCCGAACCTGCGATGGCGGGCCTTTGGCGAGTGCATCTTCTCCGTGGCCCGGCAGACGGGGATCCGGCGCATCGTGTTCGTGGGCTCGTTCGGCGGATCGGTGCCTCACACGCGGCAGCCGCGGCTTTTCGTCTCGTGTTCGGATCCGGCGAGGCTTCCGAAAATGTACCGCTACGGACTGCGCCCCAACACCTACAAGGGGCCCGGGTCCTTCACCACGTACCTGATGGCCCAGGCCGACACCGAGGGCCTGGAAATGGTCTCCCTGGTGGCGGAGATTCCCAGCTACCTCGGGGGCACGAATCCTGTCTGTATCGAAGCGGTTACGCGGCTTCTCGCCAAGATCCTCCAGCTACCGCTCGACCTCGATTCGCTCCGCACGGCCAGCACGGGCTGGGAACTGGAGGTCTCCAGTTTCGTCGAGCAGAACGAAGAGATGGCCGAGACGATCCGCAAGCTCGAAGAAGCCTACGACAACGAACTGCTCGACCACGAGGAGTCGGGCCAACCGCCGTCCCTCTCGTCCTGAACGGCAATGAGCGTTCACGGGCCTCGCATGATGATGGGAGGGCGAGGCTCCAGCCGAGCCGCGATGCACCAAACAGGACCTTCGCTCGTCGCGGGCTCGGCAGGAGCCTTGCCCTCCCACGCCTGCGAAAGCCCACTCAGCTCGCCGCGGCCGTGCGGCGGGGTTCTTCCAGGCCGAGCCGCTTCATCTTCTTGTAGAGCGTGGTGCGATTGATCCCCAGGGCCTCGGCTGTGGCCAGCCGGTTCCAGCGATTGGCTTCGAGGACGTCGAGGATGAGTTGCCGTTCGGGTGCGGTCATCGCCTGCTTGAGACCACGAGCGCCGACCGGTTCCACGGCCACGGGTGCTGCGGCCATCAGGCTGTTGGGCAGGTCTTCGACCCCAATCATCGAGCCCTTGCCGAGGAGCACGGCCCGCTCGATCACGTTCTGCAATTCCCTTACATTTCCCGGCCAACGGTACGCCTGCAAGGCCCACATCGCCTGTTCCCGGAAGCCTTGGACCTGCTTGCCGCTTTCGCGGGCGATCCGTTCCAGAAAATGGCGGGCCAGGAGGGGGATGTCGGAGATGCGCTCTCTCAGCGGCGGCAGCTCGATGTTGATCACGTTCACGCGATAGTACAGATCCTGCCGGAACCGCCCTTCCGTCACGGCCTTGGAGAGGTCTTCGTTGGTGGCCAGGATGACCCGGGTATCGGCGGTGAACGTCTTCGTCCCGCCCACCTGCTCGAACTCGAAGTCCTGGAGAATGCGGAGCAGCTTCACCTGCATTCCCGGGCTGGCGGTGCTGATTTCGTCGAGGAAGATCGTTCCCTCGTTGGCCTGCATGAACTTGCCCATCTTCTCGCCGATAGCCCCGGTGAACGCCCCGGCCACGTGTCCGAAAAGCTCGCTTTCCAGGAGGGTTTCGGGGAGCGCTCCGCAAGCGATTTCGACGAAGGGCTTGTCGCGGCGGGCGCTGGCGCGGTGGATCGCGCGGGCGATGAGCGACTTGCCCGTGCCGCTCTCGCCGGTGATGAGCACCGTGGCCTTGGTGTCGGCCACGGCCTGGATCATGTCGAAGATCCGCACCATCCGATGGTCCTGGCCGATGATGTGCTCCAGGCCGTACCGCAGATCGAGTTGGGCCTTGAGGGTCTTGTTCTCCTGGATGACCTCCTGCTGGGTCGCCGCCCGCTGGATGGCCATCTGGAGTTCTTCGTCGATGAGCGGCTTGGTGAGGAAATCGAAGGCCCCGGCGCGGATCGCTTCCACGGCGGCATCGACCGTGCCGTAGCCGGTGATCAGGATCACGGCCGTGGCCGGAGCGTGCTGCCGGCACCAGGCCAATACGTCGAAGCCGTCGCCGTCGCCGAGCCGGATGTCGACCAGCGCCACGTCGTACTTCCTGCGGCCGACCGCGGCCAGGGCCTCCGCACGGCTGGCGGCCGTGTCGAGCGGATAGCCTTGTTCGCGGAGCCACGTGGCCATCGAATGGAGCACGTGTCGATCGTCGTCAACCAACAGGAGCGAGGCCTTGTGCATGTCGTGTTCCAAGACGAGACGGACTCTGTGGGGGGAAAGCACTACCGTCGCCAAATATCTACGTTACAGGAGGTGGACCGTCAACGCGCCGACGTTGCATCCGCCTCCGATCCCTGGCTCCTTGGCCAAGAGAGGACTCCCCTCGCGTGTTACTCCGATTGAAGGGGACAAGAAAGAGCCGGATCGCCCCCCTGGAACGAGGCACCATCCTCACGATATCCTTCGTTTAGGCCAATTCTCGGGCAGACATGCCCCTGGAACGGGGGAGAGAATTGGTACGTTCGGGGAATATGATCCTAGCCGATTGCGTACTACCATTGTACGAAGTGAATGGACCTGGTCCCCCCCGGTCATTCCCAAGAGAACAACGTTTCCTCCGACTTTGGGAGTCCCCCATGACTGTAAGAATGCTGATCGCCGACGACCACGAGGTCATCCGGACCGGCTTGGCCACCCTGCTGAAGGGTTCCGAAATTGAGATTGTGGGTCAGGCCGCCACCGGGAAAGAGGCCGTCAAGGTGGCCGAGCAAGTCAAGCCGGATGTGATCCTACTGGACATCCGTATGCCTGACGGCGATGGTTTGGCCACGCTCGAGAAGCTGCGGGCGAAGGTCCCCAGTGCGAAGGTGGTCATGTTGTCGACCTACGACAACCCAACGTACATCGCGAGGGCGGTGGCCCTCGGGGCTAGCGATTTCGTCCTCAAAGGGGCGGCCCGGGCGGCCATTGTGGAGACGATCATGGCCGCGGCCGCCGGGGAGTCGCCTTCCCGCGCGGGCGAGCTCCGCCGCGTGGCGGGGGCCATGAAGGTTCGCCAGGTAATCGAGGACGATGAGGTCCCCCTCACCCAGCGCGAAACCCAGGTGCTCCGGCACGTGGCCCTGGGCCTGAGCAACAAGGAGATCGGCCGCTCCCTGGAGATCAGCGTGGAGACGGTCAAGGAGCACGTCCAGAACATCTTGCGCAAGATCGCCGTCAACGACCGCACGCAAGCCGCGGTCTGGGCCGTGCGCAAGGGGCTCGTGTAGAGAGGAACGAGCATGACCAAGGCAAATCGAGTCGCTGGATTCTGGGCAATCGCGTTGACGACGATGGCGTGGTTCGGCAGTACGCCGTGCAGCGCCGACGACCGATGGGTCGTCTTGGAAGGCAAAGACGGGCCCGGCAAGGGGAAGCATATCGTCTTCGTCACCGGCGACGAGGAATACCGGTCCGAGGAGTCGATGCCGGCCATGGCCAAGATCCTCGCCGCGCATCACGGCTTCAAGTGCACCGTGCTGTTCGCCATCGACAAGACGGACGGCACGATCAATCCCTGCCAGGCCGACAACATCCCCGGACTGGAAGCCCTGGAATCGGCCGACCTGATGGTCATGTTCCTCCGCTTCCGCGAACTGCCCGACGCCGACATGAAGCGGATCCTCGACTACGTCAACTCGGGCAGGCCGATCGTCGCCCTGCGGACCTCGACGCATCCCTTCTTCTACCAGAAGCACAAGGACAGCCCGTATGCCAAGTACAGTTGGCGGAATCAGGAGAAGGGGTTCGAGGGGGGCTTCGGCCGGCAGATCCTCGGCGAGACCTGGGTCAACCACTACGGCGTGCATCAGAAGGAGAGCACCCGAGGGCTGATCGCCCCCGGCATGGAGAACCATCCGATCGTGCGCGGGGTGAAGGACATCTGGGGCCCGTCCGACGTCTACCAGTTGACCACCCTCCACGGCGACTGCCAGCCGGTGATCCTCGGCCAGGTGCTCAAGGGGATGAATCCCGACGACTCCCCGAATCCCGAGAAGATGCAGTATCCGGTGGCGTGGATCAAGACCTTCACGGGCACGTCGGGCAAGGCGTCGCGGATCTTCACCACCACCATGGGCCACGCGGGCGACTTGAAGAGCGAGGGCTTTCGCCGGCTGTTGGTCAACGCCTGCTTCTGGGGCATGGGCCTGGAAGGCAAGATCCCGGCCGCGGCGAACGTCGAGTTCGTCACGCCCTACGACCCCGTGCCCATCGGCTACTGCCGCTACAAAAAGGGCGTGAAGCCGGCCGACCACAAGCGGTAGACGATCGCACTTGGCGCCCGTCCAAGAGCTTCTCCCCTCTCCCGTTGGACGGGAGAGGGGTAGGGGGTGAGGGCGGTTGCCAACGAATTCCCGGCTTCCCTCCACGGGGATCGGCACAGCCGGAACATCCATCTTTTGCGAAGACCTCCGATGGCCTCGACGTATCCGAGTTGTCGGCCAGACCGCTCTTGGGCCGTCTACTCCCTGCCGTGCTGGTTGGCGGCAGGGCTGGTGCTCTGTCCGCTGCGACCCTTGGCCGCGGCGGAGCAGGAGATCCGCCTGCCGGTGGTCCGCGACACCTGGTTCTCGGCCGTGGGCGACGAGGGCGACTGCAACACCGGCGGGTCCAGCCGGCTGAAGGTCAAGTCGATCCAAGAGATGTCGCTGGTCGATATCGACCCGGGCCCACTGAGGGGCCATGTCGTGCGTGGGGCCGTGCTCCATCTCCGCTTGGCAGGCAGCGAGATCCTCCGGCGAATCACGGTGAGCACGTTCTCCTCGGAATGGGTCGAAGGGACGGCTGAGCGCTACCAGCCCCAGGCAGGCAGTTCCACGTTCAACCATCAGAAGCATCCCGACGTGCCCTGGGCCCAGCCCGGCAGCAACCTGACGGCGGTCATCCTCGGCCAAGGGGGCAGCCTGTGGCACTCGGCCGACGCCACGCCGCCCGACCCGCAGGGCTGGCAGCAGGTGGAGATCGACCCGCGGGTCGTGGCGGCCCGGGTCGCGGGGGTAAGCTACGGCTTCTTCGTGTTTGACGATACGGGAAGCGAGTGGACACGCAATGGCGAGCAATTCACCTTGCGGCTGTTCCCGAATCGATTCCTGCACAGCCGGCAATCGCGGCCCGACAGCGCCCCGTACCTCACCGTGACCCTCGGCCCCGCCGACCACGATCCGCCCAAGGCCCCGGAAGGACTCGCAGGCGACGCGGAGTTGCTGCCGGCAGGCGAGGCCGACGTCTCGTGGCGCACGCCCGGCGATCGAGGCCCGGCCGGCACGATCGGATTCCTGGTCGACGTCAGCGGCAAGCCGGCGCCGCGTTACCTGATTCCTCCCGCGGGCCGGCCTGGCGAGAGGGCCTCGATGCGGCTCCGCGATCTCGGGCTCGCGCCGGGGGCGCAAGTGGACGTAGCGGTTCGGGCGGTGGACGCGGCCGGGAACGTCGGGCCGGCGGCAAAGGAGACGATCCGCGTTTCCGCGAGGCCGGCGATGCGACTTCCCGGCGAGACGCCGGACTGGAACCGCTCGGCCGGCCCCCTGCCGGTCCTGGGCAACGCCCGCGTGGCGATTCTGGATGCGCTGGACAAAATCCACCCCATCACCCGGGAGTTGATCCCCAAACGCACGGCCCAGTACCTCGCCGCCAATCCCCTGTGGAACGCCGGGGAGAAGCGGATCCGGCTGTTCGCCGCGCGCAACGAGTTCGTCGAATTCCAGGTCGCGCTGGCCGGCGAGTTGCGCGGCGTGCGGCCCTCGCTCACGTTCCAGGGTTCCGACTCCGCGATTGCGGCCACCTGGGGGCGCTACCGGTGCGTGCCGTCGAAACTCGGGCCGCTGCCGGACCCGATCGTGCCCTTGGCCGGCCCCTTCGACGTGCCCGATCCGCAAGAGAAGACCGCGGGGCAACGCCTGGCCAGCCTGCACTGCGAGGTCTACGTGCCCCACGAGGCCAAGGCGGGAGACCATCGTGGGACGCTCAGCCTGCGGGCCGGTGGCGAAAAGCTGGAACTCGACGTGGTCCTCCACGTTTGGGACTTCACGCTGCCCGACTCCCTGAGCTTCCTGCCCGAAATGAACTGCTACGGGCTGCCCTCCGACGAGCGGGAATACTACCGGTTGGCTCACCTCCACCGCACCGTGCTCAATCGGGTGCCGTACCATCAGAACGGCGAAGTTGCCGAGGGCTGCGCCCCGCGCTGGGACGGCCGGAAACTCGATTTCGCCGCCTGGGACCGCCGCTTCGGCCCCTATCTCGACGGCTCCGCCTTCGCCGACCTGCCTCGGCGGGGCGTCCCGATCGAGTGCTTCTATCTGCCGCTCCACGAGAACTGGCCGACGCCGATGGAGAAGGCCTACAACGGGAACTACTGGGCCGACGCTGCCTTCCCGCCCGAGTACCGGCACGCGCTGGTCGAGGTCGCACGCCGGATGGCCGAGCACTTCGCCGAAAATGGCTGGCGTGAAACCCTCTTCCACGGATTCCTGAACAACAAGATCGACTTCAAGCGGCGCGGGTGGTCGCGCGGCTCTTCGCCATGGCTCCTGGACGAGCCGGCCAATTTCCAGGACTACTGGGCCCTGCGCTGGTTCGGCGACGCGTTCCACGAGGGATGGGCGGACACTCGGAAGGCCCAGGACCGGGCGCCCAAGCTCTGTTTCCGTTGCGATGTCTCGCGGCCCGAGTGGCAGCGCGACACGCTGGACCCCGTGCTCGACTACAACGTGGTCGGGTCGGGCGCCCTGCGCCGCCACCGCCGGCTGGTGATCGACCGCAAGGAGCGGTTCGGGCAGATCGTCGTCGACTATGGCTCGACCAACGCCCTCGAAGAGAGCAACGTGCAGCCCGTGGGTTGGTGCCTCGATTCCTGGTGCCTGGGCAGCAACGGCGTCGTCCCGTGGCAGACGGTCGGCAACGACGGATCGTGGAAACAGGCCGACCCGCTCGCGCTGTTCTACCCCGGGCGGCCAGCCGGATACGATGGCCCCATTCCTTCCATCCGCCTCAAGGCGTACCGCCGCGGGCAGCAGGACGTCGAGTATCTGACGCTCCTGACGCAGCTTCTCGGGGATCCGGCGTGGGCCGTCGGGGAGGCGGTCCGGCAAGAACTGGGATTGGAGGCCCAACGACGCGGGACGGGCTATCGCGACGGAGAAGACGCGGGGATCGTCGAGTACGCCCGGTTGCTCCCCGAGGGCGTCTGGGCAGTCCGGATCCGCGTGGGCCAAGCCATCTCGGATCGGCACCCGACGCCCAGACGCAAAGTGACCGACCTGCGGACGCCTATTCGCCCACGTACGGGATCAGGGCCATGAACCGGGCACGCTTGATGGCTGCGGTCACGGCGTGCTGGCTCACCGCGGTACAGCCGCTCTTGCGCCGTCCGATGATCTTCCCCTGCCGATTGGTGAGCTTCTTGAGCAACTCCACGTCCTTGTAGTCGACATACATCGGACGGGGGCGCTTGCCATCGACGAACAGGGGGTCTTTCTTCTTCCCGCGGGCCTTCGCCTTGGCCCTGCGCTTGCTGGTCCGACTGACTCTCGATGATCCGGGCTTGTACATGGGGGTCGCTTGTCTGCAAAGGTACTGGCTGGTCCTGAGCCTTTTAAGTTTACCGATTCCGGGTTGGGATGCAACCCGTCTCGCACGGCAACGGCTCGACGGGCGAGGAGGCTGCCGCCTCGTAGGACGGGTTGGAAACCCGTCCTCCATCCAAGAGCGTCAGTTGCCAATCGACGCCGAGGGCCACCACGTTGATCCCGGATCCGATCCCCCAAAGTGCCACATGGTCGCCGGAGCGGACGAAGCCGGATTCCATTCCCAGCGCGGCGGTGACCGGCAGGGCCACGGCGCCGGTGTTGCCGAGGAACTCTACGGTGGGGTAATCGATATCCGCATCGAGTCCGAGTGTCTCGAAAAGCAACGCCCGGTGGCTCCTGCCCACCTGATGGCAGAAGGTGCGGTGGATCTCCGTCGGCGCCCACCCCGTAGCGCTGAGGAACCCCGGGAAGGCGTCCTTGCCCGCCTGGACGCCCTGACGCATCAAGGCGTCGGCATCGGTCCACATCAGCGTCGGCGCGGCCCCAGCGACACCGTTGCCCGTCGCGATGGACTCATCCCGCCCGCTGCAACACAACTCGCAGCCCTCGCTCTTGGCTATCGCGACCCCTCCCAGGAGGCGGTTTCCCGTCCGGCTCAACTCCCGATGGACAAGGAGCACGGCGGCGCTGCCGGAACCGAGCGTGAGCGACGCCAGGGCCCGCTTGGTCTGGGCCCGCGACAAGGAGTCGGCCCCGTTGAGATAACGAATGGTGTTCTCCACGATGGGCCGGGCACTCTCGGTTCCCACGACAAGGCCGGCACGGATGTGGCCCAGCTCGATCATGTTGGCGACCTGGACGATGCCGTCCATGAGCCCCAGGCATGCGTTGGAGAGGTCGTATACCATACACGCGGCCGGCAGACCGAGTCGCCGATGCACGCCGCTGGCGGTGGCCGGTTCGAGGAAGTCGCGGCACACGGAGCCGTGGACCAAGGCGCCCACGTGCCGCTTGTCGAGGCCCGCCATGCGCAGGGCCTTCTCCGCCGTCAGCACACTCTTCTCGCTCGGCAAAGTCCCGGGCGACCAGAAACGCCGCTGGACGATCCCGGTGATCAACTCCAACCGGCCCTCCGAGAGCCGAAGTCGCCGGTACAACGGCGAAAGCTGCTGTTCGATTTGAACCGAGGTGACGACCTCATCGGGCAGCGTGCAGGCGAAGACTTCCAGGCAGACGTTCCGGTACCGCATCAGGATTCCCGAGACCGCGGGGACTACGTAGAAATTTCAGCGCAAGGTACTTAGGATATCCGTGCCGGCCGGGGCGGTAAAGAGGCTCTGGGCCCTGGTCGGCCAACGGCAAGACGCCGTGGGCGTGCCGGCACTTGAGTTGTGGGAAACCACAATGCTAGCGTTGATAGCAATACAAAATTTGGTGCCACACGATGTTCCGGGACACAAAATACTGGGTTTCGTTGAAAATTCCGGTAACCGTTTCTAAACTCCCGTCGAAACGCAACTCACCTCTCCTCAATTCGCTCAAATCGAGAAGGAGTTGTGCGGTTCTTACGATAGGGACATCGCAGCGACGGGGCACCCGTTCCGGGTGCTGAAGGACCGGGAGGAATCCAATCGCTCGTTCGACGCGCGTCAGGGATCGACGTGCCCTCGCGACCCCGTGCGAAGGCATTCGCGTGACTCACGTCTGCGAGGGGGGGCAGTTCCCCTACTCCGTTGCCGGACTCTTGTCGCGTGCCATGTCGGGCCATTTCCGGTAAACCCGAACGGACACAGGATGTGCAGGAGAGCGACGGATGAATGCGAAGCCAGTCATCGGAGTGAATGCGGAATATCGGTCTGCCCGAAGGGATTCACCTGCTTTCACGTACGTCTGCGCAGGGTACTACGATGCGCTTGCCAAGGCCGGGGCGGTGCCCGTCATCCTCCCTTTGCTGGATGAGTTGGACGACCTTCGCCGCTTGCTCAATCTGCTCGATGGCGTGGTGATGGTCGGCGGCGCCGACCTCGACCCGCGCCGCGACGGCTTCATGCTCCATCCATCGGTTCACCTGATGGATCCGCGGCGTGAGGACTTTGACCGGATGCTGGTGAGCGAGGTTGCCCGGCGGAGAATGCCCCTCTTCGGCATCGGCGCGGGGATGCAACTGCTCAACGTGTCCCAGGGCGGAAACCTCTCGCTTCATATCCCGGAGGACAAGCCTCGTGCGATCCCACACTCCGATCCACTGGATCCGGCCCACCGCCACGCGCTGGAGGTGGTGCCCGGCTCACTCATGGAGCGGGTCTACGGGGAAGGCGAGATTCGTGTCAACAGCATGCACCACATGGCCGTCGATGACGTCGCCCCGGGCTTCACCGTCACGGCCCGTTGCCCCGATGGAATCGTCGAGGCCATCGAGAGCACGATGGACGACTGGTTCGCCCTGGGCACGCAGTTTCACCCGGAGGCCGGAAGTGCCTCCGCCCTCGACCTGAGGATCTTCGAGGAATTCCTGGCCGGGGCGACGGGACAAGTCATCGAGATGCGGATGGTGGCCTGAAATGGCCATTCCATTCCGTGCCGACCCGCCCGGGCCCGCCGACTCGCGTCGTTGGACCGTCGGGCTTTTCGTCTCCTCCGATTGTACGAGAATCTCGGCGACCCTCGTCGCCGCACGAGGCCAAGCACTCCAACTCCATCCCGAAGTGGCCGACGGGTTGATCGTCCAGGTCCCGGCAGAGACGGCGCAGCTCTGGCGTCAACTCGCGGAACCGGGCGCCGCACGCGACGGACTTGAAACACTCGCGGCCCTCGGCAGCCTCCGCACGCAGCTTGCCGACGTCGAGGCCTCCGTCGTCGACGCCCTCTTGGATCAGGCCGGAATGGCTCCGGCCCGGATCCTCGTGATCGGCGTCCACGATCCGGGCCTGTGGGGCGGCAACAAGGCCGCGCGGGAAAGCCACCTCGGGCTGAGCGATCCGGCACGCCTGGCCGAGGCGACGGGCATGAACGTGGTCGACGCCTTCCCCGGGCGGGACCTCGCCGCGGGCGGACAAGGAGGGCCCCTGGCGATCCTGGCCGAGTGGGCCCTGCTCGGAGACCCACGGCAGAGCCGGGTGCTCGTCGATCTGGGACGGACGACGCGCCTTTCGTACCTGGGGGCCGGGACCGCGGAACGCGGACTGCCCCGGCTCCTCGCCTTCGACGTGGGGCCGGGGATGCTCCTCCCCGATCTCCTAACGCAGCGGCTCACCAACGGCGAGCAGCCGTTTGACCCGGGAGGCAAGCTGGCGGTCCAGGGGCAACGACTCGCGCCCCTC
>CAYSGY010000153.1:0-2235 GCA_964430315.1 uncultured Planctomycetaceae bacterium
TCTCGAGGCAGAAGATCTACGTGCACCAAGAAAAATGCTCGCTGGACCGGTACGTGGAGCAATGGAAAGAGCGTCATGAGTGAGAAGAAGCCCGAACGTCGCAAGACCCGCGTCCCGATGCCGGAGCAGGAGCCGGGCGTCCGCGTCACGAACTTCAAAGAAGTCCCGCTGGGATACACGCCCGAGCAGGCCCGCGAGGAGGCGATGCGCTGCTTGCAGTGCAAGAAGCCCCTGTGCGTGGAGGGCTGCCCGGTCAACGTCGATATCCGCGCGTTCTTGCAGTTGATCGCCGACGGCAAATTCGCCGAGGCGGCCCGGACGATCAAGTTGACCAATTGCCTGCCGGCGGTGTGTGGCCGCGTCTGCCCTCAGGAAACCCAGTGCGAGGAGCGGTGCATCCTGGGCAAGAAGGGCGAGCCGGTGGCCATCGGCCGCCTCGAACGCTTCGCCGCCGACTATGAGCGCGAGAACAGTCTCGTCCGCGTGCCGGAGAAGGCCGCGCCGACCGGCAAGAAGGTGGCGGTGGTCGGGGCGGGACCCGCCGGGCTCACCGTGGCCGGCGACTTGATCCTGCTGGGCCATGAGGTGACGATTTTTGAGGCGTTCCACAAGCCGGGCGGGGTGCTCATGTACGGCATCCCCGAGTTCCGGCTCCCCAAGGAGATCGTCGAAAAGGAGGTCGATTACCTCCGGCAGCTCGGCGTGACGCTCGACTTGAACGAGGTGATCGGCAAGTCGATCACCGTCGACGAGCTGCTCGACGAGGAAGGTTTTGACGCCGTGTTCATCGGCGTGGGGGCCGGCCTGCCGACGTTCATGAACGTCCCGGGCGAGAACCTCGGCGGGGTCTACTCGGCCAACGAGTACCTCACCCGCTCCAACCTGATGAAGGCCTACGCCTTCCCGGACTACGGCACGCCGGTCGTGCGGGGACGGAACGTGTGCGTGGTGGGCGGGGGCAACGTGGCCATGGACTCCGCCCGGACCGCCCGGCGCTTGGGGGCCGAGAACGTCTATATCCTGTATCGCCGCTCGCGCGAAGAGATGCCGGCCCGGGCCGAGGAGATCCATCACGCCGAGCAAGAGGGGATCGTCTTCAAGCTGCTCTGCGCGCCGCTGGAGTATCGTGGCGACGAGCGGGGCATGGTCCGCCAGGTCCGCTGCCAGGAGATGGAGTTGGGCGAGCCCGACGATTCCGGGCGGCGCCGGCCCGTGCCCAAGCCCGGCGCGGAGTTCGTGCTCGAGACCGACCTGGTGATCGTGGCCATCGGCTCCGGCGCGAACCCGGTCCTCACGAAGCAGACCAGAGACCTCGGCCTGAACCGGCGGGGCTACATCATTGCGAACGACGCCGGGCGCACGACCCGGCCCGGCGTCTGGGCCGGCGGCGACATCGTCACCGGCAGCGCCACCGTGATCCTCGCCATGGGCGCCGGCAAGGCCGCCGCCAAGGACATCCACGACTACCTCTGCGGCAACGGGCAGGCCGGCGAGGCCGCTGGATGACCTCGGGAAGCGGGTGGCTTGGACAACGCATCGCGTGAGTCTTCAGCATCATGACCGGGCATCGACCGAGGATCTCACGCAAAGGCGCGAAGTCGCAAAGGGGTTCTTGAGAGGCAGTCGTTTGACAATCACGATGAGGACAGCATCCCGCCTCTCTTGGCGTCTTTGCGCCTTCGCGTGGACTTCTTCCCCTGTGACAATACGGCAGATTCCCTCGTGTTGCACTTTCTCGACCAGACCACCGAGCAACTCGATGCCTGGCTCGCGGAGCATCAGGTCCCGAAGTATCGGGCGAAGCAGGTCCGCCGGTGGGTCTTTGCCGAGACGGTCGACGGCTTCGACGCGATGACCGACCTTTCAAAATCGCTTCGCAGCCTGTTGGCTGAGGCCTTTTCGATCTGGACCACGCAGGTGGCGGCCCACAAGAAATCGGCCGACGGGACCGAGAAGCTCCTCCTCGAACTGGCCGACGGGCAGCGGGTCGAGTGCGTGCTCCTGCGCGACGACAAGGAGCACCGCACCGTATGCCTCAGCACGCAGGTCGGCTGCGCGATGGGCTGCGCGTTTTGCGCCACGGGCCTGGAAGGTTTCGTGCGAAATCTCACCCGTGGCGAAATCGTCGAGCAACTGCTGCATTTGCAACGATTGCTGAAAAAGGGGATAAGTCCAATTATTTCCCCGGCCCCTCTCCCGCAAGCGGGCGAGGGGAGTGTTTTAAGACTAAGCCAC
>CAYSGY010000153.1:2245-10924 GCA_964430315.1 uncultured Planctomycetaceae bacterium
CTGCGTCTTCTGCGCCAGCGGGTTGGACGGCGTGGCGAGGAACCTCACGACCGGCGAGATCGTCGAGGAGATGCTGCGGCTGAAGCGGCTCCTGCCCACGGGCGAGCGTTTGAGCCACGTCGTGGTGATGGGGATGGGCGAGCCGCTGGCCAATCTCGACCGCCTCCTGCCCGCCCTGGAAATCGCCGGCCGGCCCGACGGCCTGGGCATCGGGGCCCGGCGGATCACGATCTCCACGGTCGGCCTGCCCAAGGGGATCCGCCGCCTGGCGGACCTCGATTGCCAGTATCACCTGGCCGTTTCGCTCCACGCCCCGAGCGACGAGATTCGCAACCGGCTCATCCCGGCCAATCGCAAGATCGGCGTGGCCGCGGTCCTGGAGGCCGCCGACTACTACTTTGATAAGACGGGCCGCCGGGTGACGTTCGAGTACGTCCTGTTGGCCGGTCTGAACGACGGCCCCGAGCACGCCCAGGAACTGGCGGCCCTGCTCCAAGGCCGGCCGGCCCTGGTGAACCTGATCCCGTACAATCCCGTGGCCGGCCTCCCGTACCACACGCCCAAATCGACGTCTACCGCCCGCTTCGCCGAGATCCTCCAGCACGGCGGCCTGACCGTCGCCGTCCGCTACCGCAAAGGCGACCGCATCGACGCCGCCTGCGGCCAGTTGCGCCGCAGGTCCGCGTCCTTGTAGGCGTAGCCGTCAAGGGCCCTCCGTGATCTTGGGAGGGCGAGGCTCCTGCCGAGCCGGCGTGTGGGGGGAATTCCAGATGCCATGAAAGAGCCGGGGTCCCCAAGATAAGCCGAGTAGGGTGGGCACCGCCCACCAAATGCCAATGCAACGCTACAAGGACGAAATGGTGGGCGTTGCCCACCCCACTTCACTCGATCCTCTCAAGCCAGCACTGCCACCCGATTCCACTGGCGAAGCGCCAGTGGCCCCCAAAACGGGCAAGCTAGTGCAAACCCATCACCACATCAAGACGCGCCTCCGCGTACGCCGTTCGTCAGTGGCACCTGGCGCGCGGCGACAAGAGGGTTTGCTGGGATCCCCGGGCACGGCACGTTCGGTCAAAGCAAACCTCTTGTGCCATCGGCACCCCGATAGCAGGAGCTATCGGGGCCACCCCGCGGAAAATGAAAAGGGGCCTGCCGCGAGGGGCTCGCGGGCAGGCCCGTCCAATAGCCTCACGTCCCGATCCGTAAATCAATAGGCCTTGTACACGCCCGGGACGGCCACGGCGTGTTCGTAGGTGCCGTCGGGGCCGGGCTTGACCGGGGGCTCGGCGTCCCAGGCGAACGACTTGGGCATTTCGTCGGGGCCCTTGGCCACGGCGTCGTCCCACTTGACCACCTGGCCCGAGTACGTGGCCATGCGGCCGAACACGGCGGTGAAGCTGCTCACGGCCCCGAGCCAGCCCTCGTGGTACTTTTCGCCGGAGCGGATGGCCTTGAGCAGGTCGACGTGCTCCTGGTCGTAAGGATTGACGTTCTTGCCCTTATAGCGCCACTTGGCGGCGCCGTCGATCTGGCCGCAGCAGTTCGAGTCGCCCTTGGTGCCGTGGGCGTGCTCCATTACCGGGCTCCAGGTGTTCGGGATGTGTCGGCACTGGCTAAAGACCTTCGTGCCGTCGGCGTAGGTGAACTCGACCGCGTGGTGGTCGTAGATCTGGCCCACGTCCTTCCCCTTGCGGACCTGGCGCCCGCCCATGCCGTTGGCCTCGATCGGATGGGCGGTCTTCGGGTCGCCGCTCTTGTTGAAGACCCAGTTGGCGACGTCGAGGTTGTGGATGTGCTGCTCGCAGATATGGTCGCCGGAGAGCCAGACGAAGTAGTACCAGTTGTTGACCTGATACTCCATCTCGGTCGGCGTGCGTCCGAGCTGCTCGGCGAGTTGCTCCCGGGTGCGGACCCAGACGCCTCCGCCGTTCCAATAGACCCGCTGGAACATCACGTCGCCGATCGCGCCGTCGTGGATCCGCTTGATCGTCTCGATGTAGCGGTCCTCGTGGTGGCGCTGCAAGCCGACTCCGACCTTCAGGCCCTTTGCTTCGGCGAGCTTGTTGGTCTCCATGAGGCTGCGGAAGCCGGGGGCGTCGACGCAGCAGGGCTTTTCCATGAAGACGTGTTTGCCCGCCTCGACCGCGGCCTTGTAGTGGATCGGACGGAGGCCCGGGGGGGCCGCCGTGACGACCAGGTCGATGCCGCAGGCGATCGCCTTCTTGTAGGAGTCCAAGCCCCAGAAGATCCGCTCGTCGGGGATGTCGACCTTCGCCTTGTAGGCGTCCTCGCCCAACAGGCCCTTCACGGCGCCCTTGGCCTTGCTCTCGAAGGCGTCGGCCACGGCCACGACCTTGATGTTGTCCTGGACGTTCAACAGGTTGCGGACCGCGCCTTGGCCTCTTCCGCCGCAGCCGATCAGGCACGCCTTGATGACGTCGCTGCCGGCCGCATGGGCGCTGCGGCCGACGCTGAGCCCGCCGGCCAGCGCCGCCCCGGCCGAAACCGCTGCCGAGCTCTTGAGGAAATCCCGACGTGAAGGTCTCGTGACGTTATCGCTCATACTGCTGTTGCTCCTTGGATTGGTGACGGTGCGTTGCGGTTGGAGAAGGCACGGGCGGGCAGGCCCGCCCGCTACACGGGAGGTGTCGAAACCAGAACCCTGGTTTCTAATCCCTAATCCCTAATCCCCGATCCCTACTGCTTCCCGCCTTGGGCTTCTTTGTACTCCAGGCGGACCTTGGGGTCGGGTTCGTAGCGCTTTGCTTCTTCTTCGGTGGGCGTTCTCAACGGACGCACGACGCGGAAGCCTGCAAAGGTGGCGTCGGTGAAGAACCAGATGCTCTGCGGGATCTGCGGGTCCTGCATCTTCCAGTCCTTGCTGGAGCCGCGGCGGGCCGCGCTGCGAAGCGCCTCGGGATCATCCTGCCACGAGCCGCCGCGCACGGTCTGCGGGTATTCCTTCGTCACCGGGACGCAGGGGTTCTTGACCGGCTGCACCGCCGCCCACTTCTTGTAGATATCGGCGACGTACTGGTCGAGCACGAACTCGCAGACGTTCCCGTGCATGTCGTAGAGGCCCCACGGATTCGGCTTCTTGGTGCCGACCTTGTGGTACTTGTCGTCGCAGTTCTCGCCGTACCAGGCGTAGTCGCCCAGCTTCTTCGGATCGTCGCCGAACGAATAGGCGGTCGTCGTTCCCGCGCGGCAGGCATACTCCCACTCCGCCTCGGTGGGCAGGCGGTAGTAGCGGCCCGTCTTCGCGGTGAGCCACTTGCAGTACATCGCGGCCGAATAGTGGGTCATGCAGATCGCCGGGCAATTACGCTTGCCCATATCGAACGTCATGTCGGTGTAGGGCTTCGTGGGCCGGACGATCGCGTCGGCCAATTTGTCCCACGGGGTGGTTTCGGCCTGCTTCGCCTTCCGTCGCTGCTTGTCAAGGTCGAACGACCACGTCTCATACTCTTCCCACGTGACCTCGCACTTGCCCATCCAGAAGGGCTCGACGATCACCTCGACTTGAGGTTGGGCGTCGGCCGTGCAGCCCTTTTCGCTGGCCGGGCAGCCCATCTTGAACTTGCCGCCCTTGATCGGCACCATGTCGAACTTCACGTCGGCGGCGCCGAGGTCCTCGGTGTAGGCCTTCATCTCCGCCTCGGCCTTGGCGTCGGCATCGGGCGCCGGACGAGGCTTCAACATCCACTTGACGGCCGGGATATCGCTGATCTCCGGCTCGGCCGCCCAAGCCGGTCCGCTGAACGCCCAGGCCACCATCGTCGCCACGCCGGCGGTCCACACGATTTGATTCCGCACGCGGTTCCAAGATAAAATAGTCATTCACACATCCTCTCACGGTTCTCTGGAGTTGACGGCCACTTCGGGGACCGGAGCGTCGAAGCCCGCAGGACAACAGCGATGGGCAGGTTGGTTTTCGCGTGGCTGCTTGGGGCAGGCATTCCCGGGGCGGCGCCGAGCGACACTCCTTCGATCCTCTATCGGTACGAACGGATCGAGATGGCAGTCCCCATCAAGCTCGTATTCTATGCTCCTGCCCAAGACACTGCAAACGGGGCAGCCGAGGCCGTTTTCCAACGATTTCGTCAACTGAACGGGATCCTCAGCGACTACGACCCCGAGAGCGAGCTTCGTCGGCTTTGTGATACCTCGGGAGAGGGGGTGGCCGTGCCCGTGAGCGACGACCTGTGGCGGGTCCTCGTCGCTTCTCTCCAGATATCGCAACGCTCCGACGGGGCATTTGACCCCACGATCGGGCCCCTGATCCGCGTCTGGAGGCTCGCCCGAAAGTTCGAAAAAATGCCCCCGCCCGAGCTGCTCGACCAGATGCGGGCCCAGGTGGGGTATCGCCTTGTCCGCCTTGTGCCCACAGAGAGGGCCGTCGAGCTAACCAAGCGAGGCATGCGTCTCGATTTCGGCGGAATCGCCAAGGGTTATGCCGTGCAGGAGGCGCTGGGCGTCCTGCGGAAGCACGGCATTTCCAGCGCCATGATCCACGCGGGCGGCGACATCGGGCTAGGGGACCCCCCGCCCGGCCGGCCGGGCTGGACCATCGGCATCGCCCCGCGCGAGTCCAACGGCCCCCCCAGCTTCTACCTGAGCCTCTCGCGGAGGTACGTGGCCAACTCGGGCGACATGTGGCAGTACGTCGTGCTCGACGGGAAACGTTATTCGCACATCGTGGACCCGAAGACCGGTCTCGGGCTGACCGATCGCAGCAACGTCACGGTGATCGGCCCCGACGCGACCGTCACGGATGCGATCTCGACCGCCGTGAGCGTCCTGGGGCCCGACAAGGGACTCCAACTCGTCGAGGCAACCCCGGACCTCGCGGCCTACCTCGTCCGCGCCCCCGAAGGAAGACTCGAGGTCCGCCAGTCGTCGCGATGGAAGAATCTTCCCGTCGTCCCACCCGATGTCAAACAGTAGCCCGAATCGCAAGCGAGGGAGGGGCAACACGTTGCCTTCGCTTGCGCTTCGGACTACGGTGACGCACGGTGGGTGGGGTTCTGGAGGCATGAATCCTCCGAGTTGGAGAGCGGAGAGAAGCCGGAACCGGGAAGCGGACGCAAAAGGGGGAAAGAGGCATCGCCTCTCTCCCCCTGCAGGAGCCGATTGTCGAGTGCCAACCCGCGCGCCGCCGGCACATCACGAATCCGGCTGGATTACTTCTTTTCCGCGGGCTTCTTCTCTTCCGCCTTCTTCTTGGCGGCCTCTTCGTCGGCCTTCTTCTTCTCGGCAGCGGCCTTCTCTTCCGCCGCCTTCTTGTCGGCCTCGGCCTTCATCTTGGCCTCTTCGTCGGCCTTCTTCTTCTCGGCAGCGGCCTTCTCTTCCGCCGCCTTCTTGTCGGCCTCGGCCTTCATCTTGGCCTCTTCGTCGGCCTTCTTCTTCTCGGCAGCAGCCTTCTCTTCCGCGGCCTTCTTGTCGGCCTCGGCCTTCATCTCGGCCTCTTCGTCGGCCTTCTTCTTCTCGGCAGCGGCCTTCTCTTCCTCAGCCTTCTTCTTGGCCTCCTCGGCCGCCTTGTCGTCCTTGGGAGCCTCCTTCTTCTCAGCCGCCTCAGCCTCCTTGGGAGCCTCCTTCTTCTCGGCAACCGGAGGCGAAGGCGGGGGCATCAGCCTCTTCTTCTTCGGCGGCTCCTTCTGGCATCCTCCCAGGAACACGCCAATCGCCAGCAGTAGGACCAGGAATCCAAGTCGTTTCATGCCGAACCTCCCATCGTTGTAAACCGGAACATGGTTGCTTGGAGCAATCCAAGATACTGCCTCCTCCACCGCAAGTAAATAACTTGGCCGATCGATGGCCCAGGATTTTTCCTTACCCTCGGCACTCGCCCCCCGAACCAAACCACCGACGTAACTTGTGTGCGCAAATCCCCTTAGAAATGATAGTAGAAATCGGGAATCGTCCTGGGGGACTTAAGCGGCGGCCGGGCGACTCGGCTCGACCACGATCTTCGGAGGCTCTTTCCATGCCCAGCCGACCAGACAATGTCCCAGGCAATGCGTCCGCCGCAAGTTCCCCAGTCTTCCTATTCTGGATCAAAGCCCGCCCAGAACGACTGTGAGGGGGCATCATAGACTCGTAGCAGACGCCTTGCGATCTTGAGAGGATGATGCCAGCGGCGGACGAACGCCCGGCCGCGGCGGCCGAGTTCTTCACGAAGATCCGCGTCTCGCAGGAGTTTCGCGAGAACCGAGGAGACCGTGTTCGGCGAGGCATTCACGATCGGCATCTCCTCGCGCATCGGCGGGGGAATCCGGGCGAGGTCGTCCTCGTTCAGGTAGGCCACGACCGGCGTGCCCCGTGCCATGGCCTCGACGGCCACCGCCCCGTACCATCCGAGGCGGAGTTGGTCGACGACGATGTCGGCCTGCGCGTAGGCCTCCAGGGCCTGGTCGCGAGGCAGTCCTTCGAGAAGCTGCAACGCGTGGGGACAGCTTGTCTGAAGGGCCTCGGAGGCGGCCAGGAGGAACTCGGTCCCCTTGATCGATCGGTTCGACGGGGCGTGAACGACCCGCGGACAGGCACGCCGAGGTCTCGGAATCGGTTCCGGGAGTTGCGTGGGGAGTGCCACGTAGGGGAGGAATTCCGCGGTGGGCACGTTGGCCATCAAGTCGGGATTCACGCAGAAGACCTTGTCGGCCCAGCGGAGCAGTTCCTTGGCCCAGCCTCGCAGCCTGGCTTCGTAGGCGGCGTCGCAGGCGGCGATATCACACATGCCCTCCTGGCACGGCGAGAAGGGCCGAGGCACGGTGGCGCTGCGGAATCGCACCTCGCATCCCTGGAACGTGACGAAGATTTTCTTTCCCAACGCCTTCCAGAGCGGCAGGTCGCGGCGGTCGAACAGCCCGAACCGCCCCTCGCACCGCAACAGGCTCCGCCCGCTGTACAAGTGAAGTACGTTGAACCGGGCGGCATGGCGCAGGCCGTAGAGGAAGGGCCGGATCGCGCGGTGCAGAGTGCCGAGCCGGCCGCTGGGCGGAGGGAAGACCTGGGTGGCCCTGGAGTAGCGTTCCGCCGGCTCGAAATCGACCGACCAACTCCGGCCGCGCTGTCCCGCCTCGCGCCGCACGGCGTTCTCCGCGTCGCAAAGCGACGAGGCCTGGCTGCCGATATTGAAGGGGGCGTGGAGGACGTTCACCAGAGGAGTGACGCCAGCCATGGGCAGTGCCTTCGATATTGGATTTCTTCCACTCTATCGGATCTTCCCTCGAAGAGCAACGATGTCGGAATATGGGGAGGCGCGGCTGAGGGCGAAGCCGTTCAAGTCCCAACTGCTCAAGTGGACCGAACGAAGGGAGGCCCGCCAGTGGGTTGTGGATTCCTGAGGCGGGCGTCGCTCCGTCCGCCCTACGAATGCCATGATCGCGGTTCCAAGGCCACAGGGCGTTTTCGGCAGGTCGGCGACCCGCTCCACGGCGGGCGGGTCGTCCGTCACCGGTTGAGGTGCAGCACCTTGGCCGGCGGGAAGCCGTTGAAGGAGGTCGACGAGGCGTGGCTGTAAGCCCCGATGTTCTCGCTGAAGAGCAGGTCGCCCAGCTTCAGTTCGGGGAGTTCTTCGACCAGGGAGATGGTGTCGAGGGCGTCGCAGGTCGGGCCAAACACGGAGCAGATCTGCGTCGGACCCTTCTGGAACGCCTTGAGGTGATACTGGCAGTGGTCGAAGAGGATTCCCGAGAAGGTATGGTAGACGCCGTCGTCGACGTAGTAGGAGGGCTTGCCGTCGCGGACCGCCTTGCCGATCACCTTGACCACGAGGGTGGCCGCCGTGGCCACGAGGAACCGGCCGGGCTCGGCGAGGATCTCGACGTCCTTGGGGAAGAGCCGCTTGAACTCCGAGTTGAGCAACCGGGCGAGTTCCCGGAAAGGCCGCACGTTCCGGTCGTAGGGGGCGGGGAAGCCGCCGCCGATGTCCAGAATGTTCAGCTTGTGGAATCCCCGGAGCTTCGCCTCGCGGAACACGCCGGCCGTCAGGTTCAACGCCTGGACGTAGTTCTCAAAGTTGGTGGTCTGGCTGCCGACGTGGAAGCTCAGCCCCTCGACCACGAGTCCGGCGTCGTGGGCCGCGACGATCAGGTCGACCGCCTCGCCCGGATCCGCCCCGAATTTTGAAGAAAGCTCGACCATCGCCCCGGTGTTGGGCACCCGAAGCCGCAGCACCAGCCCGGCGTGCGGGGCAAACTTGCGGACCTTGCCGATCTCCTCGAGGTTGTCGTAGGTGACCAGCGGCTTGTAGGGATCGAGCTCCACGAGGGTCTCGTTGGCCTTGATCGGGTTGGCGTAGATGATCTTGTCCCAGATGAAATCCTGCCGCTCCTTGGGCGGCAGCGACTCGATGTTCTCGTGGACGATGAGGAACTCGGGCATCGAGGCCACGTCGAAGCTGGCCCCCGCTTCGTAGAGCGTGCGCACGATCGCGGGATCGGGGTTCGCCTTCACCGCATAGTAGGCCTGGACCCGGGGAAGGTGCTTCTTGAACTGGGCGAAATTGCGCCGCAGCACGTCGTGGTCAACCACGAACAAAGGCGTTCCGTGTTCCTTAGCCAGTTTCTTGAGCGTCGCGGTGGAGAGCATGGGCTTGTGCCTGCGTCGTAACCGGTCCGTAGGGTGGGTCGAGCGCAGCGAGCCCCACCACCGATGAGTTGACTTGTTCTGGTGGGG
>CAYSGY010000154.1:0-10891 GCA_964430315.1 uncultured Planctomycetaceae bacterium
GGGGCCATGCCAGCATGATCCCCAAAGCCCCGTAGAACCCCGCCAGCCACCAGTCGGCCGGCCCGGGAAGCCAGAAGTAACTGCCCGGCCAGCCGCGTGCCGTCTCGATGCACCCCTGAAGCACGGCAATGGTCCTGTCGCAGGACCAGCCCAGGATCGGCGCCAGCGGAGGGCAGACCGCGCCGGCCACCAGCAACCCCAGTCCGGTCCAGAGGGCCGCAGTCATGGGAACCCAGAGAAGCGTGCTGAGCACCAGAGCAACAGGCGAGCAGATGTGAAACCGGGCCATCACCAGGGGCGCCGTCACGATCCAGATGGCCAAGCCGACCAAGGCGAGTTCCAGTATCCAGTGTCCGACAGATCGAAGCTTGCGGATCGGCCACGGCCGAGTCTTCTCGATAAGTCTCTGCAGGGCCGCCCGGGCCGCGCCCCGAGGCCAAGGCTGGGAGTTGAACCCGAAGATCACGATCATGCAGAGAAACGACAACTGGACCCCGGTGCGGAACAGATCGGCCGGGTTCAGGATCAGCACCACCAGGGCGGCCGCGGCCAGCGAATTCATCGCCAGGGGTCTTCGGCCCATCCCGTAGGCCCCGCACATCACCAGCACCAGGATCATCGCCCGGATTGCGGGCGGTTGGGCGTCGGTCAGCAGGGTGTACAAGACCGCGACGGTCGCCGTGGCCGTCGTGGCGGTTCCTCGCGACACCGGGAGCAGCCGGGCCAACGCAAACACGAGCGCCGCAAGGATCCCGACGTGCATCCCCGAGATGGAAAGAATATGAACCGTGCCCGTCTGCACGAAGGCCTCGGTCTGCTCCATGGTCACTTCCTCGCGACACCCGAGGAGGACGGCGGAAGCCACCCCGGCCCGCGCGGGGTCCAAGTGACGCCACAGAACGCGGTCGCCTTCCTTGCGCACGGCGTCGATCCACCGCCACACGCTCAGCGGCGGGCCGGGCTCGACCACCGAGAGGCACTCCGGAGACTCCGTGCGGAGCAGGCTTGGCAGCCGATCGGCGCGGCAATGGGCCGCGAAGTCGAACTCGCCTGGATTGCGGGCCGGCTGCGGCCCGCCGAGTTGACCGAAGATCCGCAACCGGTCGCCGGCGAAGACGCCCGGAATCTCCCCCGCGACCGTGAGCCGGGCGCGACCCGACGCACGTTCCCAGGACGATCCGTCGCGGACCCCGACGACCTCCAATTCCACGCGAGTCCGGTCGCGTTGGGGAAGGACCTGCATGGGATCGTGCGGCGACAACAAGACGCGCCGCGGGCCGGACCGGACGATCCCCTCCAGGCAGACCGGCTGTTCGATCCGCCGGGCCGAGAAGCCGAGGTCGTCGTCTTCAAAGAGCGTCCACCGGCAGTGGTGCCAGGCCCCGCCGCAGGCCGCGGCCGCTGCCAGGATCGTCAGGCCCGCCGCCCGATCCAACCCGCGGCGCCACAGCATCCACCACGCACCGCACGCGACCACACCCGCCGACCACCACAGGCCCACCGGCCAGGCGCCGAAGCGGTCGGCCACGATTCCCGCGCACACGGCCACCGCCACCGGCACCAACGGCTGATACCGCGGCGACGGAGCAACCGCCTTCTCACCCTGGACGCCGGAAGCTGCCATAGGTGGAATTCTCGTTCTGAGAGGGGGCGACGGCAAGGGGAGTCCCGAAGCCGGGCAACCTTGGGGCGGGCAGATGATCCGGCCGACGAGGAACACCTTGCGGCGTGCGGGGGTGACGTGAGAGAATGGAATCGTGCGGGCGATTGGCAGGCCGGCAGAACGCGACTGGACGCCCCGGCCGAGGTGATGTTATCGAGGGAACGTGCCATGAATCGTGAGTACACCGCGGTCGTCAAGAACACGGGCCAATGGTGGGTGGGGTGGATCGAGGAAGTTCCCGGAGTGAATTGCCAGGAGCGCACTCGCGACGAACTGGTCGAGACGTTGCGCGTCACCCTCGCCGAAGCGATCGAGTTCAACCGGCAGGACGCCCTTGCGTCGGCGGGCCCGGACTTCCAGGAAGAGACGATCGCGGTATGAAACGGAGAGCGCTCCTCAGGCATCTCCGCTTCCATGGATGCGCCCTGCTCCGCGAGGGTGCGCGACACTCATGGTGGCACAACCCGTCTCTGAACCGCAGGTCTGCGGTTCCCCGACACGCAGAGATCGACAACCTGCTCGCCAAGAAGATCTGTAGAGACCTTGGCATCCCGCCCGTGAACTGAGGGGATGCGTCTCGTTCCCACGCTCTGCGTGGGAACGCAAGCACCGCCGCTCTGCGGCGCGTCGGGCCCGGCAATGCCGTCCCGAATGGAGTGGATCCCAACACCTTCTGGGAACCGATGAGGACGTTCCGTTCGGGCGATCGCGCTCGGGCCGCAGAGCGGCCCGGCGTGCGTTCCCACGCAGAGCGTGGGAACGAGTCTCAGAGACCCATCACACCGCCTCGGCCGGAAACGCTTTTTGGGGCGGCCGGCGAAGCAGGTACCACCAGAGCCCCGCCGCGCCGGCGAAGATCGCCAGGCTCACGAATTGGGCCCCGGTGAGCGGCGTGCCCCATATCCCCGGCTCGTCGGTGCGGATGCACTCCATCAGGAAGCGATTCACCGGGTAGACGGTGAGGAACAGGGCCAGCACCTCGCCGTCGCGGCGTTTGAAGGGGTCGAAGGCCAGGAGGAACAGGCAGAGCACCAGGGCGTCGATCGTGCTGTAGAGCTGCGTGGGGTGGACCGGCGCGCTGCGGGGCAGCACGTCAAGGGCCGGGAGCCGTACAGGCCCGGAGAGGCCCGCCGCCTCGATGGTCACCGCGCGACGGAACCGCAAGGCGCTGAGGAGGGCCCAACGGGCCTCGTAGACGGTCGTGACCGTCATCCCGTTGACAGCCTTCAGGGTCTGGCCCGGTTTCAGCCCTTGTTGCTCGGCGGGCGAACCGGGCTCGACCTCCGTAATGACTGGCGGTCCTTGGTCGGGGCCGAGTAATCGAAGCCCGTCCAAGAAAATCTTCCCCTCTTCCGCCTGCTGGATATAGGGAGGACTTCCCGCGGGAAACCGGACCGCCCAAGGCAAGTCGCAAACGCCTCCAAAGCAGCATCCGTTCAGGAAGCACCCCACGCGGCCCAAGGCCAGGCCGAGGAGCATGCCGGGGGTGAGGATGTCGAGCATGGCCAGCGGTGCTAGCCGGTTCTTGAGCGAAAACACCCCGAAGCCCAACATCGCTCCCATCAGGGCGCCGTAGACCACCAAGCCGCCCTGGGTGATATTGACGATCTCGGCGAGCGTCTCCCCAAGGGTCGGGCGTGAAAACTCGTGCCAGTGGGTCGCCACGTAGTAGATCCGCGCCCCGAGGATGCCCGGCACGAAGCCCCAGAAGATGAGCGAGATGGTCAACTCAGGGTCGATCCCCACGCGATAACCCCGCCACGCCGCCAGCGCCGAGCCCGACGTGACCGCGATCAACAGCATCGTGCCATAGCCGCGGATCGGCAATCCCAGCCCCGGCTCCGCGACCCTCGGAAGCAACCACCAGATCACCGCTCCGATGGCCGCCAGGAGCGGCAGGTAGCCTCGCGTCTCGGCATTCCACCCTTGGCGCCGCACGAGCCACACCATCAACAGAACGCTGGCCACGGCCCAAACCGCCAACAACACGCCCAGCCCGAACATGGGCCAGCCGAATATCCGATCGGGGATGTAGAAGAGCGTTTGACGCATAATCGCAGATCCGTCTGAACTCGTCCGGTGTCTCCAATTTGATATTTGATATTTGCAGTGGTCAATTTGATATCAAATCGGCCACTGCAAATATCAAGTGTCAAATTGCCGGTGGCGCATCCAGGATCGCATTGTCAAGGAGTCTTGTCTTTCCAATCTTCACGGCCAGCAGGGCCACCGCCGGCCCGCGGATCGTTTCCACCGGGGCGAGCGTCTCCGGGTCGGCCAGGGCGATGTAGTCGATCTGCGCCGGCCCGCCCGAGACGATCACATCCCGGATCCTCTCGCAAAGGACCGAGGCCCGCCGCTCCCCCTGCCCCACCAGTTCCGCGGCAAGACGCAGCGACTTCGAGAGCACGATCGCCTGGCGCCGCTCTGCCGGGCTGAGGTAGGCGTTGCGCGAACTCATGGCCAAGCCGTCGGCCTCGCGCACGATCGGGCACACGCGAACCGCCAGCGGCAGATTCAAATCGCTCGCCATGCGACGGATCACGAGCGCCTGCTGATAGTCCTTCTGGCCGAAGTAAGCGACGTCGGGCCCCACCATATTAAAAAGCTTCAGCACGATCGTGGCCACGCCGCGAAAATGCCCGGGCCGGCACGCCCCTTCCAGCGGCTCGGCCACCGGCCCCGCCTCGATCCAGGTCGCGTAGCCCGGCGGATAGACCTCGTCATCGCGCGGCGCGAAGACCAGGTCCGCCGCGCCGGCGAGCAAGTCGAGGTCGCCTTGAAGCCTGCGGGGATAGCGTGAGAAATCCTCCTGGGGCCCGAACTGGCTCGGGTTCACGTAGACCGTCGCCACGGTGAAGCCGCATTCCGCCTGCGACGCCCGGACGAGGCTCAAGTGTCCCTCGTGCAGCGCTCCCATGGTCGGCACCAGGCCGATGGTCTTCCCTTCACGGCGCACCGACCCAAGGACGCGGCGAAGCTCCGAGAGTGCGGTGACGAGTTGCGGGGTAGACATGCCTGGGATGCCGTCGGTCGTATTTCGATGCGTGGCACAGCCGCCCTCGGCTGGGCCCCATTCTCCGGATCCTCGTTCCTCACTTCATGGCCGCCATTGCAGCCAGCACCTCCTGAAGCGACTGGTCCGACGACTCATTGGCCAAGTGGAGGACGGGCCCCACCTCGGGACGCCGCAGGCACGCCTCCAGCGCGTCGCGCATCCGCCTCCACGCCTCCTTGGCGAGGCCGCTCGGGTCCGGCCGCCTCGCCCCGATCTCCTGCAAAGGCCCATCGCCCGCGATGTCGAACACGACAGTAAGCTTGGGCCGGACTACCGTGCGTGCCGCCTCCGCGAACTGCGGGTCGAAGGCCCCTCGGCGCTCGGCGGGAAGCCACGCCCGGGCAAAGGCGAGACACCGGTCGAACCAGAAATCGCTCACCCACCACGGCGCAGCTTCCTGCCAAATCGAAGCCTCAGGCGCCAGCACTCGCGACGCCGCGTTCAGGGATTCTAATCCCAAGGGCCACGCGAGGCCAAGAGGATCCGCGCAGAATGCCTCGATCAAGGCAAGGTCGGGAGTCTCGGTAAGCAGCCGCCCGCCGACGGACCGCGCAATCGGTCGTCCGAGGCCCGTCCGGGTGGACGCAACGGGGCCGGCAATGGCCACGTAATTTCTGGCCGTATTCAGGTGCTCCAGCAGTCGTGCGATGGTCCAGCCGATGGTCGGGTGGATCATCGTGCCGGCGATCTCCGCAGCAGGCTCGAGGACGAACCGGCGCCACGCCATGCGAGGATGAGGCACGACCAACGTCGACGACGAGAGGACCACCTCGTCGTAGAGAAGCAGGTCCAGGTCGATGGTCCGCGGTCCCCATCGCTCCGCACGGCGGCGCCCCAGCGAGGCTTCCACGTGCATCAGCGCAGCGAGCAACGCCTCCGGACCGAGGGAGGTCTGCAAGAGAGCCGCCGCATTGAGAAAGGGACTCTGCCCGACGGGTCCACCGACCGGCGCAGTCTCCGAGACTCGGCTCTGCCGCACGAGACGAACTCCGCGCTGTCGCCCGAGTTCCTCTAGCGCGCGAACCAAGTTCTCATGCCGATCGCCCTCATTGGAGCCGAGGCCGACCAAGCAGCAAGACATGGGGGAGGCCCTCCCGGCCACGACCAACGCCGCCGACAGTCGTTCCCTACGGTCGCGTCCCCCCGAGTAGCCGACGATTTCTTCAAGCCGGGCACCAACACACGCCTATTGTGCGCGTCGCTTTGGAATTGTCAACACGTTTTCGCCAAGTTCTTCTCCAGACCCAGCCGGTTGTCGCGGAGATCGCCGATGGCTACACTGACATCGCGCGTTGACGACCGCATGCCGTCGACCGCAACCGGTGGCGACGCCAACTCCAGGCAATGTTCCGCGAGGAGAGAATCTGTGATCCGCGAAGCTTGGACGCTCCTGGAGAGCCGCGCCGTTTCGGACCACCGGATCTTCCGCATTCGCGAAGACACCTATCGTTTCGAGCCGACGGGGCTTGCCCGCGATTTCGTGGTCATGGATTCTCCCGACTGGGTCAACGTCGTCCCGCTGACCGAAGACGGCCACGTGGTGCTGATCCGGCAATATCGCCACGGCGTGCGGGCCGTCAGCCTGGAGATCCCGGGAGGCATCATCGACGGCCACGAACCGCCCGAGGCTGCGGCGCTTCGAGAACTCCGCGAAGAGACCGGCTACGCCGCCGAACGCGTGAGGCCTTTGTGCCGCGTGCGACCCAATCCCGCGATCCAGAGCAACTACCAGTACTGCTACGTCGCCGAAGGGTGCCGGAAGGTCGCCACACCCCAACTCGACCCGTTCGAGCACATCGAGGTCGTTCTGACTCGCCTCGATGCGATCCCCGGGCTGATCGAGCGGGAGGAGATCTCCAACGCCCTGGTCATCAACGCCTTCTACTTCCTGAGAGAACGGCAAGGGCGTTTGTAAGCTTTGCTCGTGGCGTGTCGTCAGAATGATGACCGCACCCGATGCGAGTCTAAGGCGCGTCGGGCCAAACTCGCGAAGGCATTCGCCGCTTTCCGCAGTCCTCCTATCTTCAACAGCAACCCAACGGGCTGCGCAGCACGTCTAATGACTTATCTCCACGTCAGTTACAGACGACGACCACCCCAAGGCCCTCATCTGCTTATTCTATGAGAACATCCCGACTTGTCACAACTTCGGTTTGCACGTCGGTTGGGCACGCCGGTTGCAATGACAACTCTGCAGAAACGTGCGAATGGGATGAACCACGATTCAGGAAGGAGCCAAACCATGAAACGCCCGACAGAAATCTGGATTGCAGCCGCCCTGCTGGTTCTCTGCGCCGTCGCCCTGCCTGCCCGAGGACAAGGTCTTGCGGGATGGTACGCGATCGAGCGGCCCGCCTACGCTCCCCCAGTCGGCAACGTCGCCGTGGCAGGCCACGTTCCGGCGGCGAACTACGTCCCGACGGCGACACCGCCGTTTGCCACGCCCCGGGTAACTTACATGCCCGTCGTCGCGCGGTACCCTGCTCCCAACTACGTGAGCTGCGCACGACCGGCCACGAGCCGTGCCCCGGCAGCGCCGGCGGGCCCCAAGGTGTGGGTGCACCCCAAGGTCTACGTCGAGGGGCAGCCGATCCGCAACCTGATCCGCGCGATCACGCCGTGAGGGCGGAGGCACTCTTGGTAGGGTGCTCTGCGAGCACCACCCCTGCTCGTGCCATGGTGCTCGCAGAGCACCCTACCCTTCTCTCCGCTCTCGGCTCTCGGCTCTACGGCGCCGTTTCCGCCCGAGCGGCCCACTGGGCTGCCAACTGATCGGCCTTCTCCAGGTCCGAAGCGGCGTTCTCCTTGTCGCCCAGTTGATCGTAGACATAACTGCGGGTGCGGAAGTACTCGGGTTCCCAGGGGTCGAGCCGCAACGCTTCGCTGGCATCGGCAAGGGCCTTTGGAAAATCGCCCGTCAGCCCGAATGCCACGGCCCGTCCGTTGAAGGCCTGCGACATGTTCGGGTCCAGGCGAATCGCCTCGCCGAACGCGATCAAAGCCATCTCCGGTTCGTGGCTATCCAAGTAGCTAACCCCGAGCTCGAAAGCCCTATCGGCCTGCATACAACGTCTGCCGGATGGTGAAGTGGAGGAAGGAGTGGTGAAAGAAGGCATGACCGCTTCAGGTCCGCCGCGTCAGAGCCTTTCCCATAAATTACGCTGGGCCACCGTGCCTCGTCAACATCCTTGCGCCCCGGGTTTCATCAAGATTCGGCGACTTCGGGTCGTGGGACAAGGGGATCTGGCCTGTCCCCATCGCGAAACCGGGCCATCGGATCTTCGACTGAAGGGACCACGGCGAGGTTTCGGGTGTCTTCAGGTCGATCCGGGGACAAGCACCCCCCCTCAAGTATATCAAAACCCTAGGATCTTTGCGGTAGCAAGCCAGCAGAGTTCCCCTTCCCGAAGCCCCGGCATTCCCGGGAAACGGATGGAGGCAACGGCCCCCTTGGCGAAGCGAAAGTAACTCCCCCCATCGCCGATCAATGCCGAGACCATGTGGCCCACATCGGGAGCATGGCCGACCCAGGCCACCTCCTCCAGGTCGCCCGCCTCCGTGCGAGTCCAATGGAGAATGCCTTCCAGATCGCACCCGGGGGCCAGTTCGTTCCTCTCGACGACCATGGGCCGGCCGGGCAGATGCTTCGCCACGAGATCGGCGGTCTGCCGGCAACGGACCAACGGGCTGGTCGCCACCCGTTGTGGGGCGAAGCCTCGCTCCACCAGCGCCGCGGCCACTCCAGCGAATCGCTTTCGCCCGTCGGGCGTGAGGGGCCGCTGGAAATCGTCGGCCCACGCCCCCCCGGACTCTTCCGCCCAGGCATGTCGGAGGATGTAGAGGATCATCGCGAACTCCTCGCAAGGGCCTGGGGCTTTGGTTTTGGGACTTGGGGCTTGGGGCTTGGGGCTTGGGGCTTGGGGCTTGGGGCTTCATTCGGGCCCAAGCCCCAAGCCCCACAAGCCAGGTCCTGCCGGGACCGAATCCAATGTCTCGCCGAGTGGTTGTATCTTATCCGCCCGCGCCCCGGCGCCAAGTCGCCGGATCGGCTCGCTGGCTTCAGACCCGAGGATGGGCTATCCTGGAGGACGGCCCGTCCAGGCCGTCCCACAACCGAATCACGCCATCCTGCCTGATCGCATCGCGAGTGTCACGAAAGGAGCCGAGAAATGCCGTCGATCGCGCGCCGAGAATTTCTGCAGAAGTCACTGCGATGGGGTGCTGCCGCTATGGCGGCCGGTCCTCTGACGGCCTTAGCGGCTTCCGGAAAGCTCGGGAGCAAGATGGCCTTCGGCATGGTGACGTACCAATGGGGCCAGGACTGGGACCTGCCCACGCTGATCGCCAACTGTGCCAAGACGGGGATCGGCGGCGTGGAATTGCGGACCACCCATGCCCACAAGGTGGAGCCGAGCCTGACCGCCACGGAGCGGATCGAGGTGAAGAAGCGGTTCGCCGACAGCCCGGTGACGCTCGTCGGCATCGGCAGCGCCGAGGAGTTCCATCATCCCGACCCGGCCCGGCTCGCCAAGGCGATCGAGGCGACCAAGGCGTTCATCAAGCTGAGCCGCGACGTGGGCTCCAGCGGCGTGAAGGTCCGCCCCAACGATCTGCCCAAGAACGTGCCGCAGGAGAAGACCATCGAGCAGATCGGCAAGGCGTTGAACGTGGTCGGGGCCTTCGCGGCCGACTTCGGGCAGCAGATCCGCCTCGAGGTCCACGGGGCCTGCTCGCCGTTGCCGATCATCAAGCGGATCCTGGACGTGGCGGATCACCCCAACGTGGCCGTCTGCTGGAACTCGAACGTCACCGACCTGAAAGGCGACGGGCTCGTGGCGAACTTCAATTCGGTGAAGGGCCGCTTCGGCCGCACGGCCCACGTCCGCGCGCTCGACAGCGGCGACTACCCGTTCCCCGAGCTGATCCGGCTGTTCGTCGAAATGGACTACCAGGGCTGGCTGCTCTTGGAGGCCGGCGGGAAGCCGAAGGACCCGATCCGCGATCTGATCCACCAGCGGGAACTCTTCGAGAAGTACGTGGCCCACGCCCAGGGTAAGTTAGGATGAGGCGACAGGCGTTGTCCTCGGGCAATCATGAGAGCACGAGAGCACGGAGACGCGCAAGAGCGAAAGAGCGAAAGAGCGGAAACACGGAACGACCGGTAGCAGCATTCGGCCGGCCTCTCCCGGGCCGCTGCCCACGCCTTCTGCCTTCTGCCTTCTGCCCTCTGCCCTCTGCCCACTCAACAAATCCGCGGCATCTGTTCGCCGGACAGAAGGTCCAGAATGCGCGATGCGCCGATTGGCCCCCGGAGTTCCACGACGCCGGGATGCGCCGACGTCACCCGCCCGATGAGGGCCGCGTTGTGGGCCACCGCGTGACGGCGCATCAACTCCAGGGCCCGGTCGGCCGCCGCGGCAGGGACCATCGCCACGAGCCGGCCCTCGTTGGCCACGTAGAGCGGGTCGAGCCCCAGCAACTCGCACGCCCCGGCCACCGGCTCGGAAATGGGAATGGACGCTTCGTCGAGTTCGATCCCCACACGCACATCGGCGGCAATCTCGTTCAGCGCGGCAGCCAGTCCCCCGCGAGTCAGGTCGCGAAGGCAGTGGACCTCCGGACCGAGTTGCACGAGGTCCGCCACCAGGCCGGCCAGCGGCGCGCAGTCGCTGGTCAGGTCCATCTCGAACCCCAGGCCCTCGCGCACCGAAAGGATCGCAATCCCGTGGCGCCCGAGGTCGCCGCTCACCAGGATGGCGTCGCCCTGCGTCACGCGGGTCGGGGACACCTCAACCCCGGCCGGGACCACCCCGATGCCCGCGGTGTTGATGAACACGCCGTCTCCCTTGCCGCGGTCGACCACCTTCGTGTCGCCGGTCACGATCCGGACCCCGACTTCCCTGGCCGTGTCGCGCATCGAGGCGACGATGCGTCCCAGGGTCTTTAGCGGAAACCCTTCCTCGAGGATGAAGGCGGTGCTGAGCCACCGCGGCTTCGCCCCCGCCATGGCCAGGTCGTTCACCGTGCCACAGACGGCCAGCTTGCCGATGTCGCCGCCGGGAAAGAAGAGCGGACTGACCACAAAGCTGTCGGTCGTGAACGCCAGCCGCGTCCCCCCGGCCTCGACCACGGCGCTGTCGTGCGGCGGGGTCGGCGAAAGCGTTCCGGAT
>CAYSGY010000155.1:0-10839 GCA_964430315.1 uncultured Planctomycetaceae bacterium
GCCCCCCCAGGTACGCTTCAGCCGGATGAACCATTGTTGAACGATTGCCTCCAGAAAACCCCTTTGCGCCTTGGCGCCTTTGCGTGAGATCCTCGGTCGATGCCCGGAAACGCACCTCACACCCCCGACTACTTGGCCGCCGCCGGTCCGCCGCTCGGCCGGATCTCGACGAAGACCGCCTCCAGCGGCGCCAGTTCGACGCGGAATTCCCGTGGCAATGCGGCGTTGCGCCAGAGCGGCTGGAAGTCGAGCCCTGAGGCGGGCCGGCAGATGTCGGCATCGGATTGCGCCATGGTCGGGGCGTTTCGCGTGTCGAGCCGCACCGACACCGGCTGCTTCGTGTCGGATACGTTCACGAGCAAGTGCCCCACGTTCCCTTCCGGCGAGAGCCACGAGCTGGTCAGCACCGCAGGGCCCTCGAAGTCCGCGCTCTTGCCCCTGGCGTAAACGGCGTAGCGGAGCTTGGGCACGTCGAGTTCGAGCGGGTGCAGCATGCGGCCCAGCATGAGGCATTTCTGGGCCCGGGTCTTCAGGAGCCGGCTGTGGTTGCGGAGCATGGCGAGCTGGTCCGCGTGGGCTTCGAGGGCGCTTCGCTGGCCCGACCAGACCGACGCCCCGGGCGTGCGGCCGCTCACCAGGTTCACCGCATGGCAGCGGACCAGCCACGGCGACTTGTTGGGGCTCAGGCCCGCGCTGTCGCCCCCGTAGCCGATCGCGTATTCGTGATACAGGTACGAGAAGAGCGGGATCCCCACCGCGCCGGGCGACGAGCGATACCATTGCTTCTCGTAATACTCCCGCACGTGGAACCCGTCGAGATACGGGATCAACTGCTCGTGCGGTTCCTCGTGGAAGAGCACGAACTCGCGCGAGAGCCGTTTGCCATGCTCCCGCAGCCGGGCCAGGAGGCTTTGGAAGTCGCGCGACTGGTAGAGTCCCGGGCCGGGGGCGTGGCCGTGGGCGGTCGAGTAGCACGCGTTGCCCGCCCCTTGGACGGTCTGGTCCATCTGGAGCACGTCGACCCCCAACTCGTGCGCCCCGTCGACTACCCCGCGGAAGAATGCTTCCGTCGCTCGGTCGCCGACGCAGAATTCGTAAGACTGCCGCTTCCACGTGCCGCTCGGGCTGGATTCGTTCAGCGAGTAGACCTTGGGCTTCCCGGAGTTGGCGTCGATCACGAAGTGTTCAAGGTACTTGTCGGCGGCCGGGATGCGCGAGGCGTCGCGCCCCTCGTTCTCGAACGTGTAGAACAGCCCGGAAAGATAGAAGAACGGCCGGAAGCCCTCTTGGCGAAGCTGCCGGAGCACGGGCCGGGCGGCCTCCTGATCGAAGATCGGGAAGTAATCGCCGGCGGTCCAGCGGCGGTGGTTCTCCCAGCCGGCCAGCATGGGCACGACCGGACCGTCGATCTTGTCGCGGAACGTCCGCACGTGCTCCAACAGCTTGGGGTAGTACGAGCCGTTGCACGTGCGATGGGCGTCGTAGGTCCGCACCTCAAAGACGTGGACGGCCGGGCCGGCCTTCCACCAGGCGGGCACATCGTCGCGCTGGGCCAACGTCCTGGCGCACCACGGCTGCCGGGCGGCCCACTGCTTGTAGAGGTCGGCCGACGCGTGCCACGTGCCCTGCGTGACGCCCAGGACCACCGGGTACGGGCTCTCCCAATCGCGGCCCGCCTCGACCAGCGGCATGTATTCGTGGTGCATGGCGAATCCGGTCTGCCGCTTCGCCACGACCAACGCCATCGGCCGGCTCCCCGCGTCCTGACCCGCCAGGTACACGCCCGCCGTGCGGTCCTGATAGGCCAGAAACTGGGCCGACAGGCTCCCCGGGAATTGCAGGGTCACGCTCTGATGGACCGCCCAGTTCCCGGCCGGGTTCTCGATGAGCGCTCCGGGCAGGGCGGGAAGGACGAGGACATCGTCGTCCGGGCTGCCGAGGGCGGGCACCGCGTGGACCGCCGGAAACCGCACCGCCGTCAGCCGGGCGCCGGCGCCGGGCCGAACGCGAATCGACCACTCGGTCAGCGGCTCGCCCTTCCGGCACGTTGCGACGACCTCGACCGACAACTCGCTCCCCTCGAACCCGGAAAACTTGAGCACGGCCTTGTTGCCGCCGTCGGCCGGCTCGATCGCCGCACTGGAGTGTTTGGCCTGGGAACTCGCCACCGCCTGCGACTTCCCGTCCTTCTCCAGGACCACCACAAAGAGGTTCTTGTCGGCCGGATCGGCCACCACGGCCGTGCCGCTCGCCTTGTGAACGAGCCGGGCCACGTGCGGCGCCGGCGACCGGGCCAACTCAACCGTCGCCGCCGAAGTCTCCAGCACCAACTTGGCTTCCTCCGCACCACGAACGGGCCCCGCGACGAAACCACCAAGAACCGCCAGAACCACGCCGCACACACATCGCATGACCGTTCTCCCACAACACATCGGCTGACTTTCGCTGCGGACGCTCGCTAGGGAGTGCGGCGACCCGTCGCCGCTTTCCTTCTTCCTCGGCAGGCTCACAACGCGCTCGGCGCGGGTCTCCCGACCCCGCCGAACCTCCGACCGAAGGTCTCCCTCCTCGCGTCTCGGGAGACCTTCGGTCGCCTCGGGTGCGGGGTCGGGAGACCCACGCACAGCGCAGACGCTCGCACAGCGCCGAGCACCGCATGGGCATGTGCAATCCAAAGCGGCGACAAGTCGCCGCACTCCAAGGGCGCATCGCCATCGAGGCGTGCCGCCTTGCCGATACTGTATGCCTACGACCGGTGTTTCGCAATACGGGCGTCGGCGGTGGCTTTGCGGTGGGCATCCCGCGCGGTAGAATCGCTTGTGACTCGGGGAATGAATATGATCACACTGCGTACGGTCGTGAGGCTTCTGTTCTCGCTCGGGATGGTGGGCATTGCGGCGCCGCTGGCGGCCGGCGACGCGGATGCAGCCCGCAGCGACTGCTTCCGCGCGTCGGTCGAGGCCGACTGGGCCGCCCAGGAACGGCGGCTTGGACGAACGCCCGGAAGCGAGGAGTCGATCCGCGCCGCTCTTGTCCGCGGGGAGAAGCTCCTTGCGAAGCTGGCCGCGATGCCCGGTGGTCCGGACCTCCGCCGCGAGACGGCGGCATTCCAGCAACTTCGCCAGGCGGCCCAGGCGTCTTCGTCTCTCGACGACGCGGCCCGGCAGACGCTCTACCGGGACCTTCGCCGGATCATTCGGGAGGCCGCGCTCAAGAATCGCCTCGTGGCCGGCAAGCCGCTGGCGTTCCTCGAGCGCCGCCGGTTCATCTCCCAGATGCTCCACGAGTACCTGGGGTATTACTACGACTACGGCGACATCGCAGGCGGCGGCGTCTACGTGCTCGACGAGCCCGGCCGGTCGCCTAAACGCCGGGACCTGATCCAACGGCGGCTGCCGCGGGGGAATTACACCACGCTGGCCCTTTCGTATGACGCGAAGACGGTCTACTTCGGATTCTGCGAGCGGGCCGCATCGAAGCCCGACTTCTACGCGCCCGAGCGGCGTGCGTTTCATCTCTACGCCGTGGATGCCGACGGCCGGAACTTGCGACAGTTGACCTCGGGGCCCGACGACGACTTCGACCCCTGCCCCTTGCCCGACGGCGGACTGGCCTTCATGTCTACGCGGCGAGGAGGGTTCGGACGTTGCCACAACCCGTGGGAACCGCTCCCCGCGTACACGCTGCACCGTTTGGACCCTTCGGGCGAGGTCCGCACGCTGTCGTTCCACGAGACGAACCAGTGGCATCCGTCGGTGCTCGACGACGGCCGGATCGTCTACAGCCGGTGGGATTACGTCGATCGTTCGGCGGCCAACTTCCACGGCCTCTGGGTGAGCAACCCCGACGGCACCAACCCGCACATTCTCTTCGGCAACTACACGGAGCGGATCAACGCCTGCTATCAGCCCCGGGCCGTGCCCGGCTCGCGGCGGGTCGTGTTCGTGGCCGGGGCGCACCACGCCGCGGTCGGCGGCTCGCTCGTGCTGGTGGACCCGGCCCGGACGCAACTCGATCCCCAGACCGGCCTGGATCGCTTCGACTCGATCGAGCCGCTCACGCCGGAGGTGTGTTACCCTGAAGCTCCGGGCTGGCCCAAGAGCTACTTCCACAGCCCATGGCCGCTTTCCGAGGATTTCTATCTGGTGTCGTTCAGTTTCGATCCGCTGCCGGGCATGGGGCCGCGGGTGCAGGAGGATACCCAGACCGGGCTCTACTACTTCGACCGGTTCGGCAACCTGGAACTGCTGTTCCGCGAGCAAGGGATCTCGGCAATGTACCCTGTGCCGCTCGTCCCGCGCCCGGTGCCGCCCGTGGTGCCCAGCGCCGACGCGCGCTCGGCGCGGGTCTCCGACCCCGCCGAGACGCATGACCGAAGGTCTCCGGCCGGGGATGGAGACCTTCGGTCGGTGCCTGTGCGGGGTCAGGAGACCCGCGCACAGCGCGGAGGAAACGATGAAGAAGGCGAGTTGTATTTGGCCGACGTGCGGCGGAGCTTGATGCCGATGCCGGAGGGCCGGAGGATCGTGGGCCTGCGGGTGTGGCAAGTGCTGCCCAAGACCGAGACCCACGTGGCCAACCGTCCGCGCATCGGCTACGCCAACGCCGAGAGTGCCCGGATGCTCCTGGGCACGGTGCCGGTCGAGCGTGACGGCTCGGCCTATTTCCGCGTGCCCTCGCGGCGGCCGGTCTATTTTCAGGCGATCGACGCCCGGGGCCGGGCCGTGCAGACCATGCGGAGTGTTACCTACGTGCAGCCGGGCGAGCGGCGAGGCTGCGTGGGGTGCCACGAGCCGCCCCAGACCGCGCCGCCCCGCGGCCCGCTCTTGGCCTTGCAGCGTCCTCCTTCGGCCATCGTGCCGGGCCCCGACGGCACGCGGCCGTTCTCGTTCGCCCGCCTCGTCCAGCCCGTGCTCGACCGGCATTGCACCGGCTGCCACAGCGGCGGCCCGATGGCCAAGGCCCAGCCGGCCCTCACCGGCGAGGCGAGGGGCGAGTTCTCCGTCTCCTACGAGAACCTCAAGCCGTCGGTCCGCTGGTACGAATGGGGCGGCAAGAGCATCGCCCAGGCCGCCACGTTCCCCGGACACGGCGGCGCCGAAGAAAGCCTTTTGATGAGGATCGTCGAGGATGCCAATCACAAGGAGGTCGGGCTGTCGGCGGCCGAACGCGAGCGAATCGTGATCTGGCTCGACGGAAACGCCCCGTTTTACGGCACCTATAGCGTCCCGGAACGTCTCGCCCAGCACCGTGGGGAGGCGATCCCGCCGCCGGCGGTACAATAGCAATAGGTTGAGGGCCCGGCCGAGGGCGCCTGGGCCACACACTCCAGTTCTCTAAGGATCGGCCAAGGAATGAGTGGCGTCTCCGGCAGCTTGGGTGGCATGCCGTCACTCGGCGCAGCCGAGGGTCGGCATGGAGACCGTCGTGGCGGTTTCCATGCTCAGTGCGACGCTTCGCGTCGTGAGAGCATGCCACCCATTCCCGACAGTTATTCCTTGGCCGATCCTAAGTGAGGTTGTACGATCTTGGAAGCCCGCGTTGGCCGTGTGGCACTGCTTGACCGCTGCCGCCAGCACGGTTTCTCCGATCGGATAACGTTTTCGCGGCAGCGGTCAAGCAGTGGCGCAGTCCCTAGATCGTGTAAGTTCATTTAGGAGCAACCTCTATGAATCGCACACTTCTCCGTGTGGTCATTCTGGCGATTCCCTTTATGGCCGCGCTGGTTCTTACCTCGGCTCCCGTTGCGGCGGCCGACCGGATGACTTCGCTCGATCTTCGCCAGGTGAAGGTCGGCGGCGAGATCGGCCGGCGGATCGACGTGACGATCGAGAACAACCTGCTGAAGCTCGACGTCGACAAGGATTTTCTAGGACCGTTTCAAGAGAAGAAGGCGAAGGACGGGTTCGTGGGGCTGGGGATGCTGCTGGACGCCGCGGTCCGGCTGGCCGCTTCCAGCGGGAATCCGAAGGCGGTGGCGTTGAAACGGCACTTGGTCGCCGAGGCGATTCGTGCCCAGGAGCCCGACGGATATCTCGGCATGATGGCTCCCAAGAGCCGGATGTGGCAGCTTTGGGATATCCACGAGATCGGCTACCTGATCTACGGCCTGACGAGCGATTTTCGATTCTTCGGGGAAAAGGAATCGCTTGCCGCGGCACGCAGGCTTGCCGATTACATCCTGGCCCACTGGTCCGACAAGCCGGATTGGCAGCCGAGTGGCATTACCGTCCACATGGCCGTGACCGGCCTGGAACGGACGCTGCTCACGTTGAGCGACGTGACCGGCGATCCGAAGTATCGGGCGTTCTGCGTCCGGCAGCGCAAGCTGCCGGAGTGGGACCTGGGGATCGTAGAGGGCCGCTGGGGCGCGATCGAAGGACACGCCTACGCCTACTTCGCCCACTGCCTGGCCCAGCTTCAGTGGAACCGGACCGAGCCGAACGAGAAGCTGCTCGCTCCGACCCGCCGGGCCATGGACTTCCTCACCCGTCGCGACGGCCTGGTGGTGACCGGCACGTGCGGCGACCACGAGTGCTGGCACGACAGCCAGACCGGCACGATCAACCTGGGCGAGACCTGCACGGTGGCCTATCTGATTCGCGTGCTCGACGACCGGCTCCGCTCGGAAGGCGATTCGTGCTACGGCGACATGATAGAGCGGGCGATCTACAACGCCCTGTTCGCCGCCCAATCGCCCGACGGCCGGCAGATCCGTTACTACACGCCCTTCGACGGCCCGCGGTCCTATTTCAAAGGCGACACCTATTGCTGCCCGAACAACTATCGCCGGATCGTCAGCGAGTTGCCGTCGCTGGTCTATTACCGGACGGAGGGCGGGCTGGCGGTGAACCTCTACACCGCCTCTTCGGCCAACGTGACGCTCGAAGGCGGCGCCACCGTCAAGGTCCGGCAGGAGACCGATTACCCCAGTTCCGGACGCGTGCTCCTGCACCTGGACCCCTCCAAAACGGCCTCGTTCCCCGTGCGCCTGCGGATTCCGCGGTGGTGTGCCGCGGCCAAGGTGACGGTCAACGGCCTGCCCTCGGAACAGCCGGCAAAGCCGGGCGAGTTTCTCACAATCCGGCGCGAGTGGAAGCCGGGCGACCGTGTCGAGATCGACATGCCCATGCCGTGGCGGCTCGTCGCGGGACGCAAGGCCCAGTCGGGAAGCGTCGCGATTCTCCGCGGGCCCGTGGTGTTCTGCCTGAACCGGGCACGGCACAAGGACCTGGCCGGCACGGACCTCCGTCTCCTGACCCTCGTGCCTTCGTCGCTCGAAGGGCCCGTGAAAGACGATTCGATCCGTCCCGGCGGCACGGCGTGCAAAGTCCAGGCATGGTCCGCCGGCGCCTGGTATCCGCACAGCCGGCCCGACCGAAGTCTCCTCCTGACCGAATATCCCGATCCGTCGGGCGAGGCGGTCTATTTCCACGTGCCGAATCCGCGGGCGAAGGAGATCCTCCGCGATGAGTTGATCGTTCCGGAATAGCCCGGCTGTCATGCCTGTGCCTGGCGTCGGCGTGCCGGGAGCGATGCGGGATGTAGAGGACATCCGGCGGAGGCGTCGCCGGGTCGATCCGAACGCGACGGCGTACCGATACATCGCAGAACGAGTACCACAACAGGAGAACCCAATGAGAAGACTTCTTGCATTTGCAGCCCTTATCGGATGGGCGGCTGCCGCTTCGGCGGGCGAGGCTGCCGCGCCTAAGGGCCACCCCGATTCGTCGGCCTGGGACCGGCTCTTTGCCGCCGACTTGTCCGACGCCATCTACCCCAAGGGCATCTGGTCGGTCTCCGACGGAGTGCTCACGGCCACCGAAGATAAGTGCATCTGGACCCGGAAGGAGTACGAGAACTTCATTCTCGACCTCGAATTCAAGAACGCCCCGGGAACCAACAGCGGGGTGTTCGTCTATTGCAGCAGCATCGAGAACTTCATTCCCAACTCCGTGGAGGTCCAGATCGCCGACGACTTCGCCGACAAGTGGGCCAAGAGCCCCAAGACCTGGCAGTGCGCCGCCATCTTCGGGCATCAGGCCGCCTCGAAGAGCGCCGTCAAGAAACCCGGCGAGTGGAACCGGATGACGATCACCTGCAAGGGCACCGAGATCTGCGTGGTGCTCAATGGTGAAGAAGTGACGAAGGTCGACTTGAAGCAGTGGACCTCGGCCAAGAAGAACCCGGACGGGAGCGACATCCCACCGTGGCTCAGCAAGCCGATGGCCGACCTGCCCACCCGGGGACATGTCGGACTCCAAGGCAAGCATGCGGGGGCCCCGATCTACTTCCGCAATCTCAAGATCAAGAAGATCGAGTAGGGGGAGCCTTGTCCGGCGCCGGCACAGGCCGGATAATCGGTGTGATTCCCCCACCTTGGGAGCGCAAACCGCACTACGTACACCACTTCACAGGAGTCCTTTCTTATGAGTGATTGCAAGAAGAACGTCGCGTCGCGTCGCGAGTTCCTGGCCAACACGGGCCGGGTGGTCGCGGCCTCGGCCCTGGCAGGGGTCGCGGTGCCCCACGTCCATGCGGCGGAGAGCAATACGATCCACATCGCCTTGGTCGGCTGCGGCGGCCGGGGGACCGGAGCGGCGGCCAATGCCATGTCGGTCAAGCGGGGGCCCGTCAAGCTCGTGGCCATGGCCGACGTCTTCGAGGGCCGCCTCAAGGGCAGCTACGGGAACCTGAAGCAGTCGTTCGGCGACAAGGTCGACGTGCCCGACGACCGCAAGTTCATCGGCTTCGACTCCTACAAGAAGGCCATGGACTGCCTCAAGCCGGGCGACATCGCGATCTTCGCCACCCCGCCGGCGTTCCGCTGGGTCCACTTCACCTGCGCCATCGAAAAAGGCCTCAACGTCTTCATGGAGAAGCCGGTAACGGTCGACGGCCCGACCAGCCGGCGCATGCTCAAGCTCGCCGAACAGGCCGGGGCCAAGAACCTCAAGGTCGCCGTCGGACTGATGTCGCGTCACAGCCGCGCCCTTCAGGAACTCCACGAGCGCGTCCGCAACGGCGAGCTCGGCGACATCATCATGATGCGCGGTTACCGCATGGCCGGCCCGATCGGGTTCTTTTCCTCGCTGCCCAAGCCGCCGGACATCAGCGAGCTGCTCTACCAGATCCAGCGGTTCCACAGCTTCCTCTGGGCCAGCGGCGGGTGTTTTAGCGACTTCTACATCCACCATATCGACGAACTCTGCTGGATGAAGGACGCCTGGCCGGTCAAGGCCCATGCCCTGGGCGGCCGCCACTACCGCCAGAGCCCCGAAGGCGTGACCTACATCGACCAGAACTTCGACACCTACGCGGTCGAGTACATCTTCGCCGACGGGTGCCGGTTCCTCATGGACGGCCGCTGCATGGCCGGCTGCCACGATATCTACTCCAGCTACGTCCACGGCAGCAAGGGCATGGCGATCGCCGCCAAGCACGGCGACTGCGGCCTGCCTTCGAGCATCTACAAGGGCCAGAACCCGGATCCGGCCGCCATGCTCTGGGAATCCAAACCCCCGAAGGATCAGCGCGACCCCTATCAGAACGAGTGGAACGACCTGATCGACGCCGTGCGCGACGACAAGCCGTACAACGAGGGCAAGCGGGGCGTCGAGGCCAGCCTCGTGACCTCGATGGGCCGCATGGCCGCGCACACCGGGCAGGAGATCACCTACGAACAGATCCTCAACTCGGACCATGAGTTCGCCCCCGGGCTGGCTGAACTCACGATGACTTCCGACGCGCCGCTGAAGGCCGGGCCGAACGGCCGGTACCCCGTGCCGCAGCCGGGCATCGTCACCAAGCGGGAATACTAACCGCGCGTTTCGAGAGCGTCCCACTTCGACTGGTGGGACAGGGAAGCTCTATCGCCGATTCCAAGCCCACGGGTTGCAACCCGTGGGCTTGCTTCTCTTTGCACTGACGAACAAGGCGTAGCTATGGATCAGAACTCGCGGCAAGGCACCGGGATTGAAGGACTCGACACGCTGCTCGGCGGCGGACTGCTGCCAGGCACGCTCACGGTCGTCGTCGGCTCGGCGGGCATCGGCAAAACGCAGCTCGGGCTGCAATTCCTGCACGCCGGCCGGCGGCAGGAGGGGGAGGGCGGGATCGTCTTCGACATGAGCTCGCGCGGCGATTCCCAGAACCACGCCGACTACGCCCGGCGGTTGTTCGGCTGGGAACTTGACGCGATCGCCCCGGAACCGCACGTCCCGCTCGACGGCTTCTTCGCGCCCCAGCGCCGCCACGGCGACTATCTCCACGTGTTCGACCGGGCCGGGCGGCGCGTGAGCCGCCGCGACCTCGATTTCGACGCCCAGCTCGATTGGAAGGCCGAGTTGACCCGGCGTCTCCACTGCTCGATTGCGTTCTTCTACGGCAATTTCGTCCGCGGGGTCCGGCGCGCGTTGATCGACGGCATCGAGCCGGTCGATCGGCCCAGCGACTCCATCCAACTGGAGTTGTTCGAATACGTGTACCATCAGATCCTCCGAAAGGACCCGGAGTGGGTGGCGCGGGACTTTTTCCGCGAGCATTTCCGCGAGAACGCCGCATCGGTGGCGGCCCACCTCTACGACCCGGCCGGCATCGGCTGCATGCTCCTCCAAACCGCCCACGAGACTTCGCTCGACGCGCTCCTCGAGCGGCCCCTGGAGGAAGGCGACTTGCTCAGCAATGCCAACACCGTGATCTACATGGGCAAGATCCGCGAGGGGAAAACGTTTCGCCGCGCCATGTACGTCGGCAAGCACCGCGGCAGCGCCTGCGCCGACGAGATCATCCCCTACCGCATCGACGAGCACGGGATCCGGCTCGAGGCGTCATGCTCCG
>CAYSGY010000156.1:0-10835 GCA_964430315.1 uncultured Planctomycetaceae bacterium
GGCCGACCTGGACGCGGTGGGCAACACCACCAAGGCCATCACCAAGGGGATCGCCATCGGCTCGGCCGTGATCGCGGCCGTGTCGCTGTTCAACAGCTTCATCGTCTCGGTCGGCTCGGTCGGCGGCGGCGAAGCCGCAGGGATCTCCGAGGCCGTGTACAAGGCCGTGGCTTCGCTCTTGAGCGTCTCCGATCCGACCTTGTTCATCGGGATGCTTATCGGCGGAGCCGTGCCGTTCCTGTTCAGCTCGATGACGATCCGCGCGGTGGGCCGCGCGGCGTTCCTGATCGTCAAGGAGGTCCGCATCCAGTTCCGCGACAAGGCGATCTGGGAAGGGACCAAGAAGCCGGACTACGGCCGCGTGGTCGACATCTGCACCACGTCCGCCCAGAAAGAACTGATCGGTCCGGGACTTCTGGCCCTGTTCGTGCCGATGCTCGTCGGGTTCGGCCTGGGCACGATTGCCTTGGCCGGATTCCTCGCCGGGATGATCGTCTCGGGTCAACTTCTGGCCGTGTTCATGGCCAATGCGGGCGGGGCCTGGGACAACGCCAAGAAGATGATCGAGGACGAGCCCAAGGATCCCGAGAAGAACCTCGGCAAGGGCAGCGAACGGCACAAGGCGAGCGTCACCGGCGATACGGTCGGCGATCCGCTCAAGGACACTGCCGGCCCGGCCATCAACCCGCTCATCAAGGTGATGAACATGGTCAGCTTGCTGATCATCGGGTTGACGCTGCCTTACGACGACAAGGTGCTGTCGGTGCTCCGCAAGACGGGCGACACCGCGGTCGGCAAGGCTCTCCAGGACGCCGGGCTCGCCGTGGCTTCCAAGCCGCTGGATGCCCTCTTCTGGTGCGTGATCGTCGTCGGCCTCCTCGGCCTGATCTGGTCGCAGTGGCAGTCGAAGCGGGAAACGCCGGAAATGGAAGAGCGGCAAGGATAACTCACCGCTCCTTGTTCTCACGCCGCGACCACTGGCCCGTGGAAAGCCGCGACCAGTGGTCGCGGCTTTTTCTTGCGAGATCCGTGCGGTTGGAGTCTTCGACGCGACCAGTGGTCGCGGCTTTACAGAAGAGGAGTTGGAGCGGAGAGGAATGCGTACGGGCGGCGGTCGCGGCCGCGACGCACGTTGTGGCGCTCGATGTAGTGGCACACCCTGTCCCAGTAGTCGCTATCGAAGATGAACGATCGCCATTTCCCCTTGCACCACACCGGCCCGCGGTGCGAGCTCCTGCGGTGGACCGCTTTCGTCGTCCGGTCGGCCAGCCACTTGGCCGTGATATCGATGTCCCGGCCGGTGTAGGGGATCAGCAAGTGCATGTGTGTCGGATCGAGCGCGGCAGCCGCCACCGCGAGTCCCCCGCCCGATTTCAAGACGCACTCCCGGATCGCCTCGGCAACCGCTTCTAGCATGGTCTCCGTCAATCGCACGGGCGGATGCTTCATCCGCTCCTCAGCCATGCGAAGGCGAACCGGATCGCCGGGGTGCAGCACGTGCGGCTCGACGAAGCCGATCTCCTCGTCCCATGTCGCGGACCAGGAGCCACGCTCGTCGCCGGGAAGCCAGAGCCCGTACGCCGACTTGACGTAATGGTACCCGAGCGTTCGCGCCATGCCGGCATTCTAGTCCCGGATGGAAAGCCGCGACCACTGGTCGCGGTCTTTTCTTGCGAGATCCGTACGTTTGGAGTTTCCGCCGCGACCACGGGTCGCGGCTTTCCAGGGGGACGAAACATCACTCCGGCGGTAATGAATTGGGGCCCGGGGTCCTGGCGACCAGCGGCGCCTCGGATGCTGTTAGGATCTTCATGCGATTGAGGGCTACTAAACCGGGACGCGGCGTCTATGATTCTTCGACGGTAGCACGGAGCAGCCTTGTCTATACGTTACCGGATCGCTCAGGATTAGATATGTCCGGTGAGCAGATCACCTTGACCGAGAAGGTCGAAGCCCTTTCCCAACGGCTCGAGACGCTCCGCGCCAAAGACGCCGAGAGGGAACGGGCGATCGACGTGCTCCGCCAGAACGAGAACGAGTTGGAACGGCTCTTCTCCCTCTCTCTGGAGATGCTGTGCATTGCAGGCACCGACGGCTACTTCCGACGAGTCAATCCGGCCTTCGAGCGCACGCTGGGCTACGACCGCAACGAGTTGACATCGCGGCCGTTCCTCGAGTTCGTCCACCCCGACGACCGGGAGGCAACGCTGCTGGAGGTACGGAAGCTGTCGCAGGGCGTTCCGACGGCGCAATTCTCGAACCGGTACTGCCGCAAGGACGGCGTCTACCGGTGGCTCCAGTGGACGGCCGTGCCGCAGGAGAAACAAGGGCTCATCTACGCGTCGGCCTCCGACATCACGGAACAGAAGCGGATCGAAGGTTGGTTTCGAGCCGTGTTGGAGCTCGCCCCCGACGCGATCGTGATCGCCGACGCGGACGGGAAGATCATCCTCGTCAACGCGCAAACGGAGACGATGTTCGGTTATCGCCGCGAGGAATTGCTGGGGCATTCGGTGGAACTCCTCCTGCCGGAGCCGCTGCGGGGCATCCACGCGGAGCATCGTGCCCGGTACATGGCCGATCCGCGCGTGCGCGGGATGGGTGCCCGCCCCGACCTCCCGGCGCGGCGCAGGGACGGCAGCGTCTTTCTTGCCGAAATCGCCCTGAGCCCCGTCCGCACGGAAAACCATACGGTGGTTTTCAGCGTGATCCGCGACGTGACCGAGCGGCGACAGGTCGAAAAGGCCCTCCGCGCTCGTGAAGCCGAACTCCTTGCGGCCCGCCAGATCCAGCAGTTCTTCCTCCCCCGCACCGCGCCGGCGGTTCCGGGATTCGACCTCGCCGGGGCCTCCTATGCCGCGGAATTCACGGCCGGCGACCATTTCGACTATTTCCCCATGATCGGCGGCACGCTCGGCGTCGTGATCGGCGACGTGAGCGGCCACGGGTTCGGGCCCGCGCTCCTGATGGTGGCGCTGCGAAACCACCTCCGCGCGTTGGCGGACCACCACGACCAGATCGAGGAGGTCCTCTCCGACGCCAATCGGCTCCTGAGCGCCGAGATGGAGGACGGGTATTTCATCACGCTGCTGATGGGCCGGCTCGATGCGCGGCAGCGGACGTTCCGCTACGTCAACGCGGGTCATCCGAGCGGCTACCTGCTCGACGCCGCGGGACAGGTGAAGGCCTTTCTGGAAAGCGTCTGCCCGCCCCTCGGGATTCTCCCAGAAACCCGCTTTCCGGCGGAACAGAGCGTCGCCATGGAGCCGGGCGATCTTCTCCTCCTGGTCACCGATGGGATTCTCGAAACGCACGGCGCCGACGGGACGCAGTTCGGCGAGGAGCGGATGCTGGAAACGGTCCGCGCCAGCCGCCACCGGCCCGCCTGCGAGATCATCGAGGACCTCTATCACGCCGCGCTGCGATTCTCCGAGAGCGGCAAGATCCTCGATGACGTGACGGCCGTCGTGCTCAAGGCGATCTGAGCCCGCTGCTTTCCTGGGCCGGGATTGTTCCCTGCCGTCGCGAAACCGATTAGAATGCCTCCAAGTGCATTCTATGCAGGAAGGACTCGATCCATGGCGAAGAAAAAGGGAAAGCGGTCCGGGAACCGTAGCGGACGCCGCAAAACGCCGGAAGTGGGCTTCGGCGAGCTGCCGTTCTTGCCCGATCCTCGGAGCTTGGAAGGACTCCTCCACCAGATCCTCTCAGAGGTTTCTCCGCAGACGTCGAAGAAGGCGAGCCGGCTGGAACGTGCCCAAGACCTGGTCTATGAGGCTTTCGAGGCTGAAGGGGAGGAGAGGATCCGGTTGGCGGAAGAGGCTTTGGAGGTCTCGCCCGACTGCGCCGACGCCTACGTGCTGCTGGCAGAACAGTGCGAAGACCTTAAGGACGCCATTGCGCTGTACACGGAAGGCGTCGCGGCCGGCGAGCGGGCCCTCGGCAAGAAGGCCTTCCGGGAGTATGCGGGACACTTCTGGCAGGCGATCGAGACCCGGCCTTACATGCGTGCCCGCCTGGGGCTGGCCCAGTCACTCCGGGAGGCCGGCCGTCGCGACGAGGCGGTCGCTCACTTCGACGAGATCCTGCGGCTCAATCCCGATGACAACCAGGGGATCCGCTATGTCTTGGCCTCCTGCCTGCTCGACCTGAATCGCGACGCAGAACTGGCTCGGCTGCTGGAAGAGTTTCGCGAGGACGCTTCGGCGGCGTGGCTTTACACCAGGGCCCTCACCGCATTCCGCAGCCACGGCGACTCGCCCCAGGCTCGCAAGTGGCTGACCAAGGGGGCGAAGGCCAACAAGCACGTCCCGGCGTACCTGTTGGGCACCAAGACGCTGCCGCAGGCGCCGCCCGAGCTCCTGACGATGGGGGGCGAAGACGAGGCGATCGGCTACACCTTCGATTTCCTGCCGGGCTGGCGGAGCACGGCGGGGGCGCTCGGGTGGCTGAGGCAGACGCTTCAGTCGCCGCTGCGTCCGGCAGGCGCGCCCCGCAAGTCTTCGTGGGCCGCAGTGCGGTCGGGGTTCCTCCGGCTTCCGCAGGAGACGGACGAAGAGTGGCAGATGGACTTCCGCCCGGTTCCCGGGAGCGGGCAGCGACCCGATTCCTCCACTCCCGCGTGGCTGCTCCTCGTCGTCAATGCGACGGACGGCTCCGTGGTGAATGTCGACTTCGCAGACGACGAGCCGACCGCCCGCGACCTCTGGGAGTACCTGCTGGAGACGATGCGGCGTCCGAAGGAAGGCGAGCCGCGCCGGCCGCAACAGGTGGCCGCACGTCCGGCGGTCGGCGGGAAATGGAAGGCGAAGCTGAAACAGATCGGCGTCGCGTTCGTGCCGTGCGACGCGCCGGAGGTCATCGACCAACTCATGGAGGTCGGCGCCGCGGCGATTGCGCGCCTGGCGGAGCAGGAATCGCAGGAATCGACAGCCGAGAACGCGCCGGGGGATTGGGACATTCTGACGCAGAACCTCGGCGAGGTATGGCAGGCCGACGTCCGCAAGTTCCCGGGCTGGGTCGGAGAGCGGGGCAATCCCCAGCGCCCGTGGCTGGCCGTCGTGACCAACCGGAGCGACGACCTCGTGCTGGGCCACGACATGCGGATGGAAGCCCCCGACGTCGAGTGGCTGTGGGAATGCCTATCGCGGGCGATGGTGAGCCCGGTGGTCGGGGAACCCCATCGGCCCGAGGGCATCGAGTTCGCGTCGCAGGAGTACGCGGCGGCGATCAAGCCTCGCTTGGAGGCGGCCGGGGTGGAATGCGTGGTTTGCACCGGGCTGGAGCACCTCGACTCCGTCCTTGCCGATATGGCCCGGCATCTGGGAGATCCGAAGCCGCTGGCCGGCCTGGTCGATGTGCCGGGGATGACCCTGGAGCAACTGGGGGGATTCTATGCCGCGGCCGCGGAATTCTATCGGCGTTCGCCATGGCGCGACGTGCCCGGCGACACGCCCATCCGCGTGGAGTGTACGAAGTTCCAGAGCGGCCCGTGGTACGCCGTGGTGATGGGTCAAATGGGGATGACCCTCGGCCTGGCCCTCTACGAGGACCTGGACATGCTCCGGGCGATGCTGAGCGGGACAGAATCGGAGGAGGAGGGGGCCCGCCGCACGAGCGGGCTCTCGCTGATGTACGGGGAGGCCTTCGAGATCCCCATCAGCGATCTCGACGCCGTGGAGAAGCACGGTTGGCCCGTTGCCGCGCCGGAGGCCTATCCCGAAGCCATCCGTGTCAATCCCGGACGCGCCATCCGGCCCGCGCTCCCTTGGGAGCTGGAGCTTCTGGAAGGCTGCCTGAAAGCCCTCCCGAGGTTCCTCGCGGCGGGGGCATCGCCCTGGGAAGAACCGATATGCACGGCGAAGGGCGATCTGCCGCTCCGCCTCTCGTGGCTGGACGACGCGTAAGAGCCGAGAACGCCAAGGGACTTTCGGATGGATCATCCTGTGGCCCACGTTCTGCTGGTTGACGGCGATGCGGCCCATCTGGAGTTGATTCGCCGGGCCTTCGAGTCGCACGGGCGGCGGATGCGACTCACCGCGGTCCGTACGCTTCGCGAGGCCCGGGCGCTGCTGGCCGACACGCCTCCCGATCTGGTCATCGTCGACACCGACTTGTCCGACGGCAACGGCATGGACCTCCTTCCGGGCCGGGAGGGCGAGGGGCCGTTCCCGGTCGTCGTACTGACCGGACACGGAAACGAGAAGGCGGCCGTCGAGGCGATCAAGCGGGGGGCCATCGACTACATTGTCAAGAGTCGATCCGCCCTGCTGGACATGCCGCACATCGCCGTGCACGCGATTCACGAGTGGCAGGTCCTCCTCGATCGAAAGCGTCTGGAGCGGCTCCAGGAGGAGTCCCAGGTCGAACTCGAACGCCGCGTCCGCGAGCGGACCGCGGAACTCACGGCCGCCAACGAGGCCCTCCGCCTCGCCATGGCCGAACGCCTCAAGGCCGAGGAGGCCGCTCGCAAGAGCCAGGACCTCTTCCGCACCTTCTTCGAGCTCGGATTGGTTGGGTTTGCCATCACATCGCCTCGAAGGGGCTGGCTTGTGGTGAACGACCGCCTCTGCGAAATGCTCGGCTACACGCGACAGGAACTCGCCGCGACGACCTGGGACCGATTGACGCATCCCGACGAGGTCGAGGCCGAAATCGCGCGTTTTGAACAAGCGAAGTCGGGCACGCTTTCCACGACAAGGCATGAAAAGCGGTATGTCCGGAAGGACGGGAGTATTATGCACGCCATGGTGTCGCACCAGTGCGTGCGCAAGGCCGATGGTTCGCCCCATTATGTTCTCAGCGTCGTGGAGGACATCTCCGAACGCAAGGAGGCGGAGGAGAGGTTCCGGAGGCTTCAAACCGAGTTGGCCCACGTCGACCGACTGAAGACCATGGGAGAAATGGCCACCGGCCTTGCCCACGAGCTTAACCAGCCCCTCACGGCCGTCCTCATGCACGCCGAGTTGGCCTGCCGCAAGCTGGACCTCGGGTGCCCGCTCGGCGCCGACGAACTCAAGAAGACGTGGCAGATGATCGCCGATCAGGCCTACCGGAGCGGGCAGATCATTCGACGCATGAGGGATTTCGTGCGCAAGAGCGACCCCGTCCAGACCCCGCTCGACTTCGCCGGACTCGTCGACGAAGTCCTTTCGCTCCTGCAAAGCGATCTGCGGCATCGCGGCATTCAGGTGGTCACCAACCTCTCGACGCCGCTGCCGAAGATCGTGGCCGACAAGATCCAAGTGCAACAGGTCCTCCTGAACTTGGCCAGGAATGCCATCGAGGCCATGGACGCGACCCCGCCCGACAACCGTCTTCTGGGCATCCAGGCCGAAGTTCGCGGAGCGCTGCTCGAAGTGAGCGTCTCCGACACGGGGTGCGGCCTCCCCACCGATACCGGCGACCAACTCTTCTCGCTGTTCCATACCACGAAGGCCACCGGAATGGGACTCGGCTTGGCGATCTGCCGGTCCATCGTGGAACGGCACGGCGGCCGGATTTGGGCGGCGCCCCGTGGCGCGCAGGGAACCGTCTTCACCCTGACTCTCCCGATCGTGCCCACGACGCCGGCTCCCGACGCAAGGTCCGATACGGCCTAGGGCCGCCTGGAGGGGACTTGGTCGGGGGTATCTGAGGGTTTTCGGGTGTACCAGCTTTCATGGCGAAACGCGGCGGATGCGCCTTTGGAGTGCGGCGCCACCTCGCCGCTTTGGAACGTCGCAAAGTGTTATAAGCCATGGGAATGCGGCGACCCGCCGCCGCACTCCAGAGTGGTTTTCGCACCCCGAAGCGGAACCGCCTCGGGCCACCGGGGTTCAATGAATGCGTCGGATTCGCCCTACAACTGCGAATCCCCCACAGCCTGGGCTTGCGGACCTGGCGCTGTCGGAATCGTCCCCCTTGGGACGAGCAGCGGCCAGAAGCGATGCACCGTGGTTCTCGTTCTTGAGGAGATGTATCGGATGAGAAAAGTACGAATGATCCTGGTCTTGGTGGTGGCCCTGTTGATGGTTTCCCCGCTGTTGGCGGGCGAGAAGAAGGGGGGGAAGGGTGGCAAGAAGAAGGCGGCTCGGTGCCCGGTCGCCGAGCGCACGAAGTACCTCGAAGGGATGAACCTCACCGACGAGCAGAAGGCGAAATTCGAGAAGATCAAGCAGGAGTTCGTCCCCAAGTTCACCGCGGCCCAACTGAAGGTCGAGAGCGTCTTCACGCCGGAGCAGAAGAAGGCCCGCCAGGAGGCTGCCAAGGAGGCCAAGCAGGCCGGCAAGAATTCTAAGGAGATGCATGAGGCGGCCAACGAGGCGGTCAAACTCACCGACGAACAGAAGACGAAGCTGGCTGAGGCCAAGAAAGAACAAAGCGCGGTGGACAAAGACCTCCAGGCGGCGGTGAAGGCGATCCTGACCCCCGAGCAGCAGAAAGAGATCAAGAAGGCCCAGCGGACGAAGAAGAAAGAGGGCAAGTAGCCTCTCGGTGCGGCCCGTTGCCGGAGGCTGCCGTATAGTCTGAACAAGGCGCCAGGCATCTGACGCATGATCTTCCGAGGGCCGGTCTCGAAGGCGGGATCGGCCCTTTCTCGTTGCCGGAGCCGAGGATCACGAAGACACGAAAGAACGAAACCACGAAGAAGGCAGGGCCCGGCCTACTCTGCCTTTCGTGGTTTCGTTCTTTCGTGTTTTTGTGATCCCCTGAATTCCTTGCCAGAAAAGCCGCCTTGTGCTGCAATAGACCCGGGGCCAGTACGTTTAAGACTGGTAGTGATGAACGCTGATCCCGGACGCGAAACCGACGATGAGGCTCGCTTCACGGGCTGGGTCCGTGAGCACGGCCGCGCCGTTCGGGGGTTCCTTGCGGCCATGCTGCGACGCATGGACCTCGTCGAAGAACTGAGCCAGGAGGTCTTCTGCCGGGCATGGCAGGCCCGGTCGCGGTATCGGGAGCAGGGAACCACCCGCGCCTACCTGCTGCGGATCGCCGACCGGCTGGTGTGCGACCGGATGCGGCGGACGCCCCCGCCGGTGAACTTGGACGAGGCCGGTTGGAAGCAGGTCGAGCCTTGGAGTCCGGGGGCCGATCCTTCGGATGTCGTCCAGCGAGCCGAGGAAGCGGAACAGCTTGCCTCCGCTCTTGAGCGGCTGTCGGACGCCCAGCGGCGGGTCCTTCTCTTGCGGTATTACGGCCAGTTCACGTTTGCGGAGATCGCCGCGATGACCGGCTGGCCCCTGAACACGACCCTGAGCCACTGCCATCGGGCGCTGGAGACCTTGCGGAGAATGTTTGTCGAGTCGTGCCCATGAGCAAGGACACTCGGGAATTGCAGGGCGTGCTGGAACGGGCGACGGCCTCGACGGAGCCCCCGGACGGCGCCATGGACGCCTCCACGGCGGCCCTGCGGGAAACGTGGCGTGCGTGGGGACAGTTGCTGGAGACGATCGAGACGCCGATGGCGCCGCCGGCGCTCCCGCCTGCGGCGCCGCGCCCCGCCCGGCCCTGGCGGCTCGCGGCGGCGGCCGTGCTGGCCACATCGGTCGCCGTCGTCGCCATCGCGGCCTGGATCGCCGGCAGCACGCGGCGAACCGAGGACCCGGCTTCCGTGCAACAAAGAGCGGCTCCCGCCAGCGCGAAAGCACCGCCGGTCGTGGCACGGCAGCCGGCGGTCGCCGCGTCGCCCCCCGAATCGCAATGGGACGATCGGATCGACGAGCAGATTGCCCGGGTCGGCCAAGAGTTGATCTCCATGCAACAGGCGTGGTCTCCCCGTGCCGATGCGTTGGAGCATGTCCGGTTTCGTCTGGAGGAGATCCACACGGAGATCAACAGCGCCCGGCTCTAACGCAACGTCGTCACGCCGCCGAAGGAGGTTCCACAATCCCGGGAGGGGGGGGCGCCTGCCGAGCCAGCGACCATCGTACGTACCGACGGGTGCATGACGGCTCGGCAGGAGCCTCGCCCTTCCAGAATCACGCAGAAGGTCCTTTAGTCCAAAGGAGGTAAGATGATGACGCGACTGAAATGGTTTCTAGGGATCGTCGCCGTGGCCGCCGTGGGACTCGTCGCGGCCAGGACGGCCTGGTCTGCGGAGGAGGGGCCTCGCCCGGATGGGCCCACACCGCCCCACCGTGAGCAAGCGCAACCTCCGGAGCGGCCTCGCGGCGACGTCGATCGTCCGCCCGTGCGGGAGCGAGAGGGTCGCCCGGCCGCGGAAGGCCGGCGGCCCCAGGGACCGCCGCGGGAACGGGAGGGACGTCCGGGGATGGAAGGGCGTCGGCCCGAGGGACCGGCGGGGGGACGTGATTTCGTTCCGCCGGAGGGGTACCCATTCCGCCCGCCCATGGGGCCGATCGCGCCCGGACTGGCGGACAGGCCGCCCGGTCCTGATCTCGAGGCGATGCGACAAAACGATCCGGAGATGTTCCGCCTCGTCCAGGAGGACAATGAGTTGGATCGCCGCACCCACGAGTTGGGTATGCAGTGCCGGCAAGCCCCGCCGGAGCAGCGTGAACGTATGCAGCGGGAACTCCGGGAAGTGGTGAACAAGCAGTTCGAGATCCGCCAGCAGCGGCGCACGCTCGAGCTGAAGCGGATCGAAGGCGAGTTGCAGCGATTGCGCGAGACGATCGAACGACGCGCCAAGAACCGCGAGCAGATCATCGAACGCCGCGTCGGGGAACTGACCGGCCGCGAGGACGATCTGGGGTTCTGACCGGTTGACGCGCTCGAAGTGACGTTGCGTCGTCATGCGCTGCGGCGCCGCAACGCAACAACGTGACCGGTTCGCCGCCTGAGAAAGCCCACGGGCCGCGGCCCGTGGGCTTTGGAACTGGTCAACGCAC
>CAYSGY010000157.1:0-10832 GCA_964430315.1 uncultured Planctomycetaceae bacterium
ATCGGCCAAAGGAAAGCGGCGACAAGTCGCCGCACTCCAAAGTGGTTTTCGCACCGAGAAGCGGAAGAACCGGGAAAAGGAAGGAGGAAAGGAAAAAAAGGGGACATCAAGGACAAAAAGGGGACATCACTGATATTGCAAGTTGGAAAAGGATCATGAGTGATAGCGCCTTTTCCTCATCAAGACTCTCCCTTCATCGACTCGGCAGACTCCCTGTTCAACGCCTCCCGTAGAAGATCAACTGGAAGGACCGCGGCTCAAGCGTGACGGTCCGGTTCTCCAATTCGGAACCCCTCACGGTCTCTTTCGAGCCGGCGTAGATCTCAAGTTCGTAGTCTGCGGCGGGATCGATTCCGCCGAGTTGGAACGTCCGGGATTTCTCCGCGGCGGCGCCTCGCCGGAAGAAGATCGCGAATCCGGCTTTCAGATCCGGCCGGTCGCCCTGCCACGCGCACCAGACGTCGTCGCCGGCGCCGGTTTCGTCGGTCAACGGGTAGAAATCGCCCATGTAGAACGGGCGCATGCGAGTCGCGCTATGGAAGACCTTCTTGAACCAGGCCGTTTCCTCGTCGGTGATCTTGCGCCGGAGGATGCCGCCGTCGAAATCGGACGGCGTGATGACGGTTCCCGACGAGAGGATGCTGAACGCCCCATAGTCGTCGCCGACAGGCACGCAGTTGAACTCGCTGCCCTGGAACGGCAAATACGGCATGAGATTGAGCGTGGAGTTTTGTCCGAGGATGAACGCGGCGTCTTTCGGCTTGCGGCCGATGAAGTAGTCGCTGCGGCAGTACGTGTGGGCGCGGGAAATCATCTCCATATCGATGCGCCGGCCGCCGGAGGCGCAGTTCTCCTGCAAGATGTCCGGGAACCGCGCCCGCATGTCATCGAGGAACTTGTACAACCCGGCGATGTGCTTGGCCTCGGCGATGCCGACGCGGTCGGCCGCATCCATGGAGCGCCAGACGGGGCCGGGCTGCATGTTGAAGTCTTGGCGAAAGACATCGATCTTGTGCTTGGCGATGATGCCGTAAACCGTATCCTGGATCCACTTGAGCGCCGCGGGATTGCCGTAATCGACGAGTTGTCCGTGCCGGTATTTCGGATGGGTCTTCAAGATCGGCGCGGAATCGGTCATGCGCTCCGGCTCGAACCAGAGCAGGAACTTCAGGCCCGCCTTGTGGACCGCGTCGGCGATCGGCAGGAGGTCGCCGGTCGGGTGCGTGGTCGTATTGACCCGCCAGTCCCCGACGTACTTCCACCAGTTCGGCCCGCAGTTGGAATACAACTCATCCTCGTGCGGCGCGCCGTACCAGCCGGCATCGACCCAATAGGTGTCGAAGGGCATCTTGTTGTCGACGCAGTATTGCAGGATGTCGGTCATCATTTTCGGCGTCTTATTCCCGCCGCCCGACGCAACTGCGAGGATCGGCGGGATGATCTTGCCTTTGGAGTCGCGCGGGACCTTGTGGTCGAGCATGAATCGGTGGACGAGCGTCTTGAACTCCCGCCGCGTCCGGTCCTTGCGGACGAGAACGGCGATCGACGGCTGGCGGATCGTTTCGCCGGGCAGGAGCCGGAAGTTGCTCCGCTCCATGCCGATCTCGACGTCAACGGTCTTGCCCGTGTTCACGAACCGCGCCTTCCATGTGCCCGTCCAGCCGACTGCGAACAGATAGCCGTTCTTTTCGTCGAGACTCAACTCGAGGAACGGAATGTAGTCGTTTGACGACCGCCCGCACGCCGTCGTCAGGACGTGCTCCTTTCCGGCTTCGATCGGGAACGCTTCCGGAACGAAATCCGTCGCCTGGCAGGTCGAACCTCGCAGGACGTTCAAGGTGACGGGGCTTGCCGGCTGGGGATTGTCGACCGAGAGACTCAGCGACCGGAAGTTGTGGACAATCGCCGTCGGTTCCGTCTGGGACAGGTTCGCCAGCCGGACGGAATACTCCTCGGCCGGCACGTTCTTGTAGGTTCTGCAATCCAGCCGGATCTGCAGCTTGCCGGCCTCGGCGGTGAACGTCCTCGACTCGCCGGTGTACTGCGCGGTATCGACTTGCGAGCCCGGCAGAACCGTCCACGGATGGGAGGCGTCCGCCGGGGAGGCTTTTCCGCCGTAATTGAAGGCGGGCGAGCAGGTGCGCCAAGGGCGGGCTTGGGTCTGGGCCCCGGCCTGGAGAACCGGCGCCGCCAACAGAGTCAACAGCAGCATGGATCGTTTCATAGAACTTCCTTTGCCGTTCAAGAGGGCATGACGTCCGGGGGACTTCGAATGATCAACACGCGGCGGGCGGGACCGCGGAAGGCAATTCCCCGGGGCACGCATTACTATCGTGCCTGACAAGGAGGAAGTTCTCTCCCTCTGTTTCGCCGGAGTTTACATTTGGTTCGATTTTGTCTAAACTCTTGATTGGAGTCCGACAAGGTCGCCCGTCATGGAACAACACTCCCAGACCGAGTTTGAGTACCTGGCCAATTCGCCGGCATTCGTGGAGTTCAGTGCCAGTTTACGCCGGCTCACCGGGCTGCCGATGTCGCTCAGTACGCCGGGGCTGACCGAGACCCGCGCTCCGCCCAGCGGCGGTCACTCGAATCCGTTGTGCAAGCTGATCCGCGCGACGCCGCTGGGAGAGTCCCGCTGTGAGGCATGCGACCGGCGGCATCAAGCCAAGGCGGCCAAGACGGCAAAGGCCCAACTCTACACGTGTCATGCGGGCTTCCTCGACATGGCCGTGCCGGTGATCGCCGACGGTCGCCACGCGGCCACGATTTCCTGCGGCCAGGTACTGCCCGAGGCGCCTTGCGCGGCGGCGGCCGGGCGACTGCGGCGCCGGCTGGCCTGGGTGCAGGTGAGCAAGCGGGCGTTCCTGGCGGCCTATCGCGGTGCGCCGTATTTGCCTCGCGCGCAACTGCGGGACGTCATCCGGTTGCTGGAGATCTTCGCCGGCCACCTCTGTGCCAGCGCCGGCCGGATTCGCCAGTTGGAGGCCCGGCTGGAACGGAAAGAGGTGCGTTTGGCCCGCGAGTACATCGAACGGAACTACGCGAACCCGCGGCTCTCGTTGGGGGACGTTGCGGGCGAGGTCGGCCTCTCGCGGGCGCATTTCTCGCTCGTGTTCCACAAGGCGGCGGGGATGACCTTCACGCGGTTCGTGCAGTCTTGCCGGGTCGCCGCGGCGCGCCGGCTCCTGGAATCGACGGATCGCGATATTACCGGCATCTGCTTCGGCTGTGGATTCAACAGTTTGACGCACTTCAATCGCGTCTTCCGCCAGTTCGAGCGATGCTCGCCCCGCGGCTACCGGACGCGGATGCGGCCCCCGGCCTATCGCTGAGACGCCTGCCAGGCGGCTCTCTCCTGCTCGATGGTCGTCTTCCCCTCGCGGATCACGAAGCGGGCCGCCTGCTCAGGCTCCCCCGCGACGGGGCGCGGCGATCACGCGGTTTGAGGTCACAGACTGGCACTTCAACCACGGAAGCTCCCCGGCGGCTCGAGGTCTCCGGGGCCGGCGACGGTGAGGAATCCCGGGTGGACATTCCATTGCTGCCCGTCGTCGGTGGCGATACTGGCGGTCTTCTTGTTCAGCCGGACGATGACGCCCGTCTTCTGCTCGCCGGTACTGCTCGAGAAGCTCACCCGGTCGCCTACACTGAAACGAGACAGCATGGCCGTGCTGCGGGCCTGGCCGATGAGCTTGAGCCGCTCGACGATCAGGCGATTCAGGAAGCGGAGATCCTCTTCGCTCATCCGACGGATCGCCTCGGCCGCCCCTGCCCGGTCCATCAGTTCAAACCTCTCAACCGCCATACCCCGAGCCCTCCATGTTTGAGCGAATCGTCTTCTCCAGCCTCCGCGACTCGGCGAACTGCTCGTTCAACTGGGCGACGAGCCGTTGCCTCTTCTCGCCGAAGGGCTCGTCGTCGTCTTCGATCTCTTAGGCCCCGACGTAGTGGCCGGGCGTGAAGACGTGGCCGTGCCGGGCGATCTCGTCCGTGGCGGCCGACTTGCAGAAGCCGGGAACGTCCTGACCCACCTCCCGGCCGGGCCGAGTCGGGGCAGCCGCAGGAAGGTAGATGGAGCCATCACGCCGGACACCCAGTACGGGGTAGTCTAACGGCTCCCGAGGGCCAATTCAACGGGGCCCGCCCTAGAGATCCTGCCAGACTAGAGAATCCGTTTGGTTCGCGATCGTTGAGTCACTGTCCCCCAAGCGGCCAAGCAGGAGCGGTACATCCGTCATCCGTGACCATGGGTACCCGCGTGTCTTCCTCTGCTCCCTCGCTCCCCCTCTTCCATAGGGGGAGCGCTGGCGACTTTTCGGTCCGATTGGTATGCTGCTTGATTCGTGGTGGGGCGTTCCAGGAATCCAGCGAGTGACGGAGGTTCTTCGATGGCGATCACGAATGAGGCGATGCAGACTTGGTTGAGCCGATTGCTGGGGGCTGCCCCGGATGCCCCAAAACTGCCATTGAAGGGTTTCTTGGAGGGGATCGGGAAGCTGGAGTCGCTGGCCGACGTCGACAGCGGCACGCCGGTCCTTGTGCGGGGCGACGTCGACAGCAAACCCGGCGAGAAGGTGGGCAAGGGCGACATCCGCCTGCGCTCCATGGCCGAGACCCTCAACTACGGTCGGGACAAGGGATGGATCCAGGTGGTGTTCGGCCACATTGGCCGTGATCCCAAGGGGTCGCTCGACAAGGTCGGTGCCCGGCTGGGGGAGATTCTGGGCTGCGAGGTGACCTTGATCGCCGACTGGCTCGATTCGCAGAGCCTCACCATCCTCGACGCCGTGCCGCAGGCCATTCGGGCCGCGGCGCCGGGCAGCGTCATCCTCCTGGAGAACACGCGGAAGTACGAGATCGAGACCGTGCTTTGGAAGGCCAAACCCCAGGCGATTCCAGAACTGGCCCCGAAACTCGCCAAGCTTGCCAACGAGTTCGCCGAAAAGGTCGCCCGGGTGTACGTCCACGAGGCCTTCTCGGCGGGCAGTCTCGACAGCTCTTCGACCGTGATTCCCGCGGCTATGGACCGTGTTGCCCTCGGGAGTTATGAGGCTGGGGAATTCACCGGTCCCCTAACGGACTGCCTCGACGCCCAATTGGTGGTCTCCAGCGGCCTGAAGATCGACAAGCTCGACGACCTTTCCGCCATGATCGACCGGGGCAAGATCCGTTGGGTGTTCACAGCCGGTTCGCTGGCGGTCGGGCTGAAGAAGGCCGAGGCCGAGTTGGATGGGCAGGAGTTCTGCGGAGGCGTGGCCGAGGCAGCGTCCCACAGCGACAAGCCGTACTTCATCCCGCGATCTCGGGTCGAACAGGCCAAGAACCTCATTGCCGAGGGGCGGGGCAAGGGCATTCGGTTCGTGATGCCGGTCGATTTCGTGCTCCAGGACGGGCGCGTCAGTCCGACGATCGGGCCGGACGACCAGCAACTCGACGTGGGCCCGGCGACCGGCGACTACTTCGAGGAGAAGATCGGGGAGTTCCTGGCTGAAGTCCAGGGGCGTCCCGGCCCAGCGGTCGCCTTCCACAACGGCGTGCTGGGCATGTTTGAGGACCCCAAGTTTGAGGGGGGCACCAAGCGATTCATCGCCCAACTCAAGCGGATGAAAGACGCCGGCGTGAAGGTCTACGTCGGGGGGGGCGAGGGGGGCAAGGCCCTCGAAAAGTATGGGAAGGCCGACTGGGTTACGCACAACTTCACCGCAGGCGGTACCGTCCTGAATGCGCTGGGCAGCGAGCCGGTCCCCTATCTTGTGGCCCTATGGATGGCTGGAAATAGGGGGTAGACCCTCGCTTGCGCTTCGGGCTGGTGTTCAAGGGTGCGCAATCCGGTTAGGGTGAGGGCGGCGTGGCGCGACATTGACTGCCGTGCCCTCGTCGTCTCTGGATACCCTCACCCCCGCCCCCTCTCCTGAAGGGAGAAGGGATGCTCTTTGGGGCACGCTCTTGGGCAAGTTCGCGCTTGCGCGAACGCGATGGTCGCCGCGTGCGACGGCTGGACTCTCGAGGTAGCGGATCGGACGCCTGCGCTCTTGAGACGCACGAAATCTGCTCTTGCGGGCCACTTCTTGGCAATGCCCGGATCGTTTCCCGGTTTGGGGATTGACGGCGTTGTAAAAGTCTGCACAAAGTGAAGTATGGCCCTGCCATCAGGGACACTCCTCATTCAAACGGGGGGTGGCGCGCAGCTCGACGCGTCGGCCCCCTCAACGGAACAGTCGCTTTCGAGCCTTGGGAGATCCGCTATGCCGCGCATGCCTGCGCTCGGTCGGTTATGGCGTTTCGTTTCGGGAGACCAACGATCGCGGCGGGGCCGGATGCCCCATGGAGACAAACCCCGGGGGCGCCGGCAATTGCGGGTCGAGACGTTGGAGGATCGGCGGCTGTTGTCGATCCAGGCGGTGTCGGCGGCGGTATCGACGCAGGTGGGCGATACGGCAGGGGGATTGAATCTGGGCGACTGGGCCTGGGTCAGCCAGAGCGGCCGCTACGTAGCCTTCACCAGCGACGCCCCGAACCTCGTGGCCAATCAGGTCGATGCCCAACGCGGAGCCTACGTCTGGAACCCCGAGTGGAATTCCAACGCCGACGTCTTCCTCCGCGACACGCAAACGGGGACCACGACCCTCGTCAGCGCCCAGGCCGGCGCGGCCACGCCGACCACGGCCAACGGGATGTCGATTGCCCTCGGCATCAGCGACGACGGCCGGTTCGTGCTCTTCGGCAGCGCCGCCACGAACCTCGTCGCCTCCCAGACGGACTCCAACGACGCCTTCGACATCTTCCTCTACGACGCGAGCAACGGCAGCACCCAACTGGTAAGCCATTCCACGAGCGGGCTGACGAGGGCCGGCAACGGCGAGTCTTCCTCCGCCGCGCTCAGTGCCGACGGCAAGTTCGTGGCCTTCACCAGCGACTCCTCCACCCTGGCGTCGTCCGACACCAACTCCGCCTCCGACGTCTTCCTTTTCGAGCAGGCGACCGGGACGGTCACGCTCGTTAGCCGCAGCGGCGTGACGGGGGCCTCGGGCAACAAGGCGTCGAGTCTCCCGTCGGTCTATTCCGGCGGCACGACCGTTGCCGTCGCCTTTGTCAGCGAGGCCACCAACCTGATCTCCGGCGTGACGGACGCCAATGGCAAGAGCGACGTGTTCCTGTTCGACTACACCGTCGCCACGGGAACCGGGACGACGTCGCTGGTCAGCCGCTCCGCGCTGTCGGCGACCAACACGGCCACGGGCGGTGCCTCCACGAACCCGGCGATCAGCGCCGCCGACGGCCTCTACGTGGCCTACGAAAGCGCGGCAACCAACCTCGTCGACATGCAGAGCGACTCCAACAGCGCCTCCGACATCTTTCTTTTCAGTCGTGTCGGCGGGGTGAGTGAGAACCGGCTCGTCAGCGCCGCCGGCGGCAGCGGCGCGACGACCGGTAGCGGTGCCTCGACGTCGCCCGTCATCAGCGGCGACGGCCGATACGTCGCCTTCCTCAGCCGGGCCGGCAACCTCGTCGCCGGCCAGGCGGAGGCCAACAGCGGAAACGACGTCTTCTTGTTCGACCGCGACAGCACCGGCGGGTCGAGCCTTACGCTGGTGAGCCATGCGGCGGGCAGCGCGACGACCACCGCCGCCGGCGAGTCCTCGAGCCTTTCGATGAGCGACGACGGGAGTTCGATTGCCTTCGCCAGCCAGGCTTCCGACCTGGTCGCGCCCCTGGACGACGGCAACAACGGGACCGACGTCTTCGTCTACCATCGGGACCTGGGGACCTCGCAACTGGTCAGCCACGGAAGTGCCTCCTCGGCGGTCACCGGAAACGACAAGTCCCGCGTCCCGGCGATCAGCGGCGACGGCCTCTCCGTCGTCTACCTCAGCGACGCGACGGACCTGGTGGCGGGCAAGAAGGACTACAACGAGTTCCCCGACCTGGTGCGGGGCTCGCACGCCGGTGCCGCGGCCGCCTGGACGAACACGTTGGTGACCCTGCGGGATCCCGGCATGGCGCCGGCGACGGGCAACAGCCTGAGCTACGTGATGCCCGCGTCCGGCCAATCGGTTTCCAGCGCCGACGGCCGCTACGTGGTCTTCACCAGCAAGTCGTCGAATCTCGTCGCCGGGCAGGAGACGAACGCCCAGGAGAGCGTCTTCCTCCTCGACGCCGTGACCGGCGAGGTGCAACTGGTAAGCCATTCGTCGGGATCGGCCACGACGACGGGCAACGATTCGTCGGTCTCCCCGACCATCAGCGCCGACGGCCGCTACGTCGCCTTCGTCAGCAAGGCCGACGACCTCGTGGAGAACCAGAGCGACGCAAACGGGCTGGACGACGTCTTCCTCTTCGACCGGCTCACCGGCGAGATCCGGCTGGTCAGCGGCGCGGCCGGTTCCGCCGTCAATACGGGCAACGACGCCTCGGTGTCGCCGGCGATCAGCGCCGACGGCCGCTTCATCGCCTTCGCCAGCGACGCCACCAACCTGGTCTCCGGCATGACCCACACGACCGGAGAATACTACGTGCCTTTGAGGGACGTGTTCCTCTACGACGCGGTGGACGGGTCGATCCGGCTGCTCAGCGTCTCGAGCGCCAACCCTTCGGTGACGGCCAACGGCGACTCCACCGATCCGTCGATCAGCGCCGACGGGAGCCGGGTCGTGTTCCTCAGCACGGCCACCGACCTGGTCGGCGGGCAGGTCGACGGCGACTCGACCCGGGACGTCTTCCTCTTCGACAGCGCGGCGAGCGGATCGGCCGTGCAAATGGTCAGCCGGGTCCAGGGCACGACCGCCACGGCGGGCAACGGAGAGGCCGCCTCGCCGGTACTGAGCGCCGACGGGCGGTTCGTCGCCTTTGAAAGCCTCGCGACCAACCTCGTCGGCGACGCGTCGCACGACACCAACGGCGGCTCCGACGTCTTCCTCTACGACGTCTCCGGGCAGTCGCTTCAACTCGTCAGCCATGCGCGCGGAACGACGACCACCGCCGCCGACGGGGCGAGCACGAGCCCCTCGATCAGCGCTGACGGCAGCTACGTCGCCTTCGCCAGTTACGCGACGAACCTCTTCGACGGCCAGGACGACACGAACCACTCCGCCGACATCTTCCTCTACGACGCCAGCGCCAACCGCGTCCAACTGGTAAGCCATACCGCCGGAACCGCGCAGACTTCCGCCAACGCGTACTCCGCGGCTCCCGTCCTCAGCGCCGACGGCCGGTTCCTGGCCTACCGGAGCATGGCGACGGACCTGGTGGCCGGCGTCGCCGACGCCAACCAGTCGTCCGACGTCTTCCGCTTCGACCGTCTCGCCGGGGAGAGCCAGCTCGTCAGCAGCACGGCCGCCTCGGCCACGACTGCAGGCGATTCCCGCTCCCTCTTGCCGTCGATCTCCGGCGACGGGCGCAGCGTCGTCTTCGAGAGCGACGCGACGAACCTTATCGCCGGCGACTTCAATCGCGCCATGGACGTGTTTCTCTTCCGCGACGGCGGGCTGGCCAACCAGGCCCCGTCGCTCAACACGGGCGTCGCCACCGTGTTCGACCCAATCGTTCAAGACGCGGTGTCGAACCCCGGTACGGCCGTCGACGACCTTGTCGGCACCGCGGGACTCTATTCCGATCCCGACGGCGGCCCGGTAACGGGCATTGCCGTCACCGGCCAGGACACGACCGGTTGCGCGGGGACGTGGTGGTACTCGACGGACGGCGGCGTGAACTGGACCGCGTTCACGTCCCCGGCCGCGACGTCGGCCACCCTCCTGGCCGCCGACGGCGCCGGACTGAACCGCATCCGCTTCGTGCCCGCCGCCGGCAAGAACGGCACGGCCAGCCTCTCGTTCCGGGCGTGGGACGGCAGCGACGGCAACCTCAACGGGACCACCGGCGTCAACGTCACGGTGGCCTCCACGGCCTACAGCAGCCAAACCGAGACCGCGACCATCACCGTCGATCCGCCGGACGATTCCGTCGCCCCGACCGCCTCGTTGACCGCCGCCAAGGTGAATGCCGCCAGCAACGCCACCGCCTATACGTTCACCGTGACGTACACCGACAACGTGGCGGTGAGCGTCTCGACGATCGGCGCCGGCGACGTCCTCGTCACGGGCCCCAACGGCTTCAGCCAGGCGGCCACGTTCGTCAGCGTGAACGTCGGCTCCGACGGCACGCCGCGAACGGCCACCTACCGGATCACCCCGCCCGGCGGCACGTGGGATTCCGCCGACACCGGCACCTACACCGTGACCATGCAGGCGGGCCAGGTCACCGACCTCAAGGGCAATCCGGTGGCGGCGGGCTCGCTGGGGACGTTCGCCGTCGACACCGTGGCGCCGACCGCCTCGCTGGCCGCCTCGAACGTCACCAACGCGGGCGCCACCTCCTATACCTTCACGGTGACCTACTCCGACAACGTCGCGGTGAAGGTTTCGACGCTCTCCACCGGCGACGTCGTTGTTACCGGCCCGGGCAGTTTCAGCCAGGCGGCCACCCTGGTGAGCGTGAACGCCGGCTCCGACGGCACGCCGCGAACGGCCACCTATCGAATCACCCCGCCCGGCGGCACGTGGGATGCCGCCGATACCGGCACCTACACCGTAACCATGCAGGCCAACCAGGTCACCGACGCCAACGGCAATGCGGTGGCGTCCGGCTCGCTGGGGACCTTCCAGGTCGACACCGTGGCGCCGACCGCCTCGCTGACCGCCTCGAATGTCACGGTCGCCGGCGGCACAGAATACGCTTTCACCGTGACGTACTCCGACAACGTCGCGGTGAAGTACTCGACGCTCACCAACGGCGATGTCCTGGTGACCGGCCCCAACGGCTTCAGCCAGGCG
>CAYSGY010000158.1:0-10246 GCA_964430315.1 uncultured Planctomycetaceae bacterium
GGGGGTGAGGGAAGTTAGAACCGTCTTCTGCGTGCCAAGTCCCCTCACCCCTAACCCCTCTCCCGTCCAACGGGAGAGGGGAACTGAGTTGCCAAGCCTGACCTACTGAGTTGCCAAGCCTGACCTGCGGAATGCACGTGATGGCCAACTTCGCGATCCGCGTCGAAAACGTCTCCAAGGTTTATCGCCTCTACGCGCGGCCTGCCGACATGCTTTGGGAGGCGGTGACGCGGCGCCCGCGTCATAAGGAGTTTTGGGCTCTTCGGAACGTCTCCCTGGAGATCCGGCCGGGCGAAGTGATCGGGATCGTCGGACGCAACGGGGCGGGCAAGAGCACGCTCCTGAGGATCATCGCGGGCACGCTCGACAAGACCTCCGGCAGCGTCACGGTCAACGGCCGGGTCTCGGCGATCCTCGAACTGGGGACGGGGTTTCATGGCGACTACACGGGGCGGGAGAACATCACCATGGGCGGGCTCTGCATGGGCATGTCCCGCCAGGAGATCGACCGCCGCATCGACGACATCATCGACTTCAGCGAGCTGCGCCCGTTCATCGACCAGCCCTTCCGCACCTACTCCAGCGGCATGAAGGCGCGGCTCACCTTCTCCGTGGCGATTAGCGTCTCGCCCGACATTCTGATCGTCGATGAGGCCCTCGCGACGGGCGATTCCGCGTTTGCCACGAAGTGCTTCGGCCGCTTCCGCGAGATCTGCGACTCCGGGGCCACGGTGCTCTTCGTGACGCATTGGAGCGGTTACCTCCCGCGGATCTGCACCCGGGGCGTGCTCATGGACCAGGGCGAAATCCGCGAGATCGGCCCGCCCGACGTGATCGCCAACCGCTACGATACCCAGGTCCTCAGCGCCAAACGCAACGGCAAACCGTCGGAGCCGCCTCCGCCCTCGCCCGTGCGCCTGGAACGGATCTCCTGGGAGTCGGCGGCGATGGCGGGCGACGGCGTGGCGTTGGTGGGACGCGAGGTCGTCTTGGACCTCGAACTCCGGTCCGACCGGTCCTTTGAAAACGCTTTCCTGGGGATCGGCCTGGTGCGCGACGAGGACGGCGTCATCGTGGCGTCGATCAACAACCGTTTCGCCATCGGGCCCGATTTCTCCGAAACGTCCCGCCGCATCGACCTTCACGCGGGCACCAATCGGGTGCGAATCCGCATCCCGTCGCTCAATCTCGGCGAAGGGGTTTACAAGGTAAACCTCACGGTCGCCCCGCACGAGAAGGTCAACAGCGCCGGCGATTTGCTCTGTCAGGCCCAGGATTGCCAGCGGATCGCCCTGTTGCGCCGCGACATGAAACAATGGGTCACCACGGAACTCCCCTCGTGCTGGGAAGTGGTGGCCTAGGAGGGCCGCACCATGGCAACCATGCCGGAAACCAACGCCGAGAGCGCCCGCCCGACCTCGGGAGCCGGCACTGAGTACGCAGTACGCAGTACGCAGTACGCAGCACCCGGTCCTCCATGCTCAGCACTCGGTACTCAGTACTCAGTACTCAATCCACCCTCCGAGGCCGACGTGGCGGCGAGCATGGTCGGCTGGAAGTACCGCCGCTGGATCGAGGCCCTTCAGACGGCCGGCGGGCATTTTGTCACCGCGGCCGACATCCTCGACGGCAGGATCTCGCGCTCGGCCTGCAATCTCCTGCTGCGTCACGACATCGACCAGTGCGAACTCTACGCCAATGTCTGGCCGCTGCTGGCGATCGAGCACCGCTTCGGGATCCGCAGCACGACCTACCTCTTCGCGGAGCAGGACCGGCGGAACTGGACGTGCCGCAGACGAGGTTTCCCAACGTTCCGGAAGGAGTGGACCCTCAACCTCTCCGCCCAGGTCCTCCGTTACCAGGACGAGGGCTTCGAATTCGGACTGCACGTCGACGCGGTCGGCCGTTGCCGCCGGCAGGGCAACACCGTGAGCGCCGACGAGGCGCTCGCGGTGGTCGGGCGCGACGTGGCCCGGCTCCGCTCCCAGGGAATCCGCGTCCGCACGATGGCCGCCCATGGCTTCGCCTGGCCCGACCGCATGCGGCCGTGGTACGACAACTACGCGGCGGAATTCGACTTCACGGCCGGCGATCGCTCGGTGCAGTCCCAGTTTCACGTGCTGGAGCGGTTCGCGGAGTTGGGGCGTCCGGTGTCGTCCTGCCTCGGGCTGGACCGTATGAAGAAGATGCGGTCGATCTGGCTGCCTCGGCACGTGCCGTTCGGCTGGCTCCACGCGCGCACGGAATCGACGCACCTCCGGGCCGACGCCCTCTCGCTCACCGACGCCGCGGGCGCGTGGAAGTACCTTGGCATCCGTGAGTTGACCACGCTGCTTCCGCAGTTGCCCGGCTGCCTGGTCGTGCTCAACGTCCATCCGATCTACTACGCCTATGGCGACGACGGGCTGGAGTCCACGGCCAAGGCCGCCCAACTCGACGATCACGGGCCGTTGGGCGACTTGCTCGCCGGGCAGCAGCGTGTGGCACAGCCGGGGGCGGCTGTGCTACACGACCTCTGGAAGATCCGCTATCGCGGGGCCATGGATTTCGACCGGATCGGCCCGGCCTGGGTGACAGACCGGCTCCACGGCGAATGCCTCGAACGGCTCGACCGCGAGCTGCGCCGTATCAACGCCCGGTTCCAGGGCGGGTCCTGGTTTGAGCACCTGGTGAACTCCCCCAACACCCAGATCATCGCCTGGCTCGACGAAGTCATTGAGCCGCGCGACCGGCAACGGCTTCGACTGCTCGAACTCTGCGGCGGCGTGGGCCCCGTGGCGGTTGGACTCGTTCTGCACGGCTTCCGCCCCGAGAACATGGCCGTGAGCGATTTCGATCCAAAGCACGTGGCCATCGCCGCGGCCTACAGCAAGGCGGTAGCGGGCGGGAAGATTCGCACCTTCCCGCTCGACGTGCGCGACCTCCGATGCCCGGAGACCTTCGACCTTGTGGTGATCTCTTCGTGGGAGAACTCGATCCTTCCCTACGACCGGGTCACGTCCGAGTGCCGCAAGGTCGTCGCCGAGGGCGGGCTCTTGGTGATGACTTTCCTCGAGAAGTCGCGGATCGACAGCGAAGGATACGACCATTTCCCGGACCGCCTCCTCCAGCAGAAGACGTATTCCACGATTGCGGCCGAGGAATTGATGCGGATTTTTGAGGCCAACGGCTTCGAGCCGGTCTGTTATCTCGACCACGGCTATCCCAACGCCCGTTTCCCTCGCCACGTGCTCGTAGGCAGGAAGCGTGCTGGCATGGGGCACAGCCGCCCCCGGCTGTGCAGGGCAGTCCGCACAGCCGAGGGCGGCTGTGCCACAGGGGATCGCCACGATGGGACCTTCGCCGCCCTGGAGGCCGCCTCGCAGCGCTATTTCAACGACCTGCACCGGATTCTGTCGGACAAGCAGCAGGACCTGCCGCCTTGGCCGATGCTGCTCAACGTGGGCCCCTTGGCTGGCGACAAGCAAATCGAGGGCCTGAAGCCGGACCGGCGCGTGCGGCTTCTCTCGTTGGGCGTGCGCAAGGCCACGTGCCACCCGTTCGGCCCTTGGAATCTCGATTATTCCCGCACCGGGTTCGATCGGCCCGCGGTCCTGGCCGGCCTCTTGGTGGGCTACGGCAACAAGTGCGGGGCGGTGGCCGAGCTGACGCGGTGCCTCCTGGCCGCCCACGGCGTCCAGTGCCGCACGATCGCCTGCGCCGGCCGGATGCCGGGCGGCGAGCCGGTGGCCCATTGTCTCAACGAGGTCTTTCTGGATGGGATATGGCGTCTCCTGGATAACGACGTCTTCCAGCTTTCCGACACGTTCATGACGGCCGGCGACGGCTTGCTGATGACCCGGGAAGAGGCCCTCGCCCTCGGCGTTCAGGAACTCGTGCGCCGATACCCGTGGCCGTACACGTATCAAGGTTTTGAGTATGATCCGGATTGGGTGGAAAGGAACTGGTCGGCCTGGCACCACGCCGTCGGCGGAACGGTCCGGATCCTCGCGTGAGGGACCGGACGGACTGCGGCATGACGGGTGTCACGCGGGCCTGCGCGCGCGTTGGAATGCGGGCCGGGCGTCGTCCGGGCTCGTCGTCCTCGATCCCGCAGGCCGGTTGCCGCCGGACGCGTCTTCGCACCTCGCCGGGCTCGGGCCGGGCACCCTGGTGGTTCCGGACCGCGGCGTGCCGATCCATCCCGCGTCGGTTGCCGCGGTGGCTGCGGCGGCCGGATCGGACCGGACGCAGTGCTTCGTGCCGGAGGTCCCCGTGGCGACGGACCTGGGCCTGCCGCGCTGCGAACCCGTGCTCGGCTGGTTCCCGGGCGTGCTGCCGGAGGTGGGCTCGTTTCCGCGTCGAATCCTGCGCCGACTGGCCGGCCGCCCGGTGGCGCCGCCGGGCGGGGAGGCGTATGACTTCCGGCAGTGTGAGCGGGTTTCCTTGTCGAGCGAGCCCGAGCAGGTCCACTACTTCGTCGATCACTACGCGGCGATCCGTCCGAATCCGGTCCAGGTGAGCGTCGTCGTCGGGAACACGTGCAACCTGCACTGCGTGATGTGCCCCTACCACAGCCCCGAGATCAAGCCTTCCCACACCACGACGTTCTTCCGCGAGCGCCGCCTGATGGCGTGGGAAACGATGGAACAAATTGCCGCCGAGTGCGGGGCGATGCGCGTGCCGGTCAAGATCGGCAACGTCGAGGAGCCGCTCCTGCATCCGCGGATCGTCGATTTCGTCCGGGCGTGCCGGCAGGCCGGCGTCCCTGCGGTACACATCACGACGAACGGCACGCTGTTGACGCCGGCCGTGGGCCGTCGCCTGCTCGAAGCGGGCCTCACGAGCCTGTACGTGAGCGTCGACGCCGCCCGGCCCGACACGTACCGCCGCGTCCGGCACGGCGACCTGGACCGCCTCGAGCACAACGTCCGTGCCTTCCTGGAGACGCGCCGCGAGGGCAAATTCGCATGCCGGGTCATGCTCTCGCTGGTGCGGAACGAGGAACTCACGCGCGAGGAGGAAGAAGAGTTCCTCGCCCGGTGGCTGCCCGCGGCCGAGGGCGTGATCCTCTACCACCTCGCCCGGTACGAGGACGGGAACAGCCGATTCCGCGCCGTCCACGAGGTGGCCCAGGCGCGGATGCGCGAGGCCGGGCGGCGTTGGGCGTGCCTCAACCCTTGGCAGGAAGTCTACCTGCTGCCCGACGGGCGGGTCTACTACTGCTGCGAGACCATCTCGAAGCTCGCCTTCGAGCACCTGGAGAGCATGGGCCGGTTCCCGGAGGAAAGCCTCCGGGCGATCTGGCAGGGCGAGGCGTTCCGGGCGCTGCGTCACGATCTGATCCGCAACGACCTGGCCCGCTGGCCCGCCTGCGACCGCTGCGGCATCTGGATGGCCCACGTGTCGGAAACCACCCGGGAAGGCGGCCGGAGAATCACCCGCAACATGATTACCGAAATCCACGAACCAACGTAGGTCAGGCTTTCCAGCCAGACAACCCGAAGCATGCCCCTTGCCCCAAACAAACCGATGTCCAAACGAAATCCGATCGTCCGCCTGGTGAGATCGCTGGCGCGATCGGCGTACCGGCAGGCGCACTCGGCAAGGGACCTTCTGCTCGCCCTGGCCGCCTTCGGACGCAACCCGCCGAGGTTCAACGAGTGTTTGAACCGGCTGGAGTGTCGCCTGGGCCGGAGCCGCCTGTCGAGCTACCCGCCCGTGGTGGGCTTTGCCCTGTCGAACTACTGCAACCAGCGGTGCCGGTTCTGTTCGCTCGATTCAAAGCAGATCCCGCGCCGCGTGGTGCTGCCCGCGGACCTTTTCGAGCGGATGGAGTGGCTGCGCTACGTGCGGGAGATTTGGCTGAGCGGGGCGGCGGGCGATTCGTTGGTCCATCCCGAGTTCGCCCAGATCGTCCGGGCGGTCCGCCGCATCGCGCCGAAGAGCCGGCTCATGCTCTGCACCAACGGCCTGGGCCTGCGCGGAGAGAGCCTGGAAGCGACCGACGGGCTCGACTACCTCAACATCTCCGCCAACGCGGCCAGCGAGTCGGCCTACGGCGCATTGATCCGCGGCGGGAGCTTCGGCCGGCTGATGGAGAACCTCGATGCCCTGTCGCAGCGGAAGAAGCCGTCGCTGGCGGTCCACCTGAGCATGGTCCTGGCCCGTTCGGCGGTGCCCGACGTCGGGCCCATGATCGACCTGGCCGCGCGGCTGAAGTTCGATGCCGTCGAGGTCTATCAATACTTCCCGATCCCGCCGGTCGAAGGCGCCCTCCCCTTGAGCGAGGTGACCCACGAGGACCCGGAGGTCTGGCGTGCCGTGCGGGAACTCTCGGGCTACGCCCGGGAGAAAGGGATCGGATACATCGTGGCCGGCGAGCAGCTTGTCCCGTGCCGCTCGTTGAACACGGGAGTCACCTACCCGGGCGCCGGGGGCTGCTGTTCGCCTTGGTCGAACGGGCACATCAGCATCGGTCCCGACGGCGAGAAGGCTTTTTCGATTTGCTGTAGCGGCGTGGCGTTGAACCTGGCGGTCGACGATTCGGCGTTCGTCGATTTCCGGAAGGTGTGGAATTCACCGCGGATGCAGGAGGTCCGGCGTACGGTCAACGCGCCCGACGACCGGCAAAACAACATGTGCTGGCTCTGCCGCCGGTTCGAGCGGGCCGACTACGGCTCGAAGACCCAGCTCCGCGAGTTGGCCGCCCGGACCCGGCCGAGCATCGCGTTCACCGCCTCCGACGACCCGATCGCGTTCCCGTTGAGCAGGGTGGCCTAGGAGTCTCTCCGGAATGGGCTTGAAGATGAAACGACAACCCCATGTGGCACAGCCGCCTCGGCTGTGCGAGAACCCGGCACAGCCGAGGCGGCTGTGCCCCAGATGAGAACGCGACTGGCGAAACGCTTGCGATGAAGGCCCTTGATACCCCAACAGCAAACGGCGGCTGCCATCCCCGATGCCATATCCCGTGGCAGCAGATGGTGATCGACGCCGACGGGACGGTGAATCCCTGCTGCTACTGGTCGGCCTACGGGAACCTGAACCCGGCGTGCGGCAACCTGAACGAGACGCCGCTGCTGGAGATCTGGAACGGCCCGGTCTACCAGAACCTGCGGCGGAACATGGCGAGGGGCGATCTGGCCGCCGCCGGATGCGCCCGTTGCCTTTCGCTGCGCCAGGGCAACGTCATGGGCCTCCAGTACGATCCCGACGCCGACCGCGAGGCCCCTGCCGTTTCGCCCTATGCCAAGAACTTGCAGCTCCTCCGCGACGAGATCGTCGGCGGTGCCGCGGTCCTTCAGGCCCGGCCGACGGTCGTGTCGCTCACCGCGTCCTACGCCTGCAATTTCCGCTGCATCCACTGCTACCAGGACGCGGCGAGGGATACGCGGCTGCGTCGGGAGGCGGCCGTCGACGAGGTGCTCGCCCTGGTGCCGGTCCTCGACCAGATCATCCCCGGCGGCGGCGAGCCGCTCCTGCACCCGCTGTGGCGACGGTTCTTCAACGACGCGGGCCTTTCGGCCAATCCCTACCTGCAACTCTCGATCACCACGAACGCCTCACTGGTGAGCGACGAGGTGCTAGCCGGGCTGGCCCGTTTCAAACGGCTGGCCCTCAACGTGTCGCTCGACGGCGGCTCGAAGGCCGTGTTCGAGGCCGTGCGCCGCAACGGCCGCTGGGAGCAGGTCGTGGGGAACATCGACCGGATGATCGCACTGGCGCGGCGCAAGGGCCCGCCTTCGTTCGTCTCCGTGACCATGTCGGTGATGAAGGCCAATTTCCTCGACATCCCGAACCTGGTCGAGTTCGCCGCCCAGCGTGGGATCCCCTTCGGGCTTTCGCCGGTCGTCTCCATGCCGGTGGACCAAAGCCTCACGTGCTTCAACGATCCGGCAGCCGAGACGGCCGGTTGGCGCGACGCGCTCCGCGAGGCCGAAACACGATTCGCCTCATCTTCCCAGCAGGCCCAGCAGGCCACGGAAGGCCCGCCGCAGCACACGCATTTCGGCGTCGTCGCACAGTGCGTCCCGTGGAAGATCCTCGATCAGCGGCACGAGTCGGTCGAAGGCATCGTGCCGGAGCGGATCCTGCGCAACTGTTGGAGACAATTCGGGCGCGAGGTCCTGGTGGGGTTCTTTCCCGTGGACGGAGGCAGGCTCCAAGAGTGCCGCTACTACGCCCCGTTGACCGACGGGCGCTACCGAGTATCGCTGCCCGAGGGGGAGTATGTCCTGGGCTTCTTTCCGCGCAACCTCTACGCCAGCCCGCTGCCAAGCTACCGGGTCCGGGTGGTGCGAAACGGCGAGGGGACGCGACTGGAGACCATTCGCCTGCCGTTGCCCGGGGCGTCGGCCTTGAAGGCCGTGAGGGCGGCATTCGGCCGCATCCTGCCCGATTCCTCCAAGAGGGTGCTCAAGCGGCTCCTTGCGCGATCATGAACTTCCCCGACTTGGAAGAAATCACCGGCCAGGCCTCCTCGGAGTACGAGCGAGAGTTCTTGCGCGCGGAGTTCGCCCCCGGGCTGAATTACTACCTGGACAGGATCGACCGGCTTCTGTTCGCCGGGGATCGCGTGCTCGACGCCGGCTGCGGGGCCGGCCAGTGGTCAATGGCCCTAGCGCAGCGGTTCCGACAGGTCGATGCGATCGACCTGAAACCCGAACGCCTGGAGACGCTCAAGGCCGTGGCCCGTCGCATGGGCGTGGGGAACGTCGAGGCCCGCTCCGGCTCGGTCGAGGAGTTACCCTATCCCGAGGCGACGTTCGACGCCGCGTTCTGCTACGGCGTAATCATGTTCACCCAGATCGATCGGGCCCTCGGCGAGCTGCACCGCGTGCTCCGGCCCGGCGCCCGGCTCTACGTCTGCCTGAACGCCGACGGCTGGAGCCGCCGCCTTGCGGAGGGGCCCCTCCAAAACTCCCCTCTCCCGCGAGCGGGAGAGGGGCAGGGAGTAAGGGCAGGCGACCCCACGCCAGTGCCCCGTCAGTCGTGCGTTGATGTGTGGCACAGCCGCCCTCGGCTGTGCGAAATGCCCTGCACAGCCGAGGGCGGCTGTGCCACATGGGATCATCGCTTCATCCATCAGAGCATGCCAGACGGAGCCCCAGGTCGCCCGATCGAAGATCAAGTCCAGGCAATCCGCGACGCTGGCCTCCAAACGCTCTACACGACCTACTGCCAGCGGGCCGTGGGGCAAGGGCTCGTCGACGCGATTGTCGAAGGGGCGAAAGACTTTCCCGAGGGACTCTTGCCTTGGGAGGAGCGGTTCCTCTTCAAGGTGCAGCGGCGGATCGTCCGGCTCGGCCGCCGGGCCATGGCGGCCCTCGGGGGCATCGACTGGCAGCGATCGGTCGCCCGCGACTGCCTGTGCCGGTCCAGCGTCGGACGGGAATTGTTGCGCCGGGTGCGGGGATTCTGTGGCGACGAGTTCGTTCCATTCCTGTTGGATGACGTGGCGTCGCTGCTCCGGACACATGCCCTCCCTTGCCGCTTCGGCGTCACGCGGGCCTTCCGGCCGGAGGAATTCGCCGAGCTTACTGAGAGGGCGGGGTTCGCCGATTTCCAGTGGTCGGTCGAGGCCGGCCTGACGTGCGACTGGCTGAAGCCGGCCTCGCCCAAGTATCCGGGCTACCACGGTGACGAGTTGTGCGTCTGGGAGTGTCTCGTCACGAAGCCCGACCGCGCGTGCGTGCCCGTCTCTCCACAACGGCATTTCGAGGCGGCCGCGCAGGCGGCCGCAACCCCGGTCTACGGAGAGATTGCGGCCGGGCCCGTGCTCAGCAACGCGAGCCTCCGCACCTTCCCCGGCCCGCAACTCGCCCACGCACGCTGGCTTGGCGGAATCCTGGGCGGGGATGCGTATCTCAAGCAACTCGCCCGGACAATCGTCGACGGCGCGACCGGCGAAGAGGAGGCCGCACGCCGGCTGATTCGTTTCGTCCAGCGGGCGGTCTTCCGCGATCCGGTGGCCCAGCCGCGGGAGGACGACGGTTCGCTTCCCGACGCCCTTACGGCCCTGCTCTGTGCGAGGGGCCGCTGCGGCCACACGGCCCGGATTCTCGCGGCCTTGTTTGAACACGCAGGCTTCGAGGCCCGGGTGCGGCAGTTGCCGCAACACCTGGTCGTGGAGGCCAACTGCGGCGGGCGGTGGGTGCTGGCCGACGCCGATGCGTTCAAGAACGGGATCGTGCCCGAGGGCCCCGACGGCCGCCTCCTGACCATGGACGCGATCGAGGCCAATCCATACCTGCTCGACCGCTTC
>CAYSGY010000158.1:10256-10806 GCA_964430315.1 uncultured Planctomycetaceae bacterium
ACCGGATGGATGATTCGCCCCAACTCCAGGCATACCCGGGGCCTTCTCGGCCGCCGTGTTCGGGGTTACGTCGATGCCTTGGAGCCGGACCGGCGGGGATTCGTCTCGGGCTACTACGTGCCCTCGGCCCGCGGGTTTCCCCCGTCGCTGCCCGAAATCCTCGGCTTCGAGATCCGAGAGGGGCGATTCGCGCTGTCGTGGCGGCCTTCGAGCGTTCGGGAAGGACGTTTGGTAGGCTACCGGGTCCGCGTCGGCACCCGTCGTCCTCGCCGGGGCCCCGTTGCCGTCCACGTCGTGCGACGTGCTGGAGACGGAGACCTCGGCCACAAGCATCGAGGGGCCGGCCCCGGCGTCGGGCACGAGGCTCTTCGCGTGCGTGACCGCCGTCAGCGACCGGATCGATCGGGAGCCTGGCACCTTTTTTTGGCCCTCGGAGGAAGCCGGGCTGGGAGTGGGTGGCGGCACAGCCGCGGGCGGCTGTGCCACAGTTCGGATGGAGGGCGGCTGTGCCACAGTTCGGATGGAGGGCGGCTGTGCCACAGCGGGGGCG
>CAYSGY010000159.1:0-10790 GCA_964430315.1 uncultured Planctomycetaceae bacterium
AGGGCAGGTACGGGACAGCCAGAGCTATAGGCTTCGTGGAACGGTAACGGAGCCTCTCTCCGGGCCGATAGCAGGATCGATCGACGCACAGCGCCGTCATGGAGCCCTCAGGCTCGACGGCCAACCGGCCCTCCATCCGCTCCGTGCGCGTCAAGTAGGTTCCCACGACCTCCATGCGCACCTCGGCGGGCCACGGTTCATCGGCCAGCACGGCAATCTCGACCGTGCCCTTTTCGTCGACCGCCTCTTTGTGGGCCATCATGAGCTGACCGTCGGGCCCGGCCATGGTGAATTCCACGTGAGCCGGCACGGGCCTGCCCGTCACCGTGGTCGTCCTCACGGTATAACGCTGGGAAACGCCGGCGTGGAGTCGCGCCGGGCCAGTTACCACCAGTCGCAAATGTTCCGCGGCGATGTCGGCGAGTTGTCCTCGGTGGTACAAGTAGCCGCCCAGCGAAATGAGCAAGAACACTCCAGCCGAGATTCCGACGACCCAGTTCGCCCACCGCGCCCAGGCGACCCGCGCAGACCTGTCGGTGCGGAGGACCGTCTTCTCGTGACGCCGGTGGAGTTCGGGATCGATCGCCATGGATTCTCTCGTGGACTCCAGCGAGGGTACCCCGCTGGGCTCGGATCGACAAGGCGGTTGCGCCGGAAATCGGGAGCGCCTCGTCCCGCCTACGTCCGAATAGGGGGTTGAAGCGTGCCCGGATGTCCCCTATCCTAGACGACCTTAATCGTGTGGTTCGCTTCAGTCGGTGAAGCTCCCTATTGGAGGAGAACAAGAATGATTCACCTGGGAATGCACACGGACAACTGGCGGCCTCTGAGCGGCAGTTTCCAGACGGCGGTCGACAGCGCGGTCAAGTACGGCCTGAGCCACATCGAGTTCGGGGTGATTCACGGGCAGTATTTCGTGAACGGTTTGGGATACGATCCGGCGGTTTCCCTTCAATCGAATCCGCGGAAGCTGAGGCGGCTGTTGGAGGAGAAGGGCCTCCAGGTTTCCCAGATTGACGGGGCATTCCCCTTGATGGGGCCGGAAGGCTCGACGTTCGGCGTTCAGTACATCCAGCAGGCGATCCGTTTCGCCGCCGAGATCGGTTGCCCGATCGTCGATACGACCGACGGGGCGTTCAAGACCGAAGGGTACACCGACGACGAGGTCTTCCGCATTGCGTGCGAGAACTACAAGCAGTGCCTTTCCTGGGCGGAAGACTACGGCGTGATTCTGGACGTGGAGACCCACGGGCCCTACACGACGAATCCCGAATTCATGGAGCGATTGTTCCGGCACTTCGAGTCGGAATACTTGCGGTTCAATTTCGACACGGGAAACACGTTCATCTCCGGAAAGGACCCGCTGGAGTACCTGAAGCACTTCCGAAAGTATCTCGCCCATTGCCACATCAAGGACGTGAGCCCCGGTCTTGCGGCCGCCCTTCGCGGCGAGGAGACGGGCATCGGATGTTCGGAGGTGCCGGTCGGCGGCGGCGTGAACGCCGAGAACATCAAGAGCTGCCTCGATTACTTGAAGCAGAGCGGATGGGAGGGCGTCGTTTCGATCGAGTGCTACGGCGCCGACGACAATATCCGCAAGAGCATCGAATTCTTGCGTCCTTTGTTGTCTTAACCTCTTGCAAATTCTCTTCGAAGGGTTAGGATATCACCAAACCGGGGTGTGGGAGGGCAGTGGAAGCCTGCGATTCCGCATCCTGGCCAACGGATGGACGTACAAAGGAGTGTCGAGAGTCGTCCGGCGGACGGATGTTCGATCTCGATCATCCCGAAGGAAACCGTTGGGCGGCTTGTTGGGTGGTTTCCGTGGCGAGCGACCCTCCGATGGCTCGGCCCCAGCCCGAACCCCGGTCAGGGACTCGCCCAGGACGTTTCCTAGGAGGACGTGAGGTGGCCAAGAAGAAAGTAGCGAAGAAGAAGGCGGCAAAGAAGGCGGCCAAGAAGAAGACGAAGAAGAAGTAGGCCGTCGGGTGGATGGCCGTCGGTCTCTCGCACGACCGGCAGGAGGTACGCCATCTGCCAGCTTTCGCCGCTACGACGAGAAAGAAACGCCCGGTGACCCCCGGGCGTTTCTATTTCTTGGATGAGGGATGAAGGGGGCATTGGGTCGCATGCAATGAGAAACGTCTTTGCGTTGTCGATCGTTGCTCACCTGCGGTGCGTTGGCGAACCGCTCGTTCTCTCATCCCTCATCCCTCATCCCTCATCCCTTCCGTCCGACGGGAACGGCGGCTGCTGGCCCGCCAACTCGTGAAGCGCGTTCCTCGCGGCGCGTTGTTCGGCTTCCTTCTTGTTCCGCCCCCATGCGGCCTGGTAGCGATGGGAGCCGATCAACGCGGAGATCTTGAAGCACTTGCTGTGATCCGGGCCTTTTTCGTCGAGCAGTTGGTACGTCGGGGTCGTGCCGTGCTCGCGCTGCGCAAGTTGTTGGAGGAGCGATTTGTAGTTCCCGCCGTACTCGCCTTCCGCAGCCAACTCGATCTCCGGGGTTACGTGCTTCTCGATGAACCGGCGGGCCGACCCGTCCCCGCCGTCCAGGTAGATCGCGGCGATCAGCGATTCAAAGACGTCCGCCAGAAGCGACGACGGCACCGTCGGAACGGAACTCATCCCCTTGCCGAGAATGAGGAATTCCCGCATCCGGAGCGCCTCGCTGATCTTGGCGCACGTCTGGCGGCTCACCACCACGGACTTCAGGCGTGTCAGATCGCCTTCGAGGTAATCCGGATACCGCCGATAGAGAATTTCGCATACCACGGCGCCCAAAATGGCGTCACCCAAGAACTCCAATCGCTCGTTGGAGGCGAGGCGGTGCTGGGCGCCGGAAGCATGGGTCAGGGCGGAGCGCAACAGACTCTTGTCGACAAACTCGTAGCCGAGACGCTGCTCACAACCTTGAAGAATCGTGGCCAATTCCTGTTCGGGATCGGCCGGTTCAGCCATTGCCATGAGGTTTGACTCAAACACGGATCGGCATACGGCCCCGCCGCGCGGTTCCGACAGCGTAAACCTAACAAGGGTCAGGTCTTCTGTCAACCTCCGTTACGCGGGACTGCGTGGCGCTTTCCTCACTTGCCCCGGCTCGTTGTGCTCGACGTCTCGCAGTTGGCCAACTGCCGCCCGCCCGAGATTCCGAAAGATGCCGCCTGCCTGTTCCGGGGCGGCGTCTCCGGCGACCGCCAGTTCCTTGGGCTGGTCCCCAATCTGAAATCGGTTCTCGGCATCCCGCTTCTTGGAGCGATGAGCGAGGCGGCCGCAACGCGCTCGGCGCTTGAGAACATTGCACCGGGGGATCGGGTGCCGCCGGATGGCAGGCGTCTTGCCTGCGGTTGCACGCTTCCGCCGCGATCCCGCCGGGCCCGAGCCGGCGGAGGTGAGGCTCCACCAACCTGCCTAGATGGGGCATGATTGACTGATTCTGGGGGGGTGCCGAAATTTCCATTGGACCATCGAGCCGCTCGACAGCGGTTGGGAGCTCGCTCGGGGCCCCGCTTCCGGAACTGCCCTGGTTGGAGACGCCCAATCCGTGGGGATTCTGATTCATCTAGGCTTCGCTGCCGACGCATCTTCTCTGGATCGCTTATGTTCTCCAGAACTCGGCGTCCGGCTCATGATCGGTTCGTTTGCGACACACCTGTCGCACTGACCCGGACGATCGCCTCCGCGAAGTCCCCGGATGTGTGCTCAGGCGTGCAGATTCTGCACCGGCGTTACGTCTTCACGGAATCGTTTGGAGAACTGGGATGAGTTTGCCGATTATTCGGATTGCATAGAAAATGCGCCCGGGAAACGTCTTGAAACTCCTGCAATTCCCTCAAAACGAGCGATCCAGGAAACGCCATTCCCATGAGTGCCTTCCAGAAGCGATCGGACTGCGCGGACCCGTCGGCTCATGTCGTCTTGCTGGCCGCGTGGTCCATCGGATTCCTCGTTCTCTTGGGTGGATCCAGTGCCTTCGCAGGGCAACAGCCCGACGGATACCAGGTCTACGCGCTCCAACACGCCCGGGCGGAGCAGGTCGAAGGGGTGCTTTCGCCTCTCGCGCCGGCGGGAACGGAGATCGTGGCGGACCGCACGGGGAACCGTATCCTGGTCCGCGGTTCGGCGGAGTCCCAGCAGATCGCCCAGCGCGTGGTCGCCTCGCTTGACCGGATTCGGCCCGGCGAGACGGCCCCGAGCCAAACGGCGTCACAGGCGGTCTTGAAGGTGTACCCGTGTGCGTCGGGCGGGGCGACGGCTCTGGCCGGGAGGCTTCAGGATGAATTCGGGCGGATCGCCGGGGTGCGGATTGTGGCCGACGACCGGACGTCCCAGGTGCTTGTGCTTGCTGTCCCGGAGGTTCAAGCGAGGGTGGCGGCACGCATGTCGGACGCGGCAGGCGTCGCATCCGCATCGGGGCCCGAGCCGGCCGTGACGCCGCAGGCCGTCCAGGCGGTTCCCCCGTCGGGCAACTCTCAGGTTCAGCAGATCCAACTCCGTGAAAGCACGGCGGCGACGATCGAGTCGTCGCTGGCGTCGATGTTTGGGGACCGACTCGTCGCGACTGGCGGGACGGCGCCAGGCATGGCCGTCTACCGCCTGCGGCTCAATGACGGCAGCGAGGTCGAGTTTGCCGTCGATCGCGGGACCCACTTGGTGACCTTTCGCGGGAAGGGGGCCGGCGTCGCATCGTTCGGGGAGTTGATTCAAGCCCTGGACCACGTGGATTCCGGCGCCAATCAGAGCACGCGGCTGGTGCCGCTGAAGACGACGCGGCCGGCCTCTGCGAAACGGACGGTCGAGGCGATCCGCGCCGGGAATGCCGTCTCGGAGCGGGCGGTGCCGGCCGGCCGATCGGCGGCGAAGACGTTGCCCCTGGTGTCGCAAATTTTCCAGTCGGGCGGGAGGCCGCAGGCGGCCACCGTGGCCTTGGCCGGCGAGGCCGGGGCTGCCCCGGCGCCCGCCTCGCAGCCCGGCGCCGCCCAACCCGGTCCGGGTCTGCCTCCGGGAGTCGGGGCACCTGGCATCCAGCCCGGAGGGGAGGAAGGTGCCGGGCTCGTCGGGCCCGTACAAGTCGAAATGCTCGAGGGGCTCGACGTGCTGGTCATTCGCGGCAATCGTCGCGACGTGCAGCAGGTCGTCGAGATCATCCAGCAGATCGAGAAACTGAGCGTCGAGACCGAACCGGCCATCGAGGTCTATCCTCTCGCGCACGTCGATTGCACGGCCATGTCGAACCTCGTCACGCAGCTCTATTCGCAGGTATTCGTATCGCGGCAGGGTGCGGCGACGATCGTCCCGTTGGTCAAACCGAACGCGTTGCTGCTGGTCGGGCGCAAGGAGAATGTGGAACGTGTCGTCTCGCTCTTGAAGAAGCTCGACGTGCCCGTGAGTCCCGACAGCCAGTTTCAGACGTTCCGCTTGAAGCACGCGCCGGCCGCGACGGTCCAGACGATGATCGAGGAGTTCTACGCCGATCCCACGGGGCTGGCGCCCGTGGTCCGCGTCACCGCCGACGTGCGATCGAACTCGCTGGTCGTCCACGCCAGCCCGCGCGACCTCGCCGAGGTGGCTGCGATGATCGCGCGGATCGACACCGACGACATCGAGGCGGTCAACGAGCTTCGCGTGTTCAAGCTGACGAACACCGTGGCCTCCGACCTGGCCGATACGCTCACCGAGGCGATCCAGAGCCAGTCGGGGATGGAGCAAGGTCAGTATGGCGGGGCGAGGACGACGGGCGCGACGACGCGGGCCACCCGCACCACCCGCACCACGGGAACCGCCGGAACCTCCGGCATGAACACCATGGAACAGCGTTCCAGCATGCTCCAGTTCGTCACGGTCGACGACCAGGGGCAGCGCCGCCTGAGTTCCGGGATCCTCGCCGACGTGCGGATCACGCCCGACACCCGCACCAACACCCTGATGGTCGCCGCTCCGGCGAAGACGATGCCGTTGATCGAGGCCCTGGTCAAACAACTGGACCAGCCGCCGGCGGTGCGGGCCGAGGTCAAGGTCTTCACCGTCGTCAACAGCGACGCCTCCGCCCTGGTCGATATGCTCAATGAGTTCTTCGGCGTGACGACGACGGGCGCCGGCCGGACGACCGGGACCACGACGGGCCAGAACCTCCAGTCGGCGGCCGGGGAAGGCGAGAGCTCCTTGGTCTCCCTCCGCTTCGCCGCCGACCCGCGCTCCAACACGATCATCGCTTCCGGCACGGCAAGCGACCTGCTCGTGGTCGAGGCAATGCTCGTGCGGCTCGACGCCGGCGACGTGCGGAACCGCATCAATACGGTCTATCGCCTGAAGAACGCCCCGGCCAGCGACGTCGCCAGCGCGATCACCAGCTTCCTCACCAGCGAGTTGCAGGCGGAGGGGCAGAATCTTTCCGGGGTGATGAGTCCCTTCGAGCAGATGGAACGGCAGGTGGTCGTGGTGGCGGAGCCGGTGAGCAACTCGCTCATCGTCGCCGCGACGCCGCGGTACTTCGAGGAGATCAAGAAACTGGTGGAAGACCTCGACCGCCGCCCGCCCATGGTCATGATTCAGGTGCTCATGGCGGAAGTCGACCTGACGAACAACGACGAGTTCGGCGTGGAACTCGGGTTGCAGGATTCGATCCTCTTCAACCGCGGCATTCCGAGCAGCGGCAATCTCGACCCCGGCTACCTGTTCAACGGCGATTCGCTGGGTAATCAGAATTCAACCTCGTCGCTGGCCAACCCGGGCCGGGTGGGCGGCCAGAGCTTAACGAACTTCGGCCTGGGACGGACCAACAGCGCCGGCTACGGCGGACTGGTGCTCTCGGCCTCCAGCGAGAGCGTGAGCGTGCTGATCCGGGCCTTGAAGGCGAGAAGCCGCGTCGACATCCTCGCCCGCCCCCAGATCCAGACCCTCGACAACCAGACCGCCTACATCCAGGTGGGCCAGTCGGTGCCGCAGATCTCCGGCGTCAGCCTCACGACCTACGGCCAGACCAACAACGTCCAGTACACCAACACCGGCATCATCCTGGGAGTCACCCCGCGGATCAGTCCCGACGGGATCGTCGTCATGGAGATCGACGCCAATCGCTCCGACGTCGGCTCGGAGGCGGACGGCATCCCCATCTCGGTCTCCTCGACCGGCCAGATCATCCGCGCCCCCAAGATCAACCAGACCCTGGCGCAGACCACCATCAGCGCGACCGACGGGCAGACCGTGGTGTTGGGCGGATTGATCAACAAGACCATCACCGAATCGCACCGGACCGTGCCGTACCTCAGCGACGTGCCCGTCCTCGGCAACCTCTTCCGCTACGACAGCAAGACCGCCACGAAGACGGAACTGCTCATCATCATGACGCCCCACATCGTCCGCACCGAGGAAGACGCCGAGGCGATCAAGCGCGTCGAAGCCGCCCGGATGCACTGGTGCCTGGCCGACATCGTGGAGATTCACGGCGAGAGCGGGCTCCGCGGGCGCAAGGACGAATGGTCCGACGGTGAGACGCAAGTGATCTACCCCGACGGCGATCCGCGCACCATGCGGCCCCCAACGCCCCCGGCACCCATGCCTCCCTCGGCTTCCCCGGAGGTGGTCCCGTCGCCCGACGGCACGCCCTTCCGCCTGGAATCGTCGGGGACGACGCCCGGCGGCGTGCAGCCGACCGTCTACCAATACCCCGCAACCGTCGCCCCCAACGCGGCGCCACCGCAGGTCCCCGCCGCGTACCAGGAGCCACGCCCGTATTGAACGGCCTGACCTCAACCATCCGGCGCGCCTCGGACAGGATCGCCGGGAGGACGTTTTCAACCGAATCGTTCCCCAGAAGGCAGCGCAGTGCCATGAAGTCGTCCTTTGGATTCTCGATCGCGTGCCTGACGCTTGCGTGTGGATGTTCCACGCTGGATGTCTCGAAGGCCAAGTCCTTCTGGCCCGCTCGCCAAGAGAAACCCCAGCAGCCTTCTAGCGTGGTCGCGATCTGGTCGGAAGGCGTTGCCCATCAAGCCGGCGCGCCGGCGATCCGGGGCTTCGCGGGCCGGGTGATCTTCTATGACGCGGAGGGCACCAAGCCGGTGAAAGTCGACGGCACGCTCACCGTGTATGCCTTCGACGAGGGCGGACGCGACCGATCCGATACGAGGCCCGACCGCAAGTACATCTTCACCCCGGAGCAGCTCGAGAAGCACTACGATCCGGTGAAGGTCGGACCGGCGTATGCGATTTGGATCCCGTGCGACCGGGCCGACGGCTTCCGGAAGGAGACGAGTCTGATCGTCCGCTTCACGCCGTGCAAAGGCTCGCTCGTGGTCGGGGAGATGGCCAAGCTCGTGTTGAACGGCCCGCCCCCGCCGACGGTCGCGGGACCGGCCCAGCCCACCCCGCGCGACGGCGTCGTCGCCAGGAACGATCCCATGGTCCGGCCCACGGCCTACGAATCGCCGATTCCGGGCCGGCCGGGTGAACCGCTGGCCGGCGAGCCTGGCGGGAGCGGCATCCGAAGCACGACGATCCAACTGCCCGAGAACCTGGCACGCCGGATGGCAACCGCACGGCCCACGGGCGCGGAGCGAATCGGACGTACCACGGTGGTGCCGGGTGGGGTTGCCAGCAGCTATGCCGGCCCGCTCTCGACAGGAGGCGCGGCGGCCGCGTCCCGGGCGCCGTCTACCGCGATGCAGGCGTCTGCGGCGACGGGCCCGGCTGGGGCTGCGACTTCCCAGGCGTCGCCCCCACAGGCCCTACCTGGAGTTCATTCTTCACCCGCGCGACCGAGGGTTCCAGGAGTAACAATTGCTCCGCAAGTGCGCGATCATGGCGGGTTGCGACCGTTCCCCGGAGCGTCGCCGTACGCCCCTCCAGCGACACTTCCAGCGGCGCCCCCGACGGCCAGTGCGTCAACTTCGTCAGGTGTCCCATGGTCACCGGGCCCAGTTGCCGAGTGACCGGGGCCGGCAGTTCGATCGCCGCATCGAGTCCCAGGGCCATTTGCGTGGCGCCGTAACCCGACCCGTTCGCGCCATACCTGCTACTCGACGACCTCTGGCCCGAACGGCCGGTGCTCGACGAACGGTACGACGAAGACGACCTCGAACTGCTCGACGTGCTCGTTTGGCTCCCCAGCATGCTCGCGCGGGTATCGCCGCTGTCGCTGCCCACGAAGTCGCCGCTCGAACGGCTGCTGTACTTGTTCGACGGGTAATTGACGCTGCCGATCGTGCTCATCCGCGACGTTCCAGACGACGATCCGGACGACCGCGTCCCTGACGACGAGCCAAACCCGGAACTCGTGCTCGACCCAAGTCCCGAACTCGAACCAAACCCCGAGCTCCCGAACGCACTGGAACTTGCCCCGCCCATCGTGCTGCCGAGCGACGTGGAAGTCCCAAACGTGGTCCTGCCCGACTGCGCCCAAGCCTCCTGCGAAGCCAGCGAGGCCGCCACGAGAAAAGCCACCCCAGCGAGCGATCGTCGGTCCATGGTCGGAGCCCTCGGAACTAGACTTCCCCATTCCTATTGTATCGTATCGAAACGTGCGGATATTGCCAATTCTGTGTCTCGGGCCGCGTGAATCAGCGACTCCGGCAAACACCGGGCGGCCCCCCGGCTTTGAAGCTGCCCGGAAGATGCCGCGTACTGGTCCCCTCTCCCTCCGGGAGAGGGTTAGGGTGAGGGCTTTTCACCGGCGAGAGGGGGTTGTATTACCTCTTCAGCTTAGGCACGTCTTCAGAATACCCACCGCAGGGGGAGTGGTTACGAGGGGCTGTCCCGCCGAAGGCTAGTCATCCGAGGGCTCTCCTCCTCCGGCCAAGAGGGTCTTCAGGCGGGCGATCGCGTCAGCCGATCGGGGGCCGTGCGCGAGGATCTCAAAACGCCGCAAGGTGTCGCCAGTGACCTCGATCGAGACCTCGAGACAGTCGCTCGGCAGGCAATCGTTCACCCGGTCGGCCCATTCGATGAGCACCAGCCCGTCGCGCTGGCAGTACTCCTCGGGCCCGAGTTCGAGGAACTCCTCGCCGTCGCGAAGGCGATAGGCGTCGAAATGGTAGAGAGCGCGTCGTCCGTGATACTCCTGGACCAGCACGAACGTGGGACTCGTGACCTCGCGGCGATCGACTCCGCAGGCCGCGGCGATGGCCTGCACGAGTCGGGTCTTCCCAGCCCCCAGGGTGCCGCACAAGGCGACGACGGAGCCGCCCGGGAGCGCCTCGGCCAAGGCGGCGCCGAGGGCCTCGGTTCCGGATTCGTCGGCGGCTTGGTAGACAAACCGTTCCATCAGGTGAACTCGTGCTGATAGCCCTTGGGCACGAGGGGCGAGCGGCGGCCGGCGGCGTCGACCTGCCACAGGCCGGGCTCGGCGACGAACTCGCCGATTCCCGAGAGCGGCACGGCAAGCGGCTGCTCGGCGAGCATCTTCTCCGCCTGATCGGGCGGAACGGCGAGGAGCAGCTCGAAATCCTCCCCGTCCGAAAGCGCATGCTCCAGCGCGGTGGAGCCGTCGGCCAGCCGTTCGGCCAGACGGTGGGCGTCCGGGGCGATCGGAACCGCGAGCGGGTCGAGCACGGCCCCGCAGCCGCTCTCCGCGGCCAGGCGGGCAAGGTCGATCGACAGCCCATCGCTCACGTCGATCCCGGCGTGCAGGTCGTAACGCTCCGCCAGGCGCAGGGCTTCGGCAATCCGGGGCTCGAAGTCGAGGTGCCGGCCGAGGATGCTCCCGCCGAATGCCCCCGTGGCAACGATCCGGTCCCCGGCTTGCGCCGCGGAGCGTCGAAGCGGGCCCCGTTCGGTGACGGTCCCGAGGAGCG
>CAYSGY010000160.1:0-1654 GCA_964430315.1 uncultured Planctomycetaceae bacterium
GATCGGCCCGTGCCCGCCCAGCTTCCCTCCGATTACGCCCTGAATCCTTCCACCACGTCGGCCAACGCTGCGATCGGGGCTGCCAGCGACGGCCGGGACGTGGGCTGCCTCTTCGATCGCCTGCCCGAAGTAGCCTCGCCACCGCAACCCGCGGCGACGCCGGATCCGCCGGCCCAGCCGGAATCGGATCCGGGCCCACCGAAAGGTGCGTGAAGGAGCAAGTGGTCGAATCTGGGTGGCACGCCCTATGGAAAACGAGTCGTGGCAACATGTCACGGCGGAGCGATTGGGGTTGGATGCAAGCCTCCGTCTTTGTCTTCCGTACTCAGGCAGCCATCCAAGCCCCACGCCCCCCCATAGGAACTACGCCCACGCATCTAAGGAACCACGCCAGACGTCTTTGGTTGTGCCACAAGTTATTGCGACATAAAGGTTTGGCGATTCTCTTCACGAGGAACCCGTAATTCCCTTCGATTCGTCGTAGGGCTCCCCGCAAGTCCCCGATGAACCTTCTTCTGTCATGGCCAGGGAACCCGACAACAAACGTGCCGTTTGCTTCTTCGATGGGCAGAACCTCTTTCATCAGGCAAGAGAAGCCTTCGGCTATCGTTTTCCCAACTACTCTCCTCTTGCCCTGGCGTCCCACGTCTGCTCCAGCCGCGGCTTCAACCTCAAGGAGATTCGCTTCTATACGGGGGGCATTGTTGGGTGGCGGTTCGTGGAATAGACTCCCACCCAGGGTGCTCCAGGTACCCGGACCCGTGCGGGAGTGGTTCCCGCCGGGGAGGTACCGGCCATCCCGGGAGGCATTGTTGTCATGAAGAAGCTATTGGTTTTCGTGCTGATGCTGGGTCTTGGAGTCGTGACTCTGGGCTGCGGCGGGTCGACTCCGGCGCCCGAGAAGAAAGGCCAGGTGATTGGCCCGGAATCGGCCCCAATCCCCGACCCGTCCAAGGCGACGGGCGCCCCGGCGAAGGCGTCACCGTAGCCGACGAAGAAGTAGACGGGATCGGGTCCTCGAGACCATGGAACGTCGCACCGCAGGCCAGTACGGGTTGCTCTTCTCGAATCCCGTCCTGTAGCCGGGACGCTACGGAGGGCGTCTCCTGCCGTCGAGCGCTGGGGTTAGTGACCGGCCACCTTGGCGGAACCACCCACCGGGGTTATTGCCAGAACGGGTGGTTTCTGCCAAGATATTCACCAGTTTTCTGCCTGAGACCGCCTCGTCACTGGGCGGGAAGCGACCGCCGTGTCTTGGCGAGTTAGTGCGTTCGGGTATCTCTTCAATTCCTTATTCTTGCGAAGGAGTGGCCCATGAGTCGCGCTGCGCTAAGGCGACAATTGCCTCGGGGGTTCACCTTGGTGGAGTTGCTGGTCGTCATCGCCATTATCGGCATTCTCATTGCACTCTTGCTGCCGGCGGTGCAGGCGGCCCGGGAGGCGGCCCGGCGCTCGCAATGCACCAACAACTTGAAGCAGCTCGGCCTGGCGATCCACAACTATGCCGACGTGTACAAAATGATGAACTTTGCCAGCGGGGGAACGAGCACGTCCCTGGCATGGCCAAGCGGGAACCCTTGGACCAATCTCCAGTGGATGAGCGGCTGGGTGTCGCTGTTGCCGTTCTTCGAGCAGCAGGCACTGTACAACCAGA
>CAYSGY010000160.1:1664-10746 GCA_964430315.1 uncultured Planctomycetaceae bacterium
ACATTCCTGCCGCCCTTCGGGACCTACCCCCCCGGGGACAACGACCCCCGATTCTACGTGGATCTGCAACCGCTGCTCTGTCCCTCGGACCCGATGAATCGGAGATCATCGGCCACGGTCCAGGGCTACACGAACTACCACTTCAGTTACGGCGACAGCATCTACAACAACTTCAATTGGCAACTGTCGGTCAGTCTTCGCGGCGCCTTTGGCCATATCACCGGCCTGCCCTTGGCGGCCATAATCGATGGCACCAGCAACACGTTGGCTGTCTCCGAGCAGCTCATCGGCCTTCAGAAGACCAAAGTCGTCGGCGGCGTCACCTATGGCATCGTCAGGGGCGGCATGGCAACGGTGGTTTGGAGTACGAATGCTTACACCAGCCCCGCGAACTGCTATGCCCGCATCGATCCGGCCGATTCCACGAGGTTCACGGGCGGGGTCGCTACGTATCGAGGTACGAAATGGGCCTACGGCTATGGGCACTATTCTGGCGTATGCACGGTGATGCCGCCCAACAAGTTGAATTGCCTGATGGACACTGCCACCGGGTATTGGGGCATCTTTCCGCCTTCCAGCGAGCATCCGGGCGGGGTCAACGGCGTGATGTGCGACGGCTCGGTCCGTTTCTTCAGCGAAACGATCGATACCGGCTCGCAGTCGGCCATGGAATCCAACAACCCGCCCGTGACGGTTGCAAGCCCGTACGGCGTCTGGGGCGCGATCGGGTCGAGGGCCGGCAGCGAGTCCGTGGCGCTGCCCTAAACCCCAGGGGAATCCCGTATGCCTGACCGCGATGGGTGCCCTACGCGGCTTCTTACCTTTCTTTCCTGTTTCAGCGCAAGGTGAACCATGGCGATTGGACGAATGCTTGAGACCTTGTTGGCGGTGAGTTTCCTCAGTGTCGCGTTGGCCGGCTGCGGCGGAGGCAAACAACCGGAGCCGAAGAAATCGGCGCAACCGGTCGTGGAACAGCCGGGCTCGCGGCCCGAAAGCACGTTGGAGAAGGGAGGGGCGGATGCGGCGCTGCCCGCCAATCAGCGTCCCCAGACCCAGAAATGACCGACCCTTCGGAATCTGCACGAGGCGTCCAATCCTCTCCGACGCCGGCACTGCTGGCAAGCCAGCGGCGGCGCCCGTGTGTTGTTGAGAAGCGGTGTCGTGGTATCCGGCTTCCTTTTTCTCATTGTCTGTATAAGGAGTGAGCGATGTACGCGAGAACTGATGTGCAAGCGGGAAGGAGATGCACTAGGGGTTTCACGTTGGTGGAACTCCTGGTGGTGATCGCGATCATTGGGATTCTGATTGCCCTGTTGTTGCCGGCCGTGCAAGCCGCCCGCGAAGCCGCGCGGCGCTCGCAGTGTACCAACAACCTGAAACAACTCGCGGTGGGACTGCACAACTATCACGACGCCTTCAAGGCCTTCCCCTATTCGACAATGGCCAAAGGCTCGTGCGAGTCCGGAACCGCCCTGCCGGCCGCGGGAACGATCAAGAACCATCGCGGTTGGCTGGGCGTTCTGCCGTTCATCGAGCAGGGGCCGTTGTACGGCCAGGTCGACTACCGGCAGGCGACGGGGGGGTACGACCGGCGGGGCGTCGGTATCTCCGGATCGCCGGCCAATGGAAACGATGCCGTGGTCTCCACGGTGGTGGCGACGTTCAACTGCCCGAGCGACGCCGGCAGGAAGCAGATCGCCGCCGGCGACGGCGTCGCCTATGCCATTGGCGGCCGCGCCGGCTACGAGGGAGCGAAGACGAACTACGATTTCCAGGCGCCCCTGGAGACCAACGGATGCACCCGCTGGATGGACACCAGCCTGAACACGCGGATGATGTTCGGCATCGAATCGTCGTGCCGGATCGGCGACATTCTCGACGGGACGAGCAACGTCATCATGCTGGGCGAGACCACGCTGGACGTCAAGGACGGCCGCACCTCGCCGTGGGGCTACACGAACTGGACGGGGGCGGGGATCGACATGAGTTGGCGAGTGGGCACCGGCGGGTGCACGGCCACCCTCGGCGGCGCCGGCGACCAGGGCCTCAACTACTGGCCCTGTTGCTCGTGGACCTCGCCGCCTTGCACCAACACGTCGCGGACCAGCCTGGCTCACTGGAACCGGCCGGGCAGTTTCCACCCGGGCGGCTGCCAGATCGCCCTGGCCGACGGTTCCTCGCGTTTCCTCAGCGAGACCGTCGACTACACCACGCGCTACCGCCTCACCCGCATGGCGGACGGCGAGACGGTCGGCCAGTATTGACCGAACCGAGTGGCCCGTCCGTTTGACGAAACGTACCGTGCCCGGGGATCTCGGCAAACCCTCTTGTCGCTGCGCGACACCGAAAGCGGAGCTTTCGGTGCCACCCTGCGCACAGCGAAGCAGTTGAAAGCGTGACAGGGGGCTGATGATGAAGGACTCGACGCGGCGCAACTTCGTACTTTCTGCCGTCGGCGGACTCGGCGCCTTGACGAGGTCGCAATCGCATGCTGCTCAATCGGGCAAGCCGGCCGAGCGATCCGTCGCCGCACCGGCCGGGCAGGCGGGGAGGGACGCGGCGGCCACGGTCCGCGCGGCCTCGGCTTCGGTCCGGCTGACCGACGACAACATGGAAGAACTGCACGCCCAGAAGAAGGTCTTTGGAAGACCTTGGGAAGGGGAGTTCCGCGCCAGCGCGATGGTGATCGAGGGGCAAGATCGCGTCTGCCTGGTGTCGTTGGACGCGCAGAACATGCGGCCCTACGTTTCCCGTCCGGCGTCCGGGCGGATCGCCGCGGCCACGGGCATCCCGGAGGAGAACATCCTCCTCTGCGCCACGCACACCCACCGCGGCCCGCCGCTGAATGATTTCGTCGGGGCGAAGCCGGACGCGGAGTATGTGCGCCGGATGGAAGAAGGGAGCGTTCTGGCGGCCGTCAAGGCGGTCGCCGCGATGAACGCCTCAAAGACCGGCGCCGAGGCCGCGGTCCTGTTCGGCCAGGGTCAGGAGGCCACGGTTGGCCGCAACAGCCGGCTCTTGCTCAAGGACGGCATGATCGGCTGGGACGGCTACGAGGAGCAGGACGTGGTCCGGCCCACGGGCCCCTACGACCCGGACCTTTACGTGCTCGCCCTGCGGCGAGCCGACGGCAAGTACGCCGGCCTTGCGTTCAATCATTCGGTCCACAATATCGGCCACGTCCGCAGCGAGTGCCTGTCACCGTGCTTCTACGGGCTGGCCGCGCAGGAAGTCGAGCGTCGCCACGGGGCCACGACGCTCTTCTTGCCGGGCGCGTTCGGTTCGACGCACAACGCGACCCACAACCACAGCGGCGTGCCCGCGGCCGAGTGCGTGCATCGCGTGGTCGAGGCGGTGGAAGAGGCGTTGGGCCGTCTCCAACCGGCCCTGCCCGGCCCCGTCCGGGTGCTCAACCGGCCGTTCACCTACCACGTGCGCCGGTTCGACGAGGCGAAAGAGGCCGCGGCCGTGAAGTCCTATCTGGAAAAATACGCCCCGCGGCGCGCCGCAAGCCAAGGCGAGTGGTTCCACAAGATGCGCGTGGAAATGGCACCGCACCAGGGCGAGGCCCGGCAAACGCGACTCCAGGCGATCCGGCTGGGCGACCTCGCCTTCGTCGGCATCCCCGGCGAGATGTTCGCCCGGTTGGGGCTGGAACTTCGCCGGCGGTCGCCCTTCCGCCACACCTGCATCGTTGGATTGGCCAACGAACAGGTCAGCTACGTCCCGGACCGCAAGGCCTACGCCGACGGCGGCTACCAGACCTGGGTCGGATGGCACAGCATGTTGGAGGTTGGCACCGGCGAAGCGATGGTCGACCAGGCGGTGGCGATGCTCCACGAACTCTACGACGCGGCGCCCCCGCAACGACGCGGTGCGTCCTGAGCGGAGTGGGAAGGATGTCGCGGGTGCAGCGGCTCCCCTCACTTGTCAAGACAACTCCGCTACGGCATAGTGGCAAGTGGAAGGCGATACCGCCCTCTGGGAGCGGCCCTTATGAAGGTCAAACCGATTCTCCACGCGATCAATGATTGCGTGTCCGTCCACGTATGCCTCGCCGTGTTCTTCGCGTTCTGCTGGTTCACTCATTGCGCGGCTTGGCTGAAGATGGAAGCGTGCGAGAGGCGGTTCGCTGTGATGAACGAGGGCACGTTAAGGACCATGGCCCTGATTGACTGGATCGCCGCGAACCGCGGACTGGTAATCGCGTATGTCATCCTGGCCATCGGTTGTGTCCTATTCCTACAACTCCGCCGCCGCCCGTCGTGGACTCATTGGGTGACCGCCCTGACCTTCTGTGTTCCGTGCCTTGTCTATTGGCGGGGATGCGTTCACATCATGTTGAAGTTCCTGTAACTCAGCAGTCCTCACTCGGTCAGGCGGCACGCCCAGAGTCTTCGATGGGCGTGGTTTGACACGTCGCAACGCTTTCCACGCCCTTCGCAGAGCCTCAGGGACGTGCCACCCGACCGAAGTTCGCGCCGGGCTGCTGTCTCGCTCACTCCACGCCTTGCCAGATTCGCGCGTTCCGCTATATTGTCGTGGTGGAGTGCGAAGATTCGGTCGAAGGAGGCTTCGATGCCGGTGGCGGCCCCGCAGATGCGGGAGAAATTGGCCAAGAGCGCCTTTCAGCTATTTGCCAAGCGGGGGATCAAGAACGTCACGCTCGACGAGGTGGCGGCCCATGCCGGCGTGACCAAGGGGAGCCTCTACTGGCACTACCGCTCGAAGAAGGAGGTCATCCTCGCGGCGTGTGACCACTACTATCGCCTCTGGCACAAGCAGGCCCAGGCCGCCATCGCCCTGGATGACGACCCGCGCGGGAGGTTCGAGCGCGTGGTCCGCTTCTCAGTCCAGAGCTGCCTGTTCGACCGGAGCAACCGCGTGTTCACCAGCGAGGTGCTGGCGCTCTCCCTGCAGGACCGCGACTTCCTCGCCGTCCGGGCGGATTTCTACGACTCGGTTTGCGACTGCTACGCCCGCGTCCTTCGCGCCGCCTGCGAGAGCGGCCACCTTCAAGCCGCCGATCCGCGCACGGCGGTGGAGTGGATGGTGGCCGCCATCGACGGGATCAAGCAGCGGGCGACCTTCGACCCGGCAATCTGCACCCCGGAGCACTGCGACCGCGTAGTCGAGAGCCTCATGCGGATCGTCGTCGTGGCCTCGGGCGCCCCCTCCAACAAGCCAAATCGGAACGCCCAAGCGGCGATGCCCGATCTGTAGAGGAGAAGGAATGTCCGAGATTTCGGAAGCCGGCACAGGGCGCCCTTGACAACGTGGCCATACTCGTTAGTATGGACGGCAACATACTTGCCGGTATGGTGCCGTCATCGCCCAACACCGAACACGGGGAGATGCCCGATGAGGAAACGAGCGTCGATCGCGGGGGCTGTGTGCCTGGCGTGTCTGGTCCTGTTGTGGCCCACGGCCCTCCGGGCCAAGGATACGAAGATCGTGCTCCTGGCCGGGAAGAAGAGCCACGCCCCCGGCGAACACGAATATGAAAAGGGGCTGGACCTCCTGCGCCACTGCCTCGACACCTCGTTGAACGCCCGGCGCCTGATCGTGGAACTCCACACCGGCGGCTGGCCGCAAGACGAGAAGACGCTCGACGAGGCCGACACGATCGTCCTGTTCAGCGACGGCGGCAGCCGCGGCAACGAGCATCCGCTCGTGGCGGGCAACCATATTCCGTCGCTCGCCCGGCAGATGCAGCGCGGCCGCGGACTGGTGGTGATCCACTGGAGTCTCAACCTGCCGTCGAAGTTGGGCAACGAGACATTCCTCCGCTGGATCGGCGGCTTCAAGGACTACGAAAACCCGCCGCGGCCGATCGGCGAGCCGCTCCGGGTGCGGGACTGGTCGAAGCAGGCGTCGCACCCGATCTGCCGCGGCCTGAAGCCGTTCGCCATGCCCGAGGATGAGTACAAGACCCCCGAACGCTTGCAGTCGGACCAACCGGGTTTCGTGCCGATCCTGCCGTTTCCTGGCAAGCCGGGCGATCCGCTCTGGGCCTGGGCGTGGCAGCGGGAGGACGGCGGGCGAGGGTTCGGCCTGATCGGCGGCCACCGCCACACGATCTGGCAGATCGAAGACCTGCGCAAAGCGGTGCTCAACGCCATCCTCTGGACCGCCCACCATCCGGTGCCCGACGACGGCGTGATCTCCTCGCTCCCGCCGACGGCGACCTTGCCGCCCGAGCCCGTCTTCGTTCCCGTCAAGATCGACGGCCCGGTCCACAATCCGGCGGCCGGGAGCTACTGGTACGGCCCGTTCAACGAGTCGTGCTCGCTGTTGGACGTCAACGGCGACGGCAAGCTCGACATCACCTGCGGCGTCCACTGGTACGAAGCGCCGACGTGGAAGAAACACCCCTATTACTTCGAGGGCGCGGAGGATCGCAACTTCCTGCACGGCCACTGCCACGAAACGGCGTTGGACGTGAACCGCGACGGGCTGGTCGACGTGGTCAACTCGGGCTATCAGCCCGACATCGCCGGCGTGCTCTGGTATGAGAATCCGGGCCCGCGCGGCGGCAAATGGAAGGTACACCGCGTCCACACCTCGCCGTTCGTCGAAGGCCTGGTGCTGGCCGATCTCAATGGCGACGGCCGCCCGGACCTCCTCATGAACCACTTCCGCCGATACGGCGGGGTGGAGGGCGAGGGCTCCGTGGCCCGGGTGGAAGCGATCGCCTGGCTGGAGTCGATCGACAAGGAACCCTGGCTCGTCGAGCACGTGATTGCGTCCGAGGCCGACGACCACGGGGCCGGGGTGGGCGACCTCAACGGCGACGGGCGCCCGGACGTCGTCACCAAGCACGGCTGGTACGAAGCCCCGCCCAAGCCCGCCTCCGATCCGTGGCGGTTCCACCACGACTACGAAATCCCCTTCCGCGCGTCGCTTCCCATCCTCGTGACCGATGTGAACGGCGACGGCCTGGCCGACCTCATCGCCGGCAACGGCCACGGATACGGCATGGAGTGGCTCGAACAGAAGATCGACGGCCAAGGGAAACGCACGTTCGTGCGTCACCCGATCGAGGAGCACTACGCCCAGTTCCACGCCATGGTCCTGGTCGACGTGAACGGCGACGGCAAGCCCGACCTCCTCACCGGCAAGCGGCTCTTCGGCCACGACGGCTACGACGAAGGCGAGTTCGACCCGCTCTTCCTGTTCTGGTACGATATCCGGGGCGGCAAGTTCGAGCGGCACGTGATCTCGTTCAACAACCTCCAACATTATTCCGGACAGGAGAACGTCAACCCGCCGCCGCAGTTCGCACCGAGCACCGGGATGAAGATCACTCCCGGCGACGTGAACGGCGACGGCAAGCTCGACATTGTGGTGGCCGGCCGCGGCGGGCTGTATGCTTTCCTCAACCGCGGCCTCAGCCCCATCCCGAGATCGGCCAACCCCAAGATCCCCATGATCGGCGAGAAACGGCCGGACCTGAGTAGCACAGGCTTCCAGCCTGTCGCAGAACAGCCAGGATGGCTGTGCTACGGGCGGTTCTTGGGAAGTGCTCGTGTCAACGCCACCAATCGGAGAACGAACCCATGAAGCAACGCATGAATCGTCGGCATCTTCTATCGGGTGCGGCGGCGGCCGGGGCCGGCCTGCTAATCCTGCGTCACAGTGCGTCGGCCCGGAGCTATCAGGCCAACGAGAAGCTGGACATCGCCCTGGTGGGCCTTGGCACGCGCGGGAAGCACTTCCTTGAGGCGATTCCCCGCATCGAGGAGAACCTCGTGGCCCTCTGCGACGTCAACCAGAGCCAGACCGACGCGGCGGCCAAGCGATTCCCTTCGGCCCGGACGTTCCGCGATTTCCGCAAGATGTTCGACGCGATGGAGCGCCAAATCGACGCGGCGATCGTGGCCACGCCGGTCCACACGCACGCCATGGTGGCCATGGCGGCCATGACGCGGGGCAAACACGTCTACGTGGAGAAGCCGATCTCGCACGACGTGGGCGAGGCCCGCACGATGCGCGACATGGCCCGCCGCCAGAAGGTCGTCAGCCAGATGGGCAACCAGGGAATGGCCACCGATTCGTTCCGCCGCACGCTGGAGTTGATCCAGGACGGGGCGATCGGCGAGGTGCGGGAGGCCCACGTGCTGTTCGAGTCGGGTGGGACGGGGCCGCTGGCACGTCCCAAGGACCAGCCGCCCGTGCCCGAGAGCCTCGATTGGGACCTCTGGATCGGTCCTGCGCCGATGCGGCCCTACCATCCGGGCTATCTTCCCCCGCAGTTTCCCGGCGCGGGCGGGACGCCGGAGAGCCCGTCGCTGATCGGCTGGAACCGATGGCGCGACTTCGGCGGCGGCGCCCTCGGGGGTGCAGGCTCGCACTCGATCAACCTGGCCTTCAAGGCCCTCGATGTGGCGTCCCTCTGGAACGACGCCGGCGGGAAGCGGACCATCCGGGTCGAGACGGAGATTTCCGAGCGGTGCCCCGAGAGTTTTCCACGCTGCCAGATCGTTTATTTCGACTTGCCTGCCCGCGGGTCGCAGCCTCCGGCGCGGATCCGCTGGTGCAACGCCTGGGACACGGAGATCAAGAAACGAGGCATCCTCGACGACCTGGAAAAGGCTGCCGGCGAACCTCTGAAGTGGGCCCATGGGAGTTGGTCGCCGCACTCCTTCCTGCTGCTGGTGGGGACCAAGGGAAGGGCGCTGGCCAATTTCCACAACTCCGTCTGCAAGCTCCTGCCTGAGAAGGATTTCCCCAACGCCGGCGGCCCGCCGCAGCGTCTGCCGCGTTCCGGGAGCCACGAGCGGGAATGGGTGGCCGCCTGCAAAGGCGGGCCGAAGCCCATGTCGAACTTCGAGCACTCCGGCCCGGCGATCGAGATGCTCCTCCTGGGCAACGTGGCGGCCGTGGTCGATGGGCCGCTGGAGTACGATCCCGTGGCCTGCGCGGTCGTCAACCACGCCGAGGCCAACCGGCTGCTGCACCCGCCTCGCCGGACCGGGTGGTCGTTGTGAAAGAGCGACGGCCTTTTCCCTAGCCCAGGCGTTCACGCCTCGTTGTTGCACACAAGTCGGAAGTCGAATGGTTTCAAAGGAATAGGGAATCG
>CAYSGY010000161.1:0-10741 GCA_964430315.1 uncultured Planctomycetaceae bacterium
CCCGTCGGAATTGCTCTTCGGCTGGATCGTCGAGCCCGAGCGATGGGAGAAGGTCCCGTTCCTGATCGCCTCGAACGAGGAGTTGCGACGCGATCTGCTGGAATTGCCGATCGAGGATTCCCACGGCGTGCGGCTGAAGTTCGCATCTCCCTGGGAGGTCCTCCGGGCCGAGAAGTTCCACGCCCGTTGGAACTCGATTCTCGAGGAGCAACGCGAAGCCCGGGCCGCGGAGAAGCCCTTTGAGCCGACGCGGCTGGATCGCGCGGTGAACGAGCTGGCCCGGGCCTACGCGGCCTACCGTTGCGTCTCGTTCCGGCCTGGGGACCCCAGCGGCGTGCGGCGGCGCTTCCTGGAGCGGCTGGGGGAAGTGGCCCACGCCTGGCAGAACCTGGAGCCCGGCATGCGGCAACTGCCGCGTCCCGACGGCTCGACGGGCCCCGACGAAATCGGCGCCGTGTCCGACGCCATGAAGCTCCTCCTCCAACTGGGCCTCCGCGGCGAAGAACCTCCGTGGATCCCGTTGAAGGACGCCGACGACGCCGTCGGGAAGCTCCGCCAGGCGATCGCCCGCCTGCCCGGCCGGATCGACGCAACGGTGAAACAGTTCTCACAACCGTCGTCGGAGATCTCTCCGGCCGACTCGGAGCGGATCCGGGTCCGGTTGCGGGCCATGGCTTCGGCGGCGGGCGACCTGGTCCGGTTGGCCGGAGAGCTCCACTTGGCGCTCTACGACAACGGCCACACGATGGCGATCGTGCCGGCGCTCAACGCGGCGGCCTTGGAGCAGGATCGCGACATCAAGGACCAGGCCCAGCCCTGGCTGAGCATCCAGGCCGTGTTGTTCGGCTCCGACGAGCTGCTCCGCGACTACCCGAAGCCGGAGCTGGCCGCGCTTCGCCGGGCGTTCCAGGAGGTCGTCGCCGCCTGCGGCACCGGCGAGGATGCGGAGCAGGCTTCGCGGCTCGGTCCCGCGATCGAACGCTTCGTCGACGCGGTGCGCGCACTGGGCCAGCGCATCGAGCCGATCCGCGAGTCGCTCCCCATCAAGCATAAGGACGAGGCGCTCTTGGAAGCCACGCGGTATCCTCCGCCGGGCCTCACGGACCTCGAAGTGCGGTACAACCGGCTCGCTCCGTTCCTGTGGACGTGGGCGCTGTCGCTCGCCGGGGTTGCGGCCTTCGCGCTGGCATTTGGCAGGATTCGGACGCCGATGTTCTGGCTCGCCATGTTCCTGGTCGCCGCGGGGCAGGGGGTCGGGATCTACGGACTCGCGTTGCGCACGGCGATCACGGGCCGGGCCCCCGTGACGAACATGTTCGAGACGGTCGTCTTTGTGGCGGTCGCCGTGGCCCTCTTGGGGTTGTGGTTCGCGCTCTTGCCGTTGACGGGCCGAGGGCTCCGCGCGGCGTGGCAGTGGGCCGCCGTGCCCGGCACGCGGGAAGTGCCCGTCCTGGGCCGGGACGACCTCGCGCTGTGGAGCGAGAAGGCGTGGCGCATGGGACACTGGATCTTCCTGGCGCCGCGGGCCGTGCTGGCCTACCTCGTCTTTGCCGCGTGCGTCTTGGTGCCCTACGGAGAAGGAGAAGCCTCCACGGCGATCGGCCTCCTGCCGCGGACCGACGCGGGGGCGTCGCTGCCGACCGTAAGCGATCTGACCGTTTGGATCGTCGGGCTCGCCGTCCTGGCGCTTTGCGTTTGGTACGTTCCGCGGGCGATCGTGGCGGCGGTGCTGTCGCTCTTCACCGTGCCTTACGTGCTGGCAACGCAAGGGGTGCGCCATCCGCTGGCCCAGGTCGTCGGACGCCGGCCTTTCGCCATGGCGGGCGCGGTGGTCGCGTTCTTCACTGCGTACCTGGCCTGCTACGCGCCGATCTTCGACCAGAACATTAGTCCGCTCATGCCCGTGCTGCGGCACAACTTCTGGCTCACCTCCCATGTTCTGACGATCACCGCCAGTTACGGGGCGGGGGCGTTGGCTTGGGCCTTGGCCAACCTGGCCCTCACCTACTACCTTTTCGGACGCTACCGCAACCCGGTGGCCGACACCCTCCCGGCCGACATCGTCGGCGAGCACCGCCCGGCCGGCAACTACTACGTCCTGCCCGAGGCCCTCCCTCGCCGCGCCCCGGAGATCTGCAACACGCTGGGCACGTACACCTACCGGTCCACGCAGGTCGCCGTCTTGTTCCTCGCGGCGGGAACGATCCTGGGCGCCCTTTGGGCCGACGTTTCCTGGGGGCGATTCTGGGGCTGGGACCCGAAGGAGGTCTGGGCCCTGGTCTCGCTGCTGATCTACCTGGCCGTGCTCCACGGCCGTTACGCCGGATGGTTCGGCAACTTCGGCCTGGCCGTCGGATCGGTCCTCGGAGCGACCTCAATCCTCATGGCCTGGTACGGCGTGAACTACTGGATCGGCAGCGGGAAGCACTCCTACGGCGAAGGGACCGGCGGACTCGGCTGGGTCTTCTCTGCGGTCGTCGTGAACTGGGCCTACGTCGTGGCCGCGGCCGTCCGCTACCACGCAGAAATCCGACGCCACGTGTAGCCCGGGCCAGCGAAGCCCAACCGGAAGTATCGGGCAGGGGATAACTGGCGTCTTCGGCAGCTTGGGTGGCATGCCGTCACTCGGCGCAGCCGAGGGTCGGCATGGAAGCCGTGAGAGTGGCTTCCATGCTCAGTGCGACGCTTCGCGCCGTGAGAGCATGCCACCTAATCGCCCCCTATCGCAACGGATTTGGGCCGTCGTCGCTCGGCACGCCCGGTTCGGGAATGGGCAACCGTCGCATGAGGCGGTCGCGTTGGCGGGCGATGGGGATGAGGTCCTCGGCCTCGGGGGCGATGGCCTGGACCACGGCCGCCAGCGACAGCGGTTGGCCGGGCGTTTGCGGCTCGCTGAGGATCGGGCCGCGGCGACCGGCGAGGATCGTCCCCGAGCCGCCGGCCGGCGACAGCCCCCGAAGCCGCAGGCCGCCGGCATCGCAAGCGAACCAGAGCGCGAGTTGTTCGTAGGGAATGAGGCGGTCGTCGCGGTCGATTCCGGGCCCGCCGGCCATTCCAAGCCGCCCCATGGCCATCTCCAACAGCGAACGGCTCACCCTGCCCGGCCCCGCCACCAGCGAGCCGGCGCCCTCCTGCAACCGCCCGCTGCCGAATCGGGCCGTTTCCACGTTGAGGTCGGCCGTGCCGGTAAGGCGGTGCGAGGTCCGATCGGGAACGAGATGTTCGAGGTCGACCTCAATGAACTGGCCGGCCAGCTCACCGCTCGGTCCGTCCTCGGACGGACCGGCCATGAGCGTCCCCGAAAACCGGCATCGCGATCCCAGGAGTCCAAAGCCTGGAAGGCCCAGCGCCAACAACCGACAGGGGAGGAACGAGCCGGCCGTTTCCAGCGTCCAGCCCGTGGCCGGGGGCGAGAGATGACGGTTGCGCGTCACCCACAGGCGAGCCGGCTCCGGCGCCTCGCTGCCGGCCGGCCGGAACGTCACCCATGCCTGCGGGCCGCCGGGAAGCGATTCCACCCGGCCCTCCACCTGCTGGAGCTTGAACGACTCTCCCCGCCCGGCGAGCGTCAACTGCCCGGCCAACAGATTGAGCCTCACGTCATTCGGCTCGGCGCGGGCCGAAAGCACGCGATCCACCAGCCGCCATGCCTCCGCCCACTGCACGGCGTTGATCTCCGGCTGCGAAAGGACGATGCGGAGCAGCGGCCCCTTCGCATCTCCCTCGGGAGATTCCCACCAGGCCTCGACCTCCCGGCAGCGGAAAACCGGCTGGTTGGTCTCCGGCTCCCGTGCCTCGACCTCTTCGTAGACGATGGCGCCGGGCCGGGGGTGGCGGACGCCGGCGATCCGGACCTTCATCCCGAGACGCCATCCAAGATGCTCCGCCTCGGCGGCCACGTGCCGCGTCGAATGCCACCACAGACCCCATGCCGACACCCCGAGCGTCGGCATCAAGCCCACGCCGAAGAAGATCGCCAACGCGATCCGCCGCCGCATCCTGTCGTGCAACTCGACCATCCGTGTGCCGCCGCCTGGCGAATGATGAATGCGGAAGGATGAGTGATGAATGAACCACAAGACTTCCGTTCATCATTCATCATTCATCACTCCTCATCACCTCTCCCCCGCCATCTCGTGGAACAGCCGCCACCGTGCCTGCATTTCGGCGAGGCTGTCGCCGCCGAACTTGTCGACCAGGGCCCGGGCGATCTCCATCGCCACGACGTTCTCCAGGATGACCGAAGCCGCCGACACGGCGCACACATCGCTCCGTTCGTAGGCGGCCGCTTCCGGCTGCTTCGTCTGGAGATGGACCGACTCCAGGGGACGCGCCAGCGTGCTGATCGGCTTCATCGCCGCGCGGATCACGATCGGCTGCGCGTTGGACATCCCGCCCTCGATGCCGCCCGCGCGGTTGGTCGGGCGCACGAAGCCCAGCGTGGGCGACGACGCCAGGGCCGGGTCGTAGGCGATCGGGTCGTGAACCTCGGACCCTCGGCGCCGGGCAGCCTCGAATCCCAGCCCGAACTCCACCCCCTTGATCGCCTGCACCGACATCACGGCCCGGGCCAGGAGCCCGTCGAGCTTCCGGTCCCATTGGGCGTGGGAGCCCAGCCCGAACGGCACCCCCTCCACCACAATCTCCACGATCCCGCCGAGCGTGTCCCCTTCCTTCTGGCACGTGTCGATGAGCGTCTTGATCTCTTCGTCCTGCTCCGGATTGAGCGAGTAGATCGCGCTGGCATCCCGCGCCGCGCGACGCTCTTGAAGAGAGCCCCGCCGCGCCTGGATCTTGACCGGCCCCACTTCCGCGACGTAGGCGAAGGCGGTCATCCCAAACGGCTCCAGGAGTTGCCTCGCCAACGCCCCCGCGGCGACCCGCACCGCGGTCTCCCTCGCACTGGCCCGTTCCAGAATCGCGCGAATCGGGGCCAGGTACTTGATCGCCCCGCTGAGATCGGCGTGTCCCGGCCTGGGACGCGACAAATCCTCCATCCCCTCCAACTTGTAGTCTCTGTTGGGCACGAGCAGGGCGATAGGGCTTCCCAGGGTCTGCCCATGCCAGATCCCGGTGAGGAACTCGGCCCGATCCGCTTCGATCCGCTGACGTCCGCCGCGCCCATACCCCCCCTGCCGACGGACAAGCTCGGCGTCGATCGGCCCAACCGATACGTTGACCCCGGCGGGAAACCCGTCGATCAGGGCAACCAAGGCCTTGCCATGCGATTCACCCGCGGTCCAGTATCGCAACATGTCTTCAACTCCGACGCAATTGAGACACGGATTCTACCCAGATTGCCCAATTCCAGATAGGGCGATATGGCCGAAATCGGCCTGCGACTCCAGACGGCGCGTCCCGTAGTCCGAGGCTTGCCGGCGTCATCCGAGTCGTGGGACACGTTGCCATCCGGGCGGCCGCACTCCATACTGACGGGAGCTGCAACTACCAGTCGCTGGACCGTCTGGAATGACAAGCCCGAGCAATCCTGCCCCAAATCCCGCGGCCGACGACCTTTCCGGAAAGGAACTGGGGGGGTTCCGCATCCTCCGACGTCTGGGCAGCGGGGCGATGGCCGACGTCTACCTTGCCGAGCAGTCCTCGCTCAAGCGTCAGGTCGCCCTCAAGGTCCTCAAGCGGCACCTGGCGGCTGACGAGACGTTCGTTCGACGGTTCCAGCGGGAGGCTGAGGCGGCCGCTTCGCTGGTGCATGCCAACATCATCCAGATCTACGAAGTGGGGCAGATTGAGCACACGTACTACATTGCGCAGGAGTACGTGCAGGGGTTGAATCTCCGACAATGGCTTGACCGCAACGGCTCCCCCGATCTCCGCCTGGCGATGGTCGTGATGCGTCAGGTGGCGGCGGCCCTCGCCAAGGCCGCCCAGCGGGGGATCGTCCACCGGGACATCAAGCCGGAGAACATCATGCTCACCCGCACCGGCGAGGTGAAGGTAGCCGATTTCGGGCTCGCCCGCGTTGCCGGTCCGGGGGATCAGACCCATCTCACCGAAGTCGGCATGACGATGGGCACGCCGATGTACATGAGTCCGGAGCAGGTGGAGGGCCGGCCCCTGGATCCCCGCAGCGACATCTATTCCCTCGGCGTCACGTGCTACCAGATGTTGGCCGGGCGTCCTCCGTTCTCAGGCGACACGGCCCTGAGCGTGGCCCTCCAGCACCTCAAGCGTCAAGCCGATCCGCTGGAGAACCACCGGCCCGACTTGCCGGCCCCGCTGTGCCGCGTGGTCCACAAGATGCTCGCCAAGAACCCCGAGCACCGCATCCCCTCGGCTGCGGAATTGCTCCGCGAACTCCATCGGCTGCACACGACCCATGTCGGCGACGCCTGGCCGGAGGAGCTTCCCGGCGTCGATCCCGATGCGTGCCACACCACGGCCATCGCCAAGAATGAAGCCACGCGGCAGTTGGAGGATCTCATGAAGACCTCCTCCCGCGCCACGGTCGACCAACCCCGCAAGGGCTTGTGGATCGCCGGCGGGCTGGTTTCGATGGCCTTCGGCGCCGCGATCGCCTTCGCCACGGTGCGCGAGACGCCGCTCTTGACCGATACCCGGGAGTCCCGCCCGCCCTTCCCGCGTCAAGAGACTGCCGCGCGCCAATGGTACTCCGCCTCCCTGATCGGCACGCCCGAGGCGTGGCGCAGCGTGATCCAGTACTTCCCGACGCAAAGCTACTGGGTCAACCGCGCCAAACAACAGCTTGCCATGATCTACCTCCGCGAGGAGGACTACGACCGCGCCCTGGAACTCTTCCGCGAACTGGCGTCGCTGGACGAGATCGAAGGCGAGCTTCGCGCCTTCGGTCTGGCAGGCGAGAGCGGCATTCTCACGATCCAAGGGCACTACGAGAAATCGGCGGCGACCATCGAACGCCTGCGACCCATCCGCGACAAGCTCGATGCCCGAATGCGTCAGTTCCTCTATTTCGCCATGAGGAGGAATCAGGCGAAACTCGGTGTACCCACCCCCACGGAGTGGCAGAAATGGATGGAGAAGCATTTCCCCGAAGCGGGTTGACAGCGATTGGGGCCACTGGTACAAAGTGAAGTTCCGCTGGGCCGCGTAAGGTCACGCCCCCATCGTCTAGTGGCCTAGGACATCGGGTTCTCAGTCCGAGAACGGGGGTTCGACTCCCCCTGGGGGTACTATGTGCGTTTGGGCGGAATCGCGCTCGGTCGCACGGACAAGCAGAAGCCCTTGATCCCCAAGGGCTTTTCGCGTTTCTTGGGACTCGTTGTGGCCAGGTACGGCCGAGGGTCGCACCAAACTCTACGAAAGGCGACCGGCAAGCACGCCGTGGCGCACCAACTGCGGCGTGCCCTGGCCGATGCGTAGTCCCCAAAAACGCAAGCCCAGGGGCCGCGGCCCCTGGGCTCCACCATGCAGGCATGGCTCTTCCGCCGCCTCGAGGCTTCCGAAGTCTCGGAGACTTCGGAAGTCCTGGTCGTGCGGCATCTTAGAAACTCCCTGTGGAGTCGCCACCGTTGCGGCTTCCGACGGCTCCCCACACACCGTAAGGGCTGAGGCCGCCGGTCACCGGCGCGGCGAGCGAATTGCCCGATTCGATCGTCTCGCTGACGAATCGCACCGAGGCATCACACATGGCCAGGTTCACGCCGCCTGGGTGCCAACTCGACGGCGGGAAAACACCTCCTGCGGCGTTGTCATTGGGGTCGGTCCCGCACGCCGGAGCGTTGGGGGGCAATACGCAGTTGAAGCCGATGTGCGACGTGGACCCGTGGCACCACCAGCCGCCCCACCTCGTGATATTGCCAGAGGAGAAGCGTTTCGGATCGGCCGGATCGACCTGGGCGTAGCAGGTGCCCGGTTGCGTCAGGACGCCGGTGATGCTGTGCTTGTTCCCAACGCGGACAATCCACTCCGCTCCGCCGATGTCCGCGGCGTAAAGCCGTTCCGAGAGCATCGCCGTGTTGGCCGTGCCGTCGCGGATGTCGGCAAACGTGAAAACGATGCGATAGTTGCCGAACGGGCCGCGGTTGTCGATGCTGTCGTTGTTGAAGTTGTTGTTGACCGTATCCCCGACGGAGAACATGTAGTTGGTGCGGCCCTGCTGCGTCGCCGTCTTCTTGGCGGCATCGCCGTCAGTCGGGCAGAGCAACGTGGGGACTTGTTGCAGGTAGGGCTGATAGTTGTCCCTATCCGGAGTCGTCCAGGGACACGGGCCGAACGGCGTGAAGACGTAAGTACCGTAGGTCTGGGCCGACGACCACGCGTTGTACAAGGCCTGTTGCTCATAGTAGGGCAGCAGTCGCATCCAGCCCGACCCGTAGGCCCCGTTGTAGTCCTGGCAAGCCCTCGCCCCGGTCTGCGGGCCGGCCTTCTTCGGCGGGAAGCACTTGTTGACGTCGGCGTAGTTGTGCACCGCCAACGCCAACTGCTTCAACTGGTTCGTGCACTGGCTGCGCCGGGCCGCCTCACGTGCGGCCTGCACGGCGGGCAACAAGAGCGCAATCAAGATTCCGATGATGGCGATCACCACCAACAGCTCCACGAGGGTAAACCCTCGAAAACGAGAATGGACGATCATACGATGGACTCCTAGACCAATCGACGGTGGAGGGGAGCGCCTCCTTCCTCAAACGCAAGAGGAAGATCAGAAGAGTCCCCTTCTCTTCCCGTACAACCCTCATTGTTAACGAAATGTCAGTTGCCGACAAGCCTCCGGTTTCAGTATCTCAAGCAGACCGGCAGAGTGCACTCCTGACAATTCTAGCTCGACCGAGCCGACGGCGACGGCGTGAGCAGCGAAGAGGGGTACGGTGCGCAAAGCCAGCCCTACCAGAGCATAAATCAACAGCCCCCATAGGATGCAAACCGGACGCAACCCCCCCCTTTCGTTGGACTGGATTCATCCCTTAGGAGGCAGGGATCGGTGCAATATTCTCGGCCTGTAGGTCAGGCTTTCGAGCCTGACAACTGGGACCGCAGGTGGAGAGCCTGAGCATTGTGCCGTCAGGCTGGACAGGCGAGCAAGTGACAGGGAAGCCGGGTCTCTAAGGACCCTGCCCCCTTGGGTCTATTCCCGATCTTCCTGCGGAAGCGCTGGAGAGGCTGACCGTTGGGCCGTCAGGCTGGAAAGCCTGACCTACATTTCTGGGCGTTTCCAGATAGAACGAAAGGCGACCGGAGGCATTGACGGCCCGCGCGTCGTCGCACACACTGTTGGCGTGGCTTGCGAGGCCGCCAAGCAGGCCCGTGGTGGCAGAAGAACTGGCGTGGAGCGTCCATGCGCAGATCACGAAATGGCGGGGGTGTCTCGGATCCTCGAGGAGAAGTGCCATGAATTGCAGGTTCAGACAGTGGGTTGGCGTCGGTGTCCTTTCGGCGTTTTCACTGGTGGTGCTCGCCGGGTGTGGGTCGTCGGCGCCTTCCGACCGCCCGAAGACGAATGTGGTGACGGGCAAGGTCACCTACAAGGGCGCCCCGGTCGCAGGGGCCACGGTCAGCTTCATGCCGACCGATCCTAAGGGAAGGGGCGCGGTCGCAAGCACCGATGCGTCGGGACAGTACAAGCTCACCACGTTCGGCGCCGGAGGGGAGGGCGCGGTGGCCGGCTCCTACCGGGTCGCGATCGCCAAGACCATCACCAAGAGCAAGCTGACCGAGGAACAGGAGAAGGAGTACATGGGCAAGGGCATGCCGATCCCGCCGCCGGACGTCACGGAAGAACTACCGGTGAAGTACAAGCAGGACGCGAGTTCCGGCCTGACCGCCGACGTCAAGGAAGGGGGCGGCACCTTCGATTTCGATCTGAAGGATTGACTCGCCCTTGACCAAGGGGACTGGCACATTTTTCGGCCGTCAGGCTCCTCGGAGGGCCGCGCGCTGGCGGGCCGAAAAATGAGCCGGTCCCGGCCTGCCGCGCACTCGGTAGAATCGTTCCTATGAAGACCAACCCTGTGAAGCGGAAGCTGCGGGAGGGAGGGCCGGCGTTCGGAACGTGGCTTTCGCTGGACAACCTCCACACGGCCCGGGTCCTGGCCCGGGCCGGCTTCGACTGGCTGACCCTCGACCTGGAGCACTCGGCGATCGACTGGAGCCAGGCGGCGGCGGTGCTGGCCGCGGTGGCCGACGCCGGCTGCGTGCCCCTGGTGCGGGTGCCGGAGGGGAATCACCACCTCATCAAGCGCGTGCTCGACGCCGGCGCGTGGGGGATCCTCGTGCCGATGGTCAACACCGTGGACCAGGCCCGGGCAGCCATCGCGGCGGCCAAGTATCCGCCGCAAGGCAATCGCAGCGTCGGCGGCGGGATGCACGCCCTCGGGTTCGACGCTTCGGCCGAGGAGTATTTCCAGCGGGCCAACGACGAGATCCTCGTGGTCCTCCAGACCGAAAGCCCGACGGGCGTCGAGAACGCCGAGGCCATCTACCGCCTGCCCGGCTGCGACGCCATCTTCGTCGGGCCCGTGGACCTGAGCTTCACGATGCGTTCGCCCGACGGTCGCGGGCCGTCGCCCGAGGAGCACGAGGCCATGATCCAGCGGGTGATCGAGGTGGGCCGGCGGGCCGGGACGCCCACGGGGATCCACTGTTTCGAGCCCTCGGAGGCCCTCGCCCGGGCCCGGCAGGGAATGCAGTTCCTGGCCGTGGGAAGCGACCTCCGCATGCTCACGACGCGGGCCACGGCCATCGTCGGCGCCTTGTTCCCGGAGAAGGCGCAGGGGGAGTTCGCCAGGTACTGAACGTAGCACAGGCT
>CAYSGY010000162.1:0-542 GCA_964430315.1 uncultured Planctomycetaceae bacterium
TATCCGTCGTAGGCCTCTCCGTACGCCTCGCCGCCCCCGGACACCGGAACCCGGAAAAACCCGATTCCGAAGGCACTTGCCATGCTCGGACCGCCACCGGCGCAGCCGCTACCGTTCATGGGTCCGGACGCGGGAGCCGGTGTCTGGGCGGCAGCCAACGGAGCGGATGCCGCAACGACCACCGTCGCCACTATGCCTAATAGGGAGAACCGCAGCATGGTCCGCCTGTCCTTTCTGCTTTCAGGACCTTCCGGAGGTGTGGCCAATCTGCCACCTTCGCTAGTATCGACGCGATCGGGAACCGCGGTTCAATCGGAACCCGGCCGCATCTCCATACAGAGGAGAAGAGCCTGATGGAACGGTGACTCGCGGTCGCCAAGGCGGGACCACCAGACGAGGGTTGGCAGGAAATCGGGTTGCATCCATCCCCTCTACTTCTGGGAGAACGCTAGGCTGGATCATTCTTGGTCAAACACATGCCCGAAGCGCAAGCGATTCAGAGGCAACGAGTTACCCTCGCTTGCGCTTCGGGCTGGAGTGAC
>CAYSGY010000162.1:552-10690 GCA_964430315.1 uncultured Planctomycetaceae bacterium
GTCGCGATTCTCGATGCTTGAATCATCCGGGTCGGGGCGAGGGCTGCTCGACGGCCGGAGCATCGCCCTGCGAGTGCAACTTCTGTATACCCCCACGGGGTCCTTCGCGCTCCTGAGCCGGTCGTCAGGTGTTAAATAAGGAAGACGGGGGCGTGTGTGACGAGTTGGGGGCTTGGTCTACTGGACCGCTGGCGGAAACCACGGGGTTGCGCCCTGATTTTCGCTACGCCCCACAAGAACGATACAAGTTGCAGTACCCGAAAATCCGAACCTAGAGTCATAACTGACTGATGTTGACTGGCGGTCTGGCTCATCATCCATTTGGCAGGAAAGACCGACGGTGGCAAGCCACGGCTCAACTCGCCGCAGCTTTTGCAGCTCCCTGTGGCGGGGGGCCGCTGAGCGCAGTCAGAAACCCGGCAACAAAATGGCGGCCCCCATGCCTACGCGATCGCTGCACGGAAGAGGACGCTTGACCCGGTGGATCCCGGGCCTCGCGGTGCTCACGATGTGTGGGTGTTTCGCCGCTTTCCCGTGCGTCGCGGCTGCGCAGTCGGAGGCCCCGGTCGTCGTCGCCCCGCCTACTCCTTCCGATGCGGTTCTCGGAAAGCGGATGATGGCGGAAGCGAGGAGCAGGGAGAGATCGCTGATCGCGGAAGTCCGAGAGACGGAACTCAACTTGGAGATCGAGCCCCGTGCCTCGAAGATCCTCCGGACCAAGAAACCCGTGGCCCGCACCTCGATTACGCATCCCGCGGTCCTCGAGGTGACGCAGTTCGGTCCGACGGAGTTCGAGTTGATCGGTCTGGGGGCGGGGGAGACGAGTCTGACCTTCTGGTTCGCCGGTCCGGACGGAATCTCCGACAAGGACATGCTTCGATACCAAGTGCGTGTCGCGGCCAACGACTCCTTCGAGGACCGGAGGAAGCTGGAATACGCCGCCTTGGAACGGAAGGTCAACGAGTTGTTCCCGAACAGCTTCGTCCACCTCTTCGCCGTGGGGAGCAAACTGATTGTCCGCGGTCAGGCCCGTGATTCCCGGGAGGCCGGGGACATCATGACGCTTGTCATGACGGGGACGGGAGAGGTGGCGGGCGATGTCGTCAACCGGGGCGGCTATGGGCCCGGCTATGGGCCCGGCAATGGTCTCGGCAATGGATACGGCTATGGTTACGGTTACGGCTACGGCGCCGGCTACGGTGGTGGCTATTGGGGAGGCTATGGCCGTCGAGGCCTCGGCCACGGCTGGGGCGGCGGGTGGGGGTGGGGCGTCGATGTGGTGAACATGCTCGAGGTGCCTGGCGAAAAGCTCGTGATGCTCAAGGTCCGCGTGGCGGAACTCACGCGAAGCGCGCTCCGCGATGCCGGCAGCAAGGTGAATCTGCATCTTGGCGATTTCACCCTGAATTCCAACTTGGCGGGCGGCGGGGCGGTCTCGGCCGTGTTGAGCACCAAGGACTTGGAATTGACCTTGGAGGCCCTGAGCACGAACGGATACTCGAAGATCCTCGCCGAGCCGAACCTGGTGACGCTGAGCGGGCATCCTGCCAGCTTCGTCGCCGGAGGCAGTTTCGCCGTCCCCACGACCGTCGGCGTGCAGGGTGTGGGCGCCGTCAGCACCACCTTCCAGAACTTCGGCACGCAGATTACCTTCACGCCCACGGTCCTCGACAAGGATCGCGTCCGTTTGCAGGTCACTCCCACCGTGAGCAGCCCGGACAAGGGGTTGTCGGTCAACGGCATTCCGGGCCTCACGGCCCGGACCGTCGAAACCACGGTGGATCTGCGCGAGGGGCAGTGGCTGGCCATCGCGGGATTGATCCAGGATCAGCAAGAGGGGAGCAAGAGCCGGGTCCCCGGCCTGGGCGATATCCCCTACGTCGACATCCTGTTCAGCAAGCGCCACGTGAAGCGCGACGAGACGGAGTTGCTCATCCTGGTCAGCCCGGAACTCGTCCACCCCCTGGAGCCCGAGGAAGCGCCGCTGGTTCTGCCCGGGATGGAAGTGACCGAGCCGAGCGACTGGGCCTTCTTTTTGGCGGGCGACTGGGAGGGCAGGCCGCAACGCGACTATCGGAGCACCGTGGCGCCGGTTGCGGCGCGCCAAGCCATTGAGGGCCGCCGGGCGACGATGCGCTCTCCGGCCTATCAGGCGACGGAAAGCCGCTATATCCAAGGTCCCCACGGGTTTTCTGAGTGAACCGGTCAAGAGACGGAGATCGAAGGATGCCGCCGCAAACGCCACGACGAGGGGTGCTCGCCTTGATGGTCGGCGCCGCCGTGTTGGCGGCGGGAGGCTGTCCCGGCTGGAAGGAGATCTTGCCTCAGCGGCCCGCCGCTTCTCCGCTGGGTACGCTCAGCGACCCGGTCTGGCAGAACCAGGAACTCAACGCGGAGAAGTCGGACTTCGTGGTCCACGAGCACGAGTTCATCGAGAACTCCGAATTCCTCAACTATGCCGGCGAAGACCACCTGAAACAGATCGCCGCGCGTCTCTCCTCGGGCCACGATGCCCAGGTGATCGTCGAGAGGACGCGGAATTTCGCCCGGCCCGAGACGGAGTACAAGTACCGCGTCCACCTCAATCCCGAAATGGATATGCGCCGCCGCGACGTCGTGGTGCGTTGCCTGTTGGCGATGAAGATCGCCGATGCCGACGAGCGGGTTGTGATCGCGCCTGACCTGGCCCCGTCGTATCGGGCGGGGGAGCGGGCGGCGACCGACTATAGCGACTCCCTGGGAGACTGGGGCGGCAGTTGGAACGGAGGAGCCGGATTCAGCGCCGGTCTCGGCGCCGGCTGGGGTGGATACTAAGCCGTGGCACCAGGACGCCTTTCGCGGTCCGCCGATTGGAGTGGAATTACGCCCTTGAGTCCTAGTCGCTTTCGCCTCCTGTTGGCCTCGTTGGCCGCCGCCTTGTTCGCGTCGGGCTGCGTCTCGCCCTGGGGAGCGGCCCCTGACGCTGCCCAAGGCATGGCGGGCGCCCCGGCGGGAGTCGCCGCGCCGTCAGTTCTCGGAATGGGCGCAAACCCGGGCACTGCGAACAAGAACGCCGCGCCGCCCGCCAATCTCCTCGCCAGCGCCCGGCTCTTTGAACGTCGTCGTCAAGACGACGAGGCCGAACGCCTCTATCTGCAAGTCATCCGGCAGTCGCCCGGCAACCCCGTTCCGCACCACCGCCTCGCCGTCCTGTACACCCGGAAGGGGAAGTTCAAGGAGGCGGACGAACACTTCGGCCGCGCGTTGGCCCTGAAGCCCGACGACCCCCAGCTCCTTGGCGACGTGGGTTACTTCTACCACCTTGCCTGCCGGCCTAAGGAGGCCGAGCAATACCTGCGCAGGGCGTTGGAAATCGACCCGGGCAACCGCGCCTTCTCCAACAACCTCGCCCTGGTGCTCGCCGATCAGGGGCGGAGAGACGAATGCCTCGCCCTGTTCCGGCGGGCCGGCTCCGAGAAGGAGGCCCGTGCGAACTATGCGTTCGTCCTGGCGCAACAAGGCGAATACCAGCAGGCCCTGGATTTGTACGACCGGGTGCTGACCGAGGACCAATCGCTGCGTCCTGTGGCCGACGCGATGATCGAGCTGTCGCAGCTCGTCACGTCCAAGAAGCCCGAGCGTTCGACCAGTCCCTCCGTCGACGAACCTCGGACAATCGCCGACAACGGGCGCAATGCGGATCGGGAGATTCCGGAGGCCGAATTGGCAACCGGAGTCCCCTGCGCCTACACGGCCCCGGTGACCGCTGCGGCTTCCTCGCCGCCACCGACACCGCCAGCCGATCGCATCGCGAAAGGGGCTCAGGGCATCTCGACGACGTCATCCCCGAGTCCGCCCGTGGTTGCCTCCCCCCGCGAACTGCCCGCTTCAACCGAAGCGTCCCACGGGACGGCCCCACGCCTTGTTACAGCGGCGACGGACGACTGCGAGGCCGCGTTGCCCAAAGAGGCCCGCCGTCCGGCAAAGAGTCTCCCCGCCCAGCGTCTGGCTCTCTTTGCCATCGCGGGCGCGATCTTCCTGGGGATTGCCGCCGCAGCCCGCCTCCGCCGCAGGAGCCCATCCGCGAATGGCAGGTCCTGCCAGCCGGTAGGGGCATCCTGGGCTAGCCGGGCGCGTCCGAAAGTCGCCTTGGCGCCGGCCCAGGGCCTGAGGCCCGTCCCGATTCAAGTCCGTCGTCCACGTCGCCGGCGTTGGGACGCGCGTTGAGGCATGCGGGGTCGGCTCGGTTCGCGGTCTCCCGCGGCCCTTCCCTGCGATTCGCTTTCTGCCACTAACCTCTTACGGCGCTGCGATTTGACAGCGTTTTTCGTCCCGAGTAGTCTGGTTAGTAGGGGCGGGGCATGTGAAGGCGAATCTTGGTGAATCGCCGGAGGCGCCGCGGGCATGCGTCCGACGGTTGATCGCATCCCATGGGCTTTGCAGCGCGACCCTTTTGGGGACTGCCGTGAACGACCGACAGGGGAGAAGCGGTGTCCGTGCCCGCGCGGTTCGCTGCCGTCCGCAGCGTCCCAGTGCCGGCCGATCGCTTTGGCGTCTCGGTCTGTCGGTGGTCAGCGCCACGGTGGTGTCGTTCTGGCCGTGGGTGGCCGCCGGGCAGGCGGGGCCCGAGTCCGATTCGGCGTCGGCCGCAGGGAAGTATGTGGCGCGTGTTATCGAGCGGCAGCGGATCGAGGCCCGCAGCCGGCTCCTGGCCGAAGAAGTCGAACGACTCCAGCGCTCCCCGGCTCTTACCGTGGCCGGAGAAGACCTTCATCGCAGGCTTGTGGCCGCGGGGCCCGCGGCCCGGCAGGCGGCGGCGACGGTCCTGGCCCAGGCCGCCGGTCCCGTTGGAAGCGGACTGCAACAGGGAATTGAGGAACTCGATCGGGAGATTTCGGAGACCGCCGCTGCGTGGACGCGGGTTCGGACCGCCTTGTGCGACGGCCAGTCGTTGCTGGCGGGGACTGGCGGAGGACAGCGCCCGCGGTGGATGGTGCTGATGAGCCTGGACGATCGTTGGTTCTGGGCGTCAGTCTTTGTGTCCCTGGGCGCGTTGGCGGGAGTTGCACTCCATGCGAACCGTCACGCAGTGCGGAGGCGGTTGAGCGGCCGGGTGGGCCGGGCCCTGACGCGGTGGTCGCCGGTGGCCGGGTTCCTGCTGCTGGCTTCGGTCGTGGCAGGGTTGGGGCTGGCCGACCGGTGGGCCGATGCGACCGCCGCCTCCGACGCCGCGGATCGGGACCTGCCGCGGCGCAAGATGGAGGCCGACGCGGCCCTCTTCGAGGCGGAGGCGGAGAGACTCTCCGGACTCGTGCAGATCGCCGCGAAGGCCCGATCGGAATTCAAGGCCGCCTCCGTCCGAAACGCGGCCGCGGCTGCCGGCGACCTGTCGGCCGTGGCGCCGGGCTTCCGCGACCGGGTCTTGGAATTGGAGGAACGGCTGGCGGTGTTGGAGAGTCTGCCGCGGGCGATCCGGGCCGATCTGGCCGATCTGGGACGCGTCGAGGAGCAATGGCGTGCCGCGTCGGAGGCGGCTGCCCGGGATCGGTTCTGGCAGCGTGGGATCCGCGCAGCAGTAGGCCTGACGACGCTCGGCGCGGTCCTCGTCGGCGCATGGGGCTTACGGCGCGCCGCGAGGCTCCGCGGTGCGGCGGTCGCCAACACCTGCCCCTTATGCCTGGGGGAAATCCACGCCGCGCCGGCATCGCAGAACGGCCATGCCGCGGGTTCGACTGCGGTGCGGTGCCAGAACCTGCTCGATCAGGTCAAAGGCGTCCGCTGCAATTACGCCATTCGCGATGCCTACCGCGCGATGCCCAAACTCTTCTTTCCCACCCTGGGCGTTCCGCGGGCGGGTAAGACGCATTGGGCTGCCATGGCGTATTGGCAACTCAACCGCGGGAATCATCCGCCCGCCGTGCGGTTCGAGCGCGTCCGGCCGATCGAGGTCGCCAGCGGGGAGGATTTCGATCGGATTGTCGAGCAGATCCTGATCAGTCGCCTGGGCACGACCGGCACCCAGGGCGCCCGAATCCCGCATCCCATGGTGTTCAATTTCCGGGACCGCGATCGTTGGGGGCTTTCGAGCGTGCTGGTGAATCTCTTCGACTACTCGGGCGAGGTCACCGCAACGCTGGGCGTGGACGATTATCGCCGCCGCCGCGCCTTGGAGGCCGACGGCTACTTGTTCTTCCTCGATCCGACCCTTCCCTCCGAGCCGCAGGCCAAGGCCTTGGCGGAATTCCGCGAGGACCTGCGTCTGGTGAAAGGGGTGGACAGCCACCGCAAACTGCGTCTGCCGCTGGCGCTGTGCGTCTCGAAGATCGACCTGTTGGCGGGTCAGTCCTACGCCTCGCCGGACGGCGGCGATCCGGTGGCCGCGTTCTACGACGGTCTCGCGCGGATCGACCCGACGGGCGAGGCGATGACCCTGGAGGTCTTCGAGGCCCGTTCGCGCCTCGTGGCCCGCCTCCGAGACACCATCTGGCCCGGCTGGCAGATTGAGCGGTCGGTCGAGGAGTTGTTCGGCGGCCGGGCCTTGTACTTCCCCCTGACGCCGGTCGGACTGGACGGACGGGGCGAGAAGGACCTGAGCCTGCGTACGATCGCCCCCTTCGGGCTGTTGGAACCCTTGTTGTGGCTCCTGCACATGAACGGATACCCCGTGCTGGGGTAGAGATATCAAATTGCAGAATGCAAAATGCAAATTGCAAATATCAAATTGAACATTGCAAATATCAAATATCGAGCGTCAAGCTGGGGGTATTGGGGAGTGAGACCGGGCCCGTCGGTTTTCGAGTGAGTCTTCCTCCCCGAGGCGAACGCCAGCGTCGTTAGCTCGATATTTGATATTTGCAATTTGCAATTTGATATTTGCAATTTGCCATTCCCCGTTCCGAGCGTGCGTCGTCCATGCACTGGCCTTTGGCTTCCCAATTCAGCGCGATGTTGCAGCGGCCGGACGTCGCGCTGCGCGATCCGGCGCTGAAGTGCTATCGCATCGAGCGGGACCGGTTTGGGCAGCCGCGGCCGTGGACGGGGGCCTTCGCCGTGGTCTACAAGGGCATCCCGCCGGACGGCGGGCCGCCCATGGCGATCCGCGTCTTCACCAGCGCCTCACCCGAGCGGCGCGAGCGTTACGACGCCATCAGCGCCTATCTCCGTGCCCGGCGCGTGCCTTGCCTGATGGATTTCGAGTACCGGGACGAGAGCGTCCGTGCGGCGGGGCATCAGGCGTGGTTCCCGTTGATCCTCATGGATTGGGTCCAGGGGGAGACGCTCTACAAATGGGTGGGGGCCCGCTGCCGGGAAGGCAGCCGCGAGGCCCTTGCCGGGGCGGCCGCCCGATGGATTGAGGTCGTCGCCGACCTCGAGGACGCCGGGATCGCTCACGGCGACCTCCAGCATGCGAACGTGATGGTCACACCCGCCGGCGATCTCAAACTTGTCGACTACGACGGCATGTGCGTGCCGGCGCTGGTGGGGCGTCGGAACCTCGAGGTCGGCAACCGTCCCTACCAGCATCCCGACCGCAACGAGCAGACGCTCTTGTCGCTCCACTTGGACCGCTTCTCGGCCATGGTGATCTATGTGGCCCTGAAGGCCCTGGCCGCGGACCCGGGACTCTGGATGACCTACGTCGAGACGCCGCAGCACGACAAGCTCCTCTTCCGCGACGACGACCTCGTGAGCCCGGAGGCAAGCCGCCTGGTGGGCGATCTGATGCGATCGTCCGACGCCGACGTCCGCGATCTGGCGGAGCAACTGGTTCAGTTCGCGCGGATGACGATGGATCGCCTGCCTCCGCTGCGGGATTCGACCCATCCCAGTTTCACGCGGATCGAAGGACTCCTGCGCGCCGAGCAGTGGGAGGCGGCGGTCGAGCTGTTGAACCGCCGCGGGAAGTTCCGCGACGCCCCTGCGCACCTGAAGCCGTTGATCCAGGAGGCATACCGGTTCGTATGTCGCCGGGATGCCTGGAAGGCGTTTTCGTCGTTGCCCCGGGAGATCGGGGAGAAGCACGACCGGGCCTTGGTCAAGGCGTGGAACGAACCCGTCTTCGCGGGATTTCCGCCCGCCGAACAGGAGCGAAGCCGCGTGGGAGAGGCGCGGCGGCGTCTGGTGGCGGTGGGGCGGATCGACGAACTCGTGCGTCGCTCCGGGGGGCGAGTCACACGGGAGGGCGAGGCAGCCCTGGTACGGTCCGCGCGCCCCTTGCCCCTCGGATATCCCCATCGCCACTCCGCCCGCGTCGAGCAGGCCCGCCAGCGCATCCTGGCCCTGCAGCACCTCCAGATCGCGCTGGAACGCGATGAGGAAGAAGAGGCCGTCGTGAGCGCGTGGCGCAAGGCCGTGGCCGTGGGGTGCCAGCGGATCGTGCCCCAGGAGTGGCGTGAGCGGATCGACCTGGCGGAAAGGCGGCTGCCGGTGGTCCAGGCCGTGCGCCAGGTCTCCACCAGCCTCCCGGCCGACCAGCTCGACCGGCGGCTCTTGGCAGTCTGGAACGAAGTCCTGCTGGAAGGCTGCCGCGACGTGGAGCCGTGGCGCGAGGCGTACGACCGGGCGGTGCGACGGCGGGAACTCCTCCGCCAGACGGGCAAGGCGATTCGGGCCCGCCATGACGGAGAAATCGTCCGCCTCGCCCAAGATCCTCTCCTGGTCGATTTCCCCTTGCCCGCCGACTGGCGGGCGGCCGTCGAGGCGGCTCAAGCCCGCGTGGCGAAGACCGCGGCCCTGATCGCTGCGTTGGAGGCGGGCGACGCCGGGAAGTTCTGGGAGAGGTTCGACGCCCGGCTCATCCGCCGGCATCGCGACCTGTTTGCGGCCCACGAGGCGGTGCTCCGGAGCTGGACCAAGAAGGAGATCCTCGTCCCGGAACGTCTCGGGCTGGGCCGGGCCCTGGGCCGGGCCAGCCTCGTGTGTCCTGACCCTGCCGAGGGGATCTACTGCGTGCGGTGGACCTGGCCGCAACAGCGGTTCAGTCAACGGTGCATCTTGGCGATTTGTCCGGAAGCCCCGGGTCCGGGTGATGAACCCGGCGGCGTTTCAGTGTATTATCGCTTACCGATCGACTGCGCAAGTTGGGAGGCCGGCGGAGGGAGTCGGCTTCTCCACGTCCTCCCGGCGTGGGGTGACGGCTGGGTGGCCGTTTGGGCTATGGTTGATATAGGTTTTGCGGTGTTTCCCAGCCACCCGCTTGTGCTCGGACGCCTGCGAGAGGCGGCCGCAGGGTCTCCCCCAGGGTCGAGGGGGTTGAACGGGTTCTTCTCCCGACATGGGAATGGGCCGCGAGCCAGCAGAGCGGGCGGCACGGCAGAGGAACCGAGGATGAGTGCGGAACACGGGACGAATACTGAATATTGAATACGGAATACGGAAGTCAGAATGGCACTTGGGCGGAGTTCGCCACGACCAAGTGGCGGGCAAGCCCGCCCGCTACGCGACCCCTAACCCCTGATCCCTAATCCCTAATCCCTAATCCCTAATCCCTAATCCCTAATCCCTAATCCCCGACCCCTGACCCCCAACCCCTGACGGGAGTCCGCGGATGAGCACCATCCATCAGGCGTATTGCACCCATTGCACGCATGGCAGTTCCGCGCTGGAAAAGCGCGACGGGGAATTGGCCGAGCGTACGTTCGGCTACAGTGTGCGTGCCGGTTCCCTGGAGACGGAAGCCTTGCGCAAGTGGTATCAGCAGATCGAGCCGATGATCTACTACCACTTGCCGCGCGACACGCCCGACGAGCAGAAGCTCCAGCAGACTCCCGCCACGGCGCCGCGGCGGTTCCTCTACGTTCCGGCAGTCGAAGGGTTCCAGGTGTGTGGCCAGGTCTGCTACCGTTCCGCCGACAGCGAGGGCCGGCCGGGTTCCTACTTCGCCCATCTCGTCTTTCAGGAAGAAGGGGATGGCTCGGCACGCTGGTCGCCGGCCGAGGTGCTCCGGCTTTGGTCGGCCCCGGGGTGGGTCACGCAAGACTCGCCGGAGATCCCCTTCCAACTCGAACCGCTCGCGTCGCTTTCGGACCTGCTCCAGGGCGGGCCCGCGGCGGTCGACGACCCGGTGCTGGCCAGCTTCCTGCGGGAACCGGAGGGTTCGGCGTCGTTTGTCGATCCGGCGGGCGTGGTGCCGGAGCGGTGGCGGGCCATGGAGCCGCAG
>CAYSGY010000163.1:0-10688 GCA_964430315.1 uncultured Planctomycetaceae bacterium
TCCATGTCGATCGTGTCCCACGGGATCTCGCGGTTGAACTGCGTATGCAGATGAGCAAACGGCTTGCGCAGGCCCGACAGGCCGGCGATCCACATCTTGGCCGGCGAGAACGTGTGCATCCAGCAGATCAGGCCCACGCAGCCCGCGGTGTGGTCGGCCTCGCGGCAAAGCTGCGCGATGGCCTCGGGCGTGGTCAGCACCGGCTTGAAGACGACCTTGACGGGCACGGCCGCCGCGCGGTCCAGGGCCTGGGCGATGTGCTGGGAATTCGCCGCCACCTGCCGGAGCGTCGCCTCGCCGTAAAGCTGCTGGCTTCCGGTGACAAACCACACCTCTTGCTGCTTGAGATCCATCATGGTGGGCCCTCGTTATCTGAACGGATGCGAGTTCGGGAGAACCGGCACTTTGGAGTGCGGCGACTCGTCGCCGCTTTCTTTTGTTGCGTCTCCTCTCGCTTCGGCAGGCTCCCCGGCCGCTTGCGTGCAACCTGATCGAAAGAAAGCGGCGACAGGTCGCCGCACTCCAAGGCCGCCGGCCGCTTGCGAACGTCTTCTTTCTACCCTTTTTTCCCGGGCGTGGGAAGAGACGGGACGTTGACAGGACGCCAAGACCGGGCCTACCATGGCGGCGTAGGGCGTTGGAGGTTGTCGATCGGGGGTCTCACATTTGGGAGGGAGTCGCCATGCGGTCGGAAGCCAATCTCGGCAAGTCGAGTTTTGCGCGGCGGAAGTTCCTCAAGTCGACCGGGGCTTTGGCCGCCGGGTTGTGTGCGGCGGGGCCGGGCACCACGCAGACCGCCCGTGCCGCCGGCAAGAAGGTCGAGAAGCTCGCCCTCCACGGCGGGCCGAAGACGGTCGCCCAGCCGTCCGGCAACGCCTGGCGGTGGCCGCTCTACGGGCCCGACGAGGAGAAGGCGGTCCTCGACCTCGTCCGCAACCCCGACTACGCGCCGATCGCCGCCTTCGAGAAGGAGTGGCAGACGAAATTCAACTATCCCTTTGTCAAGGCCCAGTGCAACGGCACCGCCGCGCTGACCTCCATCTTCTTCGCCCTGAAGCTCCCGCCCGGCAGCGAGATCATGGTGCCCAGCTACACCTTCTTCGCCACGATCGTGCCGATGCGGCTCTTCGGACTGGTGCCGGTGTTCGTCGATATCGACCCGCGGTCGTTGAACTTCGACCTGGAGGACGCCAAGCGCCGCCTGACCAAGAACACGAAGGCGGTGTTGCCGGTCCACTGGATCGGCCTGCCCAACGACATGGAGGCGATCGGCGACTGGGCCAAAGAGAAAGGGCTGATCGTGCTCGAAGACGCCTGCCACGCCCACGGGGCCTCGCTCAAGGGCAAGGCCATGGGCAACTGGGGCTCGATGGCGGCGTTCAGTTTCCAGGCGTCCAAGCCGCTTCCGGGGATCGAAGGCGGCATGGCCGTCTTCCAGACCCGGGAGGATTACGAGCGCGGCACCGCGTTCGGGCACTACGACGCGCCCCACTCGTTCGCCAAAGGGAGCTACTACCGGCAATTTCACGGGTCCGGACTTGGGGTGAAGACCCGCATGCACCCGCTGGCCGCCGCGTTGCTCCGCAGCCAGTTCCGCGGGCTCATGGAGCGCAACGCGGAGGGGCTCGCCCAGGTCCGCCGCATGAACGACCGCCTGGCGCAACTCCCCGGCCTGCTCGAGCAGGCCACCCCGCGGCCCGAGGTACAACGCGTCTACTACGCCTGGAACTCCTTTTTCTTGGACGAAGGAAAGGCGGGCATGTCGCGGGCGGCGTGTGTGAAGGCCCTTCAGGCCGAGGGCGTGGCCGCGTCGGCCTCCTCCTACCGGCTCCAGCACAAGCAGCCGCTCTACCGGGACCCGGCCTTCTGGCATCACCTGCCGGCCATCCCCGAACTGCCCGGCTCCGACATGGCCAACGCGCGGACGATCACGCTCCCCTACTTCACTTCGCAGGTGCCGGAACTGGCCGAGCAGTACGTCAAGGCCTTCGAGAAGGTGTGGGCCCACCGCGACGAACTGGGCAAAGCGTGAGCGGTTAGCGGTCGTCTAACAATATTGTGGCACAGCTCAGGATAGTCGTCTCTTCCTTTCCTGACAGTTCTGAGAGCTTCGCAGCGCGCACCGAAACGCCCAACCTTCGTCGCCTCCGGCCACTACTTCGGATCCGGCAGAAACCGGAGAATGTGGACATCCGAGATCGTGATGAGCCCTTCGGCGATCATCGGTTCAATCGCTCCGAGGAGCGGGGCGATTCGCTCCGAGAGATCCACAATTTCGATTCGCACCGGGAGGTTCTCGCTCAGTTCCAACAGCCGGCTCGTGTGCAGGTGGGCGCTGCCGCCGTATCCTTCCACGGCGCGGCTGACCGTGGCGCCGGCGACGCCGCGTTCTTTGCACAACTGCACGATTGCCGTGTAGAGCGGCTGCCCGTGCCACTGGTCCGTGCTGTTGATATAGATCGTAACCGCCTTGGCGTCCGACTCAATTCTCACGGCTTCACTCCCACGGTCTCGGGAACAGCAAGCCGGTGAGGGCGACTGCGAGGACCACGCCGAGGAAGCCAACGACCACGCTCCCCGCGACGTTTGCGAAGGCCATCCACAAACTGCCGTCCCGCACCAGCCGGAAGGTCTCCCACTCGAAGGTCGAGAACGTCGTGTAGCCGCCGCAGAAGCCGGTGCCGATCAGCAGATACCAATCCTGATGGGCGGGCGGAAGCCGCTCCAGAATCAGCACGGCGGCCACGCCGAGAAGGAACGTCCCGGTGACGTTGATCACGAAGGTCCCCAGGGGAAACCCCCGTGTCCAGGATACTTCATTCAGCCAACGGCCAAGCCAGTAGCGGGCGTTGGTCCCCAAGGCGCCGCCAAGGGCGAGCAGCATGAACTTGTTCGCCAGCAGGAATCGGAACCACGAGGCACCGCCATCCACCCAGTCTCTCACAACGATGTTCTCCGTCGGAATCGAATCAACGAACCCATCCCTCGACGCAGCGCGGCCCCAGCGACGACCGGCCGCCCCCGAACCTGCATCCCGGCTGAGTGTTTTCACCGTGCGGGACAGAAAGCGACGCTATCCAAGTCCGAGCACACGCCGAATGCCGGCTTTCAGCAGTCGCTCGGATTCCGGTCCGACCAACGAGGCGGTGGGCTCGTAGCCGCCCTCTTCAAATGCCTTGGTCGTGCAGAGGTAGTTGGTGCAGCCTTCACCGTACCCGGCCACGGCCACGAAGTCGTCGGGGCGTTGGCGCTGGGCGTCGAGTTGGAATTCCACCATGGGTTCGCCCGGCAGATGCACAACTCGGACGGACGGCGATTGTATCGCACGGCGGACGCCGGCACAAGAATACGCGGCGGGGGTGGCACGCCCTGACAAGGGCGTGGTGAATGGCCAAACCGTTCGACGCGACAGCCCCGGCGCACGAACGTGACGTCCGAATCCGCTTGCGGGGTGGCTCCGATAGCTCCTGCTATCGCGGTGCCGAAGGCACAAGAGGCTTGCTTTGACCAAACGTGCCATGCCCTGGGATCCCCGCGGAGCCTCTCGTCGCTGCGCGACACCGAAAGCGGAGCTTTCGGTGCCACCCTGCGGAGCATGCGACGGCGGGCGATGGTATCCCTCGTCCTTCCTCTCTCGGCCCGGGCAGGCGCCGTCTCCGTGTGACCCACGGATCGGCCGATCGGCATGCTAGCCGGACGAGGGTGCCCGTCAAGTGCGGGCCCACGATCCGCTTGACACCCCCCCGCCCGTACTGTATGCTAGGGCGGTTTCCTGGGGAGTCATTTTCTTCCGCGGCTCGATGTCGTTCTTCGGCCTGACAGTCATCCATCCTGGGTGTTGCACTTCTTCTCCGGTCAAGGGGTTCTTGTCATGACGGACAGCAAGTTGGCTCGCTGGGCAATCGTCGGCACGGTCCTGTTGGCGCTGGCTTCCATCGGTTGTAGCCGTGCCGACCGCTCGGGCCGTCTGCCGATTTCGGGAACGGTCACGCTGAAAGGTCAGCCGCTCGATCGCGGGACGATCGAGTTCTCGCCGGCGGGGCCCGACACGAAGAGCATGAGCGGGGCCACGATCACCGACGGGAAATTCGCCATCCCGGCCCAGCAGGGGCTGACGCCGGGCACCTATCGCGTGCGGATCTCATCATCGGAGGGCGGGGCCACCGCTTCCGCCACGGAGATGCCGGGCGACTCCAAGGCAGCGCCGGTGGCCAAGGACCGGATCCCTCCGGAGTTCAATACCGAGACCAAGCAGGAGATCAAAGTCACGGCCGGCGGCCCCAATACCTTCGAGTTTTCCATCCCGTAGCGACGTTTGCGGACCGGCCTGGCCGGGTCGCCTATGCAAGCATCGTCGAGTCCTTCCTTTTCTCATCCGGTTGGTTCTGTGGAGGATCGTGCCATGCGCACCAAGAGACGCGGTTTCACGCTGGTCGAACTGCTCGTCGTGATTGCCATCATCGGCATCCTGATCGCCTTGTTGTTGCCGGCCGTTCAGGCCGCCCGGGAGGCGGCCCGGCGGTCCCAGTGCAACAACAACCTCAAGCAACTCGGGCTGGGGTTCCACAACTACCATGACGTGTACAACACCCTCATGGTAGGGGCCTACAGTTGCTGCTGGGGCACCTGGAAGGTCTCGATGTTGCCGTACATCGAGCAGAAGGCACTCTTCGACAAATACTACATGGTCAAGTTCGATCCGCCCGACACCACCGGCGAGTACCGGTACGGCGGATCGCGCAACACGCCGGTCACCACGACCAGGATCCCCGGCTTTGAATGCCCCAGCGACAGGCCGCACGCCCCGATTGGCTCGATCTGGAGCCACAATTACGCGGTCAACTACGGCAACACCACGTACTCGCAGGCGACTTTCAACGGCGTAACGTTCCTGGGCGCTCCCTTCCGCACCGTGTGGGGCAACGGCGACACTACCGGCTCCTTCAAGTTCGCCGGCATCTACGACGGCCTGAGCAACACCATGCTTGCCGCAGAAGTGCTCGTAGGCTCGGGAACCGACTTGCGGGGGTTCAGTTGGTGGGGCGATGCCTGCGGGTTCGAGACCTACCAGGGCCCCAACAGCGCGATCCCGGACCGGATTTACACCGCCGGCTACTGCGTCGACATGCCGACGCAGAACCTGCCTTGCGCCGTGACCGACGGCAGCAACCCGACCATGTTCGGCTCCCGCAGCCGTCACCCCGGCGGGGTCCAGACCGTGTTGGGCGACGGGGCCGCCCGGTTCATCTCCGAGACCATCGACATCAACACGTGGCGGGCCTTGAGCACGACCAGGGGCTCGGAATCGCTCAGCCAGTTCTGATCGGCTTGACTCCGATCCATCTCCAGGATTCCCCGGGATCGCTTGTCCGCAGGAAGCCGATGGTCGAAGCCTCGATCGTGATCTCGTGCCGAAACCCTCGTCAGTCTCCGGATTGGCGAGGGACCGGGTCCCGTGACTCGGGGCGTCGAGTACCCGGCGGGGGTGACAAGAAGGAGAGAACGTGATCTGGATCTGGGCCGCCTTCCTCGGCTTCGTCCTGGTGATGCTGGGACTGGACTTGGGCGTCTTCCACCGCCGCGCCCACGTCGTCTCGATGAAGGAGGCCCTCCTCTGGTCCCTCGTCTGGGTCGTGATCGGCCTCAGTTTCACCGCGGTCGTGTATTTCGGGTACGAACACCGGTGGATGGGCATGGGGCTTGCGGTGGACTCGGTCGACGGGCAGTCCAACGACGGCGCGACCGCCGCCGTGAAGTACGTCACCGGCTACGTTCTCGAGAAGTCCCTGAGCGTGGACAACATCTTCGTCATCGCCATGGTCTTCGGCTTCTTCGCCGTGCCGCGGATTTACCAGCATCGGGTCTTGTTCTGGGGAGTGCTGGGGGCCCTGGTCCTGCGCGGCGTGATGATCGTGGTCGGAGCAAGGCTGATCGCGGAGTTTCATTGGATCCTCTACTTGTTCGGGGCCTTTCTCCTCGTCACGGGCGTCAAGATGCTGGTGATGAAGACCGACCACACCGATCCGAACCAGAATCTTGTGGTGCGGGCCGCCCGGCGGCTCTTCCCGGTCACGGCCAGGTTCCACGGCGAGCACTTTTTGGTCCGGGCCGGCACTTCGGCGTCGCAGGAGGGGGAATTGCCCGGCGCCGCGATGGCGCCCGACGAAGTCGTGGCGCGCACCAGGCCGGGAACGCTCATGCTGACGCCGCTGGGCCTCGCCCTGGTCATGGTGGAAACCACCGACGTGATCTTCGCCGTGGACTCGATCCCCGCGATCTTCGCCGTCACGGCCGACCCCTTCCTGGTCTTCACCAGCAACGTCTTCGCCATCCTCGGCCTTCGGTCGTTGTACTTCGCGCTGGCCGGAATGATGCACAAGTTCCGCTACCTGAAGGTGTCGCTGGCCCTGGTGCTGTTGCTGGTCGGCGTCAAGATGCTGGCGGCCCCGTGGCTGAAGGAAGTCCTTGGCAAGAACTTCAACCTCTATCTTCTGGGGACGGTCGTGCTCCTGCTCGCCGGCGGGGTGGTGATGTCGATGGTGGCCGGACCACGGCGCGGCGACGAAGTCACGTAGAGAAGTCGTGCGGCGCCAAGCCATTCACGGATCGAGATGCTCATGTTCACCGAAAACGTTCTCGTCGGGTTCGCCCTGACGCTCTTTGCCGGGCTGGCGACCGGGATCGGCAGCCTGGTCGCGCTCCTCGGGAATCGCACAAACGTCCGCTTCCTGTCGCTTGCGCTGGGGTTCTCCGCCGGCGTGATGATCTACGTCTCCTTCGTGGAGATCTTCAGCAAGGCGAAGGAGGCCCTCACCGCCGGCCTGGGAACGGTCGGCGGGGCTTGGGCGACCGTGGCCTCCTTCTTCGGCGGCATCGCCGTGATCGCACTGATCGACAAGCTGGTGCCCTCCGTGGAGAACCCGCACGAAATGCACCGGGTGGAGGAGATGCAGGCCGCGCCGGGAGAGAAGAACGACCCCAAGCTGATGCGAATGGGTCTCTTTTCGGCCCTTGCCATCGCCATCCACAACTTCCCCGAGGGAATCGCCACGTTCGCCGCGGCCCTTCAGGACCCGACGTTGGGCGTCAGCATCGCCGTCGCCATCGCGATCCACAATATCCCCGAGGGGATCGCGGTCGCCGTGCCGGTCTACTACGCCACGGGCAGCAGGAAAAAGGCCTTTTCGTATTCGTTCCTCTCCGGCGTGGCCGAGCCCGTCGGCGCCGCGTTGGGGTACTTCGTGCTGATCCGGTTCTTCAGCGAGGTGCTCTTCGGGGTTCTTTTTGCCGCCGTGGCCGGGATCATGGTCTTCATTTCCCTGGACGAGCTCCTGCCTTCCGCGAGGGAATACGGCGAACACCACCTGTCGATCTACGGCCTCATTGCCGGCATGGGCCTCATGGCCGTGAGCTTGCTACTATTCATGTGAAGCCCGGGCGGGAGAGAGGCGGTCCGATCCGCGCGTCCCGGGCCGGCGGCCACACCCTCCTTGCCTCGCTTCCGCCGGCGGGCTAGCATGAGAAGCCGCAGCGTGACGAAGGGGAAGGTCCGACCGGTGCCTAAGGAGGTAGATTCTATGTCCCGCATGGCTTCTTGGGTCTTCGCGTGCTTGACCCTTCCCGGCGCGTGCCTCGCGGCCGCGCCGCCGGAAGCGGCTGTTCAGGGTTTCTACGAGGGTGTTTGTGTCGGCGCCAAGGGGCCGGCGAAGTTCGAGGCCCGCGTCGTCGCCACGGGCCACGGCGCCTACCAGGTCTTCGTGCGCCAGCCTCTCGGAAATGGTCAGGTCGCCAAGTTCGAGCTCGAAGGGAAGACGCAGGGCGACGCCGTCCGCTTCGCCGGAACGGGAGAGCGCGCCGCGTGGACCGCCTCGTTCGCCGAGGGGACGATCCATGGAACGTGCGGCGCCGATGCGAAGCTTGAGATGAAACGCGTCGCACGCCGCTCGCCCACCTTCGACGCGAAGCCACCCAAGGGGGCCATCGTCCTCCTGGACGGAAAGAACTTCGACGAACTCATCAAGGGCCGGCCCGGCAGAGACGACGGGAAGCCGTGGAAACTCGTCGGCGACGGCGCCGTCGAGGTGCCCAAGGGCGGCATGACCTCGAAACGCCAGTTCGACGGCAGCTACAAGCTCCACGTGGAATTCAAGGTCCCCTTGATGCCCGAGGCTCGCGGCCAGGGACGCGGCAACAGCGGCGTCTTCCTCACCAACAGCGACGAGATCCAGGTGCTCGACTCCTTCGGCATGACCACCTACAAGGGCGGCGGCTGCGGCGGCATCTACGCCTACAAGGACCCCGACACGTTCGACCAGTTCTCGCTCGTGTCCTTCCCGCCGCTGGAGTGGCAGACCTTCGATATCGAGTACCGCGTGCCGCTGAAGGACGGCAAGCCCGCGGGCAATCCCCGGGTCACGGTCTTCCACAACGGCATCAAGATCCACGACAACTTCGAGATCCGCGGGGCGAACATCCCTTACTCGCCCAAGGGCAAGTTCCATTTCCAGGACCACGGCAACCCGGTCCAGTACCGCAACCTCTGGCTCCTGCCGCTCACGGACCCTTGAGCGGGGAAGACCGCCAGCCTTGGAGTGCGGCGACTTGTCGCCGCTTTCGATGGGACGCGCACGGCTGTCCCTCCCTGCCCGCTATTCTTTGGCCTCCTTGAGCCGGACGATCGCCGCCGTTCTTGTCTTCGGCGTCGTTCTGCTCGATGGCCACCGTGGCCTTGGGCGTATCGACCTGGAAGGCCACCGGTGGGTCGGAAGCGTTGTTCACAGGATACCAGAAGTAGGCGTGGTTGCGGCGGAACACCGCGGCGTCGCTGCCGGGGCCCGCGCGGTACGCCACCGGGGCGTCGCGGACCACGTTGAACTCCACCAGCGTGCCGAGGACCGAAGGCGAGGTATCGCCCTGCGCCGCGTCGCCCTTGCGGCTTACGAGGAGCACACCCTCGGTTCGGTTCCGCACGAACGAGTTGTGCCGCAGCACATTTCCCAGCGCGCGGGGAAACTCGATCGGCAGGCCCGCGGCGTCGCCACTGGTGACCAAGGCCCCGGCGCTGCACTCTTCCGAGCGGTTACCTTCCGCGTGGTTGAAGAAAAGCGGGGCGATTCCCCGGTTCCAGGTCCGCGGCATGGAACTGGCCAGCGTCGTGCCGCTGGCATAGAAGAACAGGGCCGGCTTCCGCTGCCGCGCGACGCTGTTGCCGGCCACCACGTTCTCGATGCACGAGATCCAGAGTTGGACCCCGGTCATGCCGTCGGGCACGTGGTTGCCCACGATCAGGTTCTGATAGAAGGCCGTGCCCACCGCGACGAGGCTGCCGGCCGACGGCGGCTCGCGCCACGGCCGGTCCAGGAGCAATCGCTCGCCTTCGCGTCGCACGACGCGGCGGGTCTGACCCTGGCCGGGGCCGCGGAAGACGCTCACGTAGTATTCGTGGATCGGAGGCTCGGGGCCGTCGTCCCAGGCGTCGGGCGGCCAGAAGGGAGTCTCGTTCCCGTCGGCGTCGTGGGCCAGGAGTTCGCGGCGGAGTTCCGGCGGGCGCCCGTTGCGCATCGATCCGAGCCGTTCGTCCGGCGTGGGCGGGAGGGTTTTGGGCAGGAGGACGGCCCGGGCCTCCGCGCCCGGCGGACTCGCCACCCGGTTGTCCTCGACGACGCACTCTTCGATCACCTCGTTGCGGCCCTGGATGGCCGCCTCGGCGTTGCCGCCCCAGACGGTCCGTGACACAAGCCGGTTCCCCCGGAATTCCCCCTGGCGCACGCCGCTGAAGTAGAGGGGGCATCGCGACCAGATTTCATTGTCGCGGACCACGGCGTAAGCCGCATTCCAAAGTCGCACGCCGCAGTTCTCCGCCTGCTTGCCTTCGATGTCGGCAATGCGCACGCGCTCGACGCGGCAGCCCTCGATCCACCCCAGGGCCTCCGGCCCCCGGACGGCGATGCCAAGGTTCACTTGCGGATTGCCGCTGACGGTCAGGTCGCGGAGTCCCGCTTCGTCGCCGGCCAGCCACACGGCGGCCCGGTCGCCGCCCGGCAAGCGGCCCTCACGCGAGACGAATCTCACCACGTCTTCGCCCCGCACCACGACGACCTTCGGACCGCTTTTCGGGAAGGGGGTGTCCGAAGGCTGAAAGCCCGGAGCCAGGGAGAAGACCAACGCATCGAGACTGATCCCGCCTCCCTTGACGTTCTGCCAACGGAGCCGATGCTCGCCCGCTTCGACGCGGACCCGGGCGCTCTGCGACCATTGGAACACCCCGAAGCCGCCGGTGTTGGGCAGGTTCTCCAGCGGGACGGGCGGGGAGTCGTCGAGCTGGAGCGTCATGTTTCCGCTCACACCGGGCAGTTTCCAGGGCGCCATGTCGGTGGCATAACGGAGCCAGACGGTCCACTCGCCCGCCACGGGGAAGCTCGCGCGGTACTCCCTCGTGTCGCCCACGCTGTGGACCGCCCCGGGAGCCTGGAATTCTCCCTTTGTCTCGCTTCCCAGTTTGCCAGCAGGAACGAGAGGCAAAGGGACACGGTTTTCCGGGAAACGCCGGACCGTACGCGATCGCGAAGAGAGTCCCGGTGCCTCTCCTCTGTCCGCTTCCTGCAAGGACGCGGGACAGAGAAGACGGCACCGGCACTTAGGATCGGCCAAGGAATAACTGTCGGGAATGGGTGGCATGCTCTCACGAC
>CAYSGY010000164.1:0-10679 GCA_964430315.1 uncultured Planctomycetaceae bacterium
ATCCCGTGGGGCAGGTCGCCGACCTGCCGAGACCTATTGGAAGACGCTTTGGCAGGCCAGCGGCCTGCCCCACGAGGTCGGGCAGTCCGCGCCTCAACGGCTTTCTTGAGGAACGAGAACGAGTAACTCCGATGACGCAACGCCATTGTCCCCAGATTGCCTTGCTCGTGGATACCGCGACCGATTGGGGACGCCGCATGATCCGGGGGATCGGGCGTTACGCCCAGGAGCACGGAGGATGGGACATCTGGCTGGAGCAGCGTTGCCAGCACGCCCCCGGGCGTCTGCCGCCGGGCTGGCGCGGCGACGGGGTCATCGCCCGGGTGGCCGACCGGGCCATGGGCCGCTACCTGGCCGGCGCGCCGGGCGTCGTGGTCAACGTGTCGGCCGCACGCATTCCCGGGGTCGAGTTCCCTACCGTCACGGCCGACCTGCGTACGGCGGCGCGTCTGGCCGTGGGCCACTTGCTCGACCAGGGCTTCCGGAGCTTCGGCTACTTCGCCCCGCGGGGGCTTTCTTATGTCGAGACCCACTACCACAGTTTCGTAGACAATCTCGCCGAGGCCGGCTTGAGCTGCTCGTTGTTCCCCGCGCGTCGAGGCAAGGGGCCTGCGGCCACGTGGCAGCGGCGGCAAACCGACCTGCGACGCTGGCTCACCGGACTTCCCAAGCCGGTCGCGGTCGTGACCTGGACCAGCGACCGGGGACGCGAAGTGCTCTACGCCTGCCGGGCCCTGGGCCTCTCGGTGCCGGAGCAGGTGGCCGTCATGGGCGGCGACGAGGACAGCCTCTTGTGCGAGACCTGCAACCCGCCGCTCTCCGGAGTGGCCTTGACCTCGGAACGGATCGGCTACGAGGCGGCCGCCTTGCTCGATCGCTTGTGGCACGGCGGGCGCCCTCCTGCGGCCCCCCTTCTCATCGAGCCGACGCGGGTCGTCGTGCGCCAATCGACCGACACGCTGGCGATCCGCGATCCGGACCTGGCGAAGGCCATCGCTTTTATCCGCGTCCATGCGGCGACGCCGATCCGCGTCAGCGACGTGCTCCGCGCGGTGCCCGTCTCCCGGAGTTGGTTGGAGCGAAGGTTCCAGGACACCCTGGGCCGCAGTCCGGCGGAAGAGATCCGCCGCGTGCACCTCGAACGGGCCAGGCAACTCATGGCCGACACCGACATGCCGGTGCCTCAAGTCGCCGCCGCCTCCGGATTCGGCTCGCGGGAGTATCTGGCCTACGCCTTCAAACAGGCGACCGGCCTGACGCCCCGCGAATTCCGACGCCGCGTCCGCGGCCGATGACTTGTTTCCGTCGTCCTCACTTCTTCTCCCGTTGCCGGACCAGGAAGATGCGGTCGACCCAGACGGCGGTCACGTCGTCGGGCCGTTTGGGCGGGGCGACCCAGAAGTACATCCCGCTGTCCAGTGCGTGGACGCCCAGGTCGATGGTCTGGTAGCCCGGCTGCTTGGCCAGCTCTTCCAGTTTCAGGCTCCGATGGGCCACGCCACGCTTCGCATTGGAATCGTAGATCCCCAGGGTCATGGCCGGGCCCTTGGCGGCCTTGGCTTCGCACCGGACGACGACGTAGCAGTGCCAGGGATTGCCGAAGGTCACGTCATCGGAGATGGGCCAGCTTGTGGCCCATTCGTAGTGGCTGCCCGGCATGCGCGCGGCCTTGCCGTCGGAGGCCGCCCGATCGTCGGCGATCGCGACCCATTCGCCGGGCCGGGCCAGCCGGAACTGGTTGTCCTGGATGTCGATCCAGTCGTCGTCGGGCAGGCCCTTGCACGCCTCGGGCGGCGGTCCAGCGGGACGGAAGCGGCGGGCGAGGCCTTCTCCGTACTCCGCGAAGGGCCGTCCCTCGGCGTATTGTCCGGCCTTCCACTCCCCGGCCAGACGCACGAACTCCGCAGCCGCCGCGACCGGGTCCTTCGGCCCGAGGAACTCGATGCCTTTGGCCCGGGCGAGCCGCTTCAGGCCGTCGTAACGCTGGAGCCAGGCGTGGTCCAAGGGCATGCGCTCGCGGCGCACGCGGGCCGAGAGAACCGCGTCGTGGGCCACCGCGGCCTCGGCACGGTCGAACAAGCCCGACGCCCGGTTCATGTCCTCCAAATTCATCCAGCCCGACGTATCGCTCATGAAGCACCGCAAGTAGACCCCCGACCGCTCGGCGGCGTCGTGCATGAGGTTCAGGTACGCGGCCAGGTGCGGCGCGGCCGGACCGTAGTAGCCTTCGAGGAATTCGCGGAGGAGGGCCTTTTCGTCCGCCTTGGGGTTCCACATCAGGTGGGCCAGGAGCCATGCCCGCAGACGCAGGAAATCGCCCACGGTGCTCCCCGCGTCGCCCTGCTCGAACAGCCCGATCGTCCGGTGATCGACGAAGAACCGCACGTTGGGGGCCAGGACCCGCAGGTTCGGATGCGGCAAGATGTAGTTGGCGAAATTGGTCACGTAGTCCCAGATGAACAACTGCGGGGCGATGCGGCTCCATCCTTCGATGTCGCTGCGGAATTTCTCGTTCTGCTTGCCTTGCCCCAGCGGCTGGACGAACGAGCACTCGATCGAGCAGAGGCGGATCACCACGTTGTTGCGCGGCTTGACGTGCCGGGGCGGCTCGCGGGTGTACTGGTAGGCGAGCGTCTCGACCAGCACGTCGGGGAACTCCTTCTCGATCTCCTCGGCCACCGCGTTGACGAACCGCACCAGGAGCCCCGACGGCGAGCCTTCCTCCTCCTCGACCCCCTTGCACTTCGCGCACTGGCAGCGGCCGTGCCAGTCGTTCTGGCTCACTGAGATCAGGCCCGCCTCCGGCGTGCGTCGCAGCAGGGCGAGCGCGCTTCGCACGAGTTCCTTGCGCATCTCGTCGTTGGTCAGGCAGAGTTGGGCGTGCTCGGTCGTGCGTTTGCCGTTGATCTCGCTGTACCACTCGGGATGCTGGGCGAAGTGCTTTTCCGGCGGCAGGAGCGGATAGAACGTGTGGACGAAGCCGGCGAACCGGATATGGCCCCCGTACTCCGGCGGGACCGCGTGGTGGTGGCCGTTGAGCTTCAGCCGGGAGGCGAACGGGCTGGAGAACGTGTCGCGGTAGAACGCCTCGCGGTAACGCAGCGGCGGGGCGTGGACGACGTTCTGCGCCGGGATGTCGAGGGTGGGTTTGCTCGGGAGGAAGCTCTCGGTCGACGTCCACCAGCGGCAGCCGACGCAGTCCTCCAGCAGCGTGAACACGGCGTAGAGCGTCCCGCGCGGAGGCCGGCCGGTCAGAATCAAGCTCTTGCCCACGCTCCGGAGGACCACGCCGTCGTGGCCGAGAGAAGCGACGTTCAGATCCGGGGCTAATTCCTGCACGCGCCGGGCCGCGCCCAACACGATCTGCGGCGACTCCCGCGAGACCTTGTCTTCGGAGAGGATCGGCAACGTAGCGCCGGTCACTTTCGCCAGGTGTTCCTGGAGTTCCCGGGCGGCGGTCTTCTCCACGTCGGTCGGCGCCGCGGGCAGCACGATCGCATAGTCGCTCTTGCCCTCTTTTGCGAGCATCTGTCCTCGGGCCATCCCCGGGAGAACCATGAGCGTCACCAGGATCGCCGGTCGCATCAGTCTTGCCATGATCGGTTTCCTCCGCCTGCCTGTCGGGATAAACGGGCCGTGTGTTGCCGCAACAGAATGACGATACACCACGGACTCGCCCCCGCACAAGATGCGAGCGGCCAGTCCCGGTTCTGCGAGGTCATTTAGCCGAGAACCAACCTGTGGCACAGCCGCCCTCGGCGGTGCCGGTTGAAGTCGCCCCGGACTCTCGTTAGGATGGGGCGCTGGTGCCGCGGAGAGGGTCTTCGCGGCGGTATCCCCACCGAATCTGCAACTTCGTTTCAGGAAGCCCACCATGAGAAGCCGCGTTTGGAAAGTCGTCCTGCTGGGTGCCGTTGTCGTCGCATCGCAGTCGCTGGCGATTTCTGCCGAGCCGAAGGCCCCGGCCGCCAAGGCCGACGGCGCCTTCAAGAAGATGCTCGCGCCCGTCGTGCTCAAGGACGGCGACAGCTTCGTGTTCCTCGGCGACAGCATCACCCATCAGTGTTTGTATACCCAGTACATCGAGGATTTCTACTACACGCGATGCCCGAAACTGCGGATCCATTTCCACAACGCCGGCATCGGCGGCGACCGGGCGGCCGACGCCCTGGCCCGGTTCGACGGCGACGTGGCCGTCCACAAGCCCCGCTACGTGACGATCCTGCTGGGCATGAACGACGGGTCCTACCGCGACTTCGATAAGGCCATCTTCGACGCCTACCAGAAGGACATGACGGAGCTGCTCGACCGGCTGGCCAAGATCGGCGCGGTCGCCATTCCCATGACGCCCACGATGCACGACTCCCGCGCGGCCCGGCTCCGCGGCAAGCCGGCCGAGCCCCGCGACACCTACTACAACGGCGTGCTGGCCCTGTTTGGCGCGTGGCTCCAGGAGACGGCCCAGGTCCGCGGCCTCGGGTTCGTCGATATGTATTCGCCGTTGAACCAGATCACGCTCGTCGAGCGGCGGAAGGACGCGACCTTCACGCTCATCAAGGACGCCGTGCACCCCGAGGCCCCCGGGCAGGTGATCATGGCCGCCGCCATGCTCAGCGACCTCTTCGCGCACAGCAGCGTCTCGTCGATCACCATCCAGGAGAAGGCCGGCAAGATGGCGGCCGTGGCCGGCAACGGCAAGATCACCGATTTCCAGGCCGAGGGCGACGCCATCCGCTTCACCTTCGCCGCGAACGCCCTGCCCTGGGTCCTTCCGCCCGAGGCCATGCCCGGCTACCAGTTGGTCCACGCCGGCCACCGCTACGGCATGGAGGCGTTCACCGCGCGGAACCTTAAGCCGGGCAAGTACGAGCTGAAGATCGACGGCCAGTCGGTGGGCACCTGGTCCGACGCTCAGCTCGCTTTCCGCGTGGAACTCGAGGCGAACGAGAAGACGCCGCAGTACCAGCAGGCGCTCCGCGTCGCGCTTCTCAACAAGGAGCGCAATGAGAAGGCGGTGCGGCCGCTGCGCAACCTCTGGCTCCAGGTCAAGATTTGGCGCCATCGACTCGCCTCGCAGCCCGACAAGAAGGAAGCCTTCGCCAAGTGGATGGCCGAGGAGTTCCAGCCGGGCGTCGCCAAGCTCGAAGCCTTGGCCAAGGACTACGAGGACCAGATCTATCAGGCCAACCAACCGGTGGCCCGGAAGTACGAACTCCTCCGGGTCCACTGACCCCTGCCGAGCCGTCATGTATCCGCCAGAAGGTGCGATTGTCCCAGGCTCGGCAGGAGCCTCGCCCTCCCAAGATTGTGAAACCTCACTGTCATCGGTGCCACAGCGGTGCCGAGAAGCCAACCGCCTCCTCGAAGGTCGCCTTGCGACGAAAATCGGCTGGATGGTAGGTCGGAACCTGGGGATCCGGGTTCACCCATTGGGGATGCTGGCGTCCAAAATAGCTGCCGTAGAACTGGTAGTTCGTATCGACCCAGCGGCTCAGGACCATCTGCTCCGAGGACGTGAGCATCTTCGAGTGGTCGTCCTTGACGTTCTTCGGATGGGCCGGGTCGGTCAGCACGGCCATCATTGGGCTCGTGGGACATCCCAGGTGCTTCGGCGGGAGATACGCGCCGTTGTAGTTGCCCTGGTCGCCCTGGAGGAACGACGTGAACTCCGCGATGATCGGACCGGCCAACTGTCTCCGCGCGAGTTCCTCGTAGGAGGTGTTGTAGAAGAGCGTGACCTCGCCGGTCAGCCTCAAGCCGCCGGCGGGGTCCTTCGCGCCGTGGCACTTCACGCACTTGCGGTCGAAGATCGGCTGGATGTCGGTGGGGTAGTGGATGACCTGGCCGGCTCGCCCGTCCCCGCCGTTCTCGACCAGGTCGCACGGCTGCGGCTGCGGAATGCTCGGCGCCCGGGCCAGCGCGATCGGCGTCGGCGACGTCCCCAGGCCGACGGTCCGGTTCGACTGCCCGTGACAGCCGCCGCAGGAGCGGACCTCGCCCGGCGCGTAGTTCACATAGGTCCGCTCGCGCTGGACTTCCCGAAAGTTTTCGTCGAGGGCCTGGAAGAAGATGCTGCGATTGGCGGGCACGAGGAAATGAGCCGAGCCGTCCTTCTCGACGGGCACGACGCCCCACTGGACCCGGGGCCATAACGCGGCCTTCCAACTCGAGCTGCTCAGCGACGGGCCCCATCGTCTGCCGGTCGACCAGTAGCGAGGCAGGGCCTCGTTGATCCGCAACCACTTGACTTCTCCGGGCTTGACCCCGTCCATGCCCTGGTAGACATTGGCGACGATGCATCGGGCCTGGTTGCCCGCGGCGTACTGAGGGTCGCGGTAAGACGGCACCCGCGGCGGCACCGGCCTGGGCACCAGCGGCAAGGGATGCCAGCAAGAGAGCTTCGCGTCGGCATGCACGGGCCGGCGGCGCCCCTCGGTGTCGATCAGATACAGGGCGTAGGCGTTGGCGACCTCCTTGTAGTGGGCGCCGGGATCCACTTTGTACGAGACCAGGAACTCGTGATCGTTCACCGGATACGGATGCGTGAAGAGGTGCCCCTTGCGCCCCTCCCGATCGAGCACGTACTTGCCGTCGTTCGTCCGGAAGAACCACCCCGGTTCCGCTCGCCGCTGGATGAAGACCTCGGGCGTGATATTGACGACCGGATAGCGGGTGTCGCCTGGCACGAAGCCCGGCTCGTCGGGATCGGGCCCGCGCTGGCGCATCCCTTTGCCGTAGTCGACCAGCAGGATCGCGCCGAGGCAGCCGCCTTGCGGATAGTGGCACGTGCCCACGCACACGAAGCGATGGTCGTTGCCGGGGATCGGCTGGGGATACATGTAGATGGTCGTATCGTCGTCGGCCAGGCCGTAGAGTTCCTGCGGCCGCGAACCGTCGGGATTCATCGACCAGACCGTCTTGGCGACGCGGGCCCCCTTGTCGATGTATTCCCACCGGTGGTACATCACCCGGCCGTCGTCGAGGACCAGCGGGCAGAACTCGCTGACCGGGCTGCGGGTGAGCTGCACCACGCCGGTGCCGTCGGCGTGCATCCGGTGCAGCCCCGGGGCCACCAGGGAGCCCGATCCGCCGCACAGAATCGTGTGCTCGCAGCGGGTCGACGAGAAAATGATGTCGCCGTCCGGCAGGTAGCAAGGGTGGATGTCGTCGGTGTGCCAGGAGGGATGCCAGCGCGCCGCCTTCTGGGCCTCGTCCTTGGGCGGGAAGGAGACCTGGCGCAGGCCCGTGCCATCGACGTTCACTTCCCAAATGCGGAACCCGGCGCCAGGGTCCTGGCGGAAATCGAAAAGCACCTTCCGGGCGTCGAACGACAGGCTGATCTTGCCGACGAACCCCTTGCCGCCGGGAAGGCCGGCGGCCGTGACCACCGGCCGCTCCGACCGCGTGCGGACGTTGTAGACGTAAATGCCGTTCTCCGGAACGAACCGGTCCGGAGCGGTGCCGTTGTTGATGTCGGTGTAGTAGTGATCCGAAGAATAGGGCTTGCGCTTGACAAAGAGGAATTCCTCGAAGCCCAACGTCTTCGCATCGACGGGCGTTTGGACCGCGGCCTGGTCACCGATGCCCCCCGGTCGCGTTTCGGCCGCGCCCGCGATCTCAACCGCTCCCAGCACGAGGCCCAACACCGCGATCGTCAGCAGACCGCCCCGAGCGAATTTTCCAGACAGATTCCTTGCCGCAATCACCGCCCCGAACGGGCAGAATAAGATCTTCTTATTGCGCCCCTTCGGGGCGGAGGCCAGAAGCAGGAGACTCCCCAGGTCCGGCAGGTGCATTGGGACGGTCCCTCCCTTGAGAACACTACACGTTCCCGTCGAGCTGTAATCGATACATTTTGGCAAAGGCTTTGAAACGCCGGGCGTCGCCGCGGTCGCCGCAGTAGAGCACGGGGTGCGGGCCTGCGTAGACGTCGCAAACGTCCTTGACGCCGTCGATCTCCATCAGCACGCGCGTGGCGCAGCCCCCGGTCGGCGGCGACGTGGGCGACTCGATCACCTTGCCCGTCCAGCACGCCAACGCGTCCTTGCCGACCTGGTATCGCGCCACCAGGATCGGCTCGCCGGGCGTCCACTGGACGTCCAGCGCCGCGGTCTTGGGGAGCTGGTGGAAGAAAGGCCGCACGGCAAACGGCTGAGCGGTCCCCTTGGCGCCGTGCAGGTTCAACGCGCAGGTGCAATGGGCGCCGAAGTAGCGGTTCTCGCTCGTGTCGAACTCCGGGTTGTGCTGGAAGCCCGCCCGGTCGAGCAGCCACCGGCCGAGCATCAGGGTCAAGGTGGGGTCGAGGTGGTTCTCGCACCCGCTCGGGACCAGCTCCTCATTGTGGATCGCGAAACTGATGCACGGCTTGCGGTGCTTGAGCATGAGGCACTCGATGGTGATCGCATCGGCGCCGTAGCGGGCGATGATCTGACGCACGGCCCGGTGGGCCCGCATCGCCTCGACGAATGCCTCGTCGGTCACGTCGGTCACGCGCATGGCCCGCTTCTTGAACTCCATCGCCTGCTGGCGCAGGGCGTCGTCGGGGGTGATGGCGTCGAACATGGCGTTGAGCTCGGCGGCCGGGACCGCGACGATCGGGACGCCCAGCTTCTTTTCCCGGTCCTCCATAACCGACGCGACCCTGCCCGAGACCCGCAGCAGCCGGCTCTGCGCGAGCATCTTCGCGGCCCGCACCGCGCGCAGCCCGCGCTCGATCTCGTCAAAGTTGTCAATGGAGTGGATATAGTAGAGTCCCTCGGCCTTGCGGAGCGCCTCGGGAGGCAACTGGTGGTTCGAGCCGACCGAGTGGTAGACGATCGCGGTCGGGGCGGACTCCACGGCCATGCGCAGCGCCCACTTCGAGAGCGTGTTCCAGAAGTTGACGATCAGCACGGCGTCCGGGACCGTCTGCTTGGCCCGCGCGATGAACTCTTCGACCTTGGCTTGCTGGTAGATGGCTTGGGGGGTGAACTCCACGTCAATGCCCAGCGATCCCGCCATCTCGCGGATCTTCGCGGTGAACTTCTTCTCCTGCGCCTCGGGCTGGAACTGGTTCCCGGGCCACGTGAACCAGTGGTTCGGGGCCCACGAGTCCTCCATCTTGCCTGCGTTGACGACGTCGGCAGGCGGGTAGAGGAAGGCCACGAGCACGCGGGCCGGCTTCTTGGGCAACGGCGGCATGGCGGCCTCACCCGCGGCGGCCCGGTCCGCCACGAGCCCCGACACGAACGCCGACGCCCCCATCGCGCCGCCAAGGGCCAGGAACTCGCGCCGCTTCAGATCGCCGCCTTCGCATGATTCGCACATGGTCCGTTTCTCCTGGGGCACGGTGGTCCGCATCGGGGGTCAAGTAGACTCCGGCTATTGTACCTCCGGGCCTGACGCGGTGGGAATGGTTCCGGGCGGAAGATCCCGGGAGGGCGAGGCTCCTGCCGAGCCGTCAGGCACCCACGAAGCCGTGCAGTGGTTTCAGGCTCGGCAGGAGCCTCGCCCTCCCGTCGAGACGCGACGCCCTCCCGGGATTGTGAAACCACATTCAGGCCGGTGTCCGTCCGTGGACGTGCTGGAGATAAGCACTGGCGATATCGAACCGGCGGGCGATTCCTACCACCTTCCTCGCCTCGAGATTGTCGACGATCGGCAGGGCCGGCAGGTCGTTTTCCACGAAGAGTTCCAAGGCCCGGTCCAACGGGTCGTCGGGCAGGAGCGGCCGGATGTCGCTCCGCATCAGGTCCTCGGCCAGGATCAACGGACTCATGTGCGGCGACTGGGCGACGAGGTGGACCTCTTCGAGGTTGACGACCCCGAGAAGTCGCGTGTCGCCGTCCACCACCGGCACCACGGGACAACTCGCCCGGGACAGCCGGTCGATCACGGTGCCCAACGCATCGTAGGGCCGCAGCAACTCGCATGGCTCCTGCCGGGCGAGAAGGACCTGGCGAACGCGGACTCCGGCGAGCACCTCACGCACGTAACTTCCTTGATGGGCCGGGGAGCGGGAGCGGCTCTCCAACTGCGAAGAGTAGATCGACTGCTCATCGGACAAGACGAACGCCAGCACGCAGACCCAAAGCGACGGGAGCAGGAGGTGATATCCCCCGGTCATTTCGCTGACGATCACCAAGGTCGAGAAGGGGGTCTTGGCGGCCGCGGCGAAGAAGCCGGCCATCCCGACGACCACGTAGGCGGCAGGGTCCGGCACCAGTCCCGGCCAGAGACGATGAAGCACGATCCCAAGTGCCCCGCCGCCGCAGCCTCCGATGACCATCGAGGGGCCGAACACGCCGCCCGAGCCCCCGCTGCCGATCGTCAGACTCGTCGTGAGGATCTTCCCGAGGGCGATGGCCAAGAGCAGCAAGGCACTGCAATTCGGCCCGTCGTCGATCGCGTGCTGAATCGAGCCGTATCCGAACGAGAGGACCGACAAGACCAGTTGCTGGCCATCGAAGAGGAAGTAGAGCGTCAGCCCCACGGCCCCCGTGAGCAAGGCCCCGATCGCCGGTCTCACGTGTCGGGGCAGCGGCACCTTCTTGAACAGCGCGGTCACGCCGTAAAAACTCCGCGTGTAGATCGTGGCCAACAGCACCATGAAGAGGACGAGCAGCAGATACGGGGCAAGTTGCAAAGGGTCGCTGAAGGTCAAGTCCGGGGTGGTGAACAGCGGCGTCCATCCGGCATAA
>CAYSGY010000165.1:0-10654 GCA_964430315.1 uncultured Planctomycetaceae bacterium
CCGACAGTTATTCCTTGGCTGATCCTGAAGGGGTTGCGGGGCGGGACCGTACGATGACCGGGCGCATCAAGTCCAAGCACCAGCTTGTGGCCAACTTGGAGGGGGAGATGGTTCGGCGCGTCCGAAACCGCGGCGGCCTGTCCCGCGTGCAACTGGCCCGCGAACTCAAGCTCGCCCCGTCGACGGCGGGCATCTACGTCGACCGGCTCGTGCGGGAGGGGTATCTGCTGGAGAACACCCCCGCCGGACGCCCGCTCGCCGGACGCCCGCCCACGTCGCTGGTGCCGAACCCAGGCATCGGCCGCTTCGTCGGCGTGGACTTCGAGGCCCGCAACGTGATGGCCACCGACGTGGACTTCTCCCAGCGGCCCCTGCACCGGATCCACCGCGTGCTTCGGCCCGGCGACCCGGCGGCCCAGGTGCTCGCCAGGATCGAGGAAGCGATCGACGAGGTCGCGGCGGCCGACCCTCGCCCGCTGCTGGGAATCGGCGTGGGCGTGCCGGGGTCGATCGACCCCGTGACCAAGGTGGCCGTGGACTATCCCTTCATTCCCGGGTGGAACAACGTGGCCCTGGGCGAGCGGCTCAGCCGGCGGTTCGGCGTTCCCCTTGCCCTGGAGAACAACATCCGCTCGATGGCCATGGCCGAGCTTTGGTTCGGCGCGGGACGCGGCCTGCGGAACTTCGTCTGCGTCGGCATCCGCTCCGGGATTGCGGCGGGCGTGCTGGTGAATGGGGTCTTGTTGCGTGGTGCCCGGCATCGGGCGGGCGAGATCGGCCACTGGGTTTGCCCGGTTCCCGCCGAGTTGGCCGGCGACGATCGGCCCGCCGGCCGCAACGGGCCGTGGCGATGGCGGGCCGAGGCGCGGCTGGAGCACGTCGCGTCGCTGTCGGCCCTGGTGGTCACGGCCCAGCGCGCCTTGAGGGCCGGAAGCAAATCCTCCCTGGCCGGGATCGAAGGCCCTTTGGTGATCGACGACGTGCTGGCGGCGGCACGCGACGGGGACGAACTCGCGTTGTCGGTGGTGCGGGCCGCGGGCCGCGTCCACGGGTGGGTGGCTCACCAGCTCAACGAACTGTTCAACCCGGAGAAGATCATCTTCGCCGGTCCGCTGGCCGACCTGGGCGAGCCGTTCCTGACGCCGCTCCGCGAGGCGGCCCGCGGATTCAGCGAGGCCGGCGGCGAGCCGGCCGTCGTAAGCTCCACCCTCGGCCAATTCAGCGGCGCGATCGGGGCCGCGGCGTTGGCGATGCACGAATGGAAACCGAAACGATGAGTGCCACCGGAGCCTGGACGTTCCGCCTTCCCACCGCCGTCACCTTCGGCAACGGCTGCGTCGGCGAACTGGCCCGCGTCTGCGCCGCGTGGGGCCAGCGGCCGCTGGTGGCGACGGACCGCGGCCTGGCCGGCTTGCCGCTTATGGACCGCGTGCGGGACGTGTTGCCGGGAGTGCCTGTCTTCTGCGACGTGGATCCCGACCCAACGGTTGCCTCGGTCGATGCCCTTGCCGCCGTGCTGCGGGACGGTCGCCGCGACGTGGTCGTCGCCGTCGGCGGCGGCAGCGCCATGGATTGTGCCAAAGCGGCGGCCGCGTTGGCCGCGGGGACCCTGCCGAGCATCCGCGCCGTTCACTCCGAAGGCGTCCCGCTCGGCGCGGCCCGGCTCCCCGTGGTCGCGGTGCCGACCACGGCCGGGACCGGCTCGGAAGTCACGCCTTTCGCCGTGCTGACCGACGCCGAGAAACAGGTCAAGGGTCCGATCGCCGGCGATGCGCTCTACCCGGTCCAAGCGGTCGTCGATCCGGAGCTGACGCGTTCGCTGCCGTGCCCGATCACGGTGGCGACGGGCCTCGACGCCCTCTGCCACGCGATCGAAGGCTACTGGTCGAAGAACCATCAGCCGGTCTGCGACCTTCTGGCGGTGGAGGCGGCCCGGCTGGTCTGCGCCCATTTGAAGCGGGCCGCCGAGGAGCCGGACGACGCCGAGGCCCGCAGCGCGATGAGCTACGCGGCGACGTTGGCCGGGGCCGCCTTCCAGTTGCCCAAGAACGCGATGGTCCATGCGTGCTCGTATCCGCTCTCGGCCCGCTATCACATGCCGCACGGCGCGGCCTGTGCGTTCACGTTGGAGGAGGCGATCGCCCTGAACGCCCCCGTGATGGGCGGGCGCATGACGGCCTTCCTCCGGGGCATCGGCCTGGCCGGCACGGACGACCTGATTGCCCTGGTCCGTAAGCTCAAGCGACTGGGCGGTCTGCCGTGCACGCTCCGCGAGGCGGGCATCGCCGAGGCCGATATCCCCGTGCTTGCCCGCGAGAGCCTTCACCCGCTCCTACGAAACAACCCACGCACCATGACCGAGGCCGACGTGGCCGCGATGTACACCAGGTTGGCTTGAACGCCACGTAGGTTATGCTTCAGCATAACCCGCGCGAGAGAACGTCATGCTGAAACATCACCGGCCAACGGTCGTCATGCTGAAGCATAACCTACCTTGAAAGGAATACGCCGTGGAGGACGGGACACAACCCCAGGCCGCGTTTGACCGCGACGAGTTCGACCGCAGGGCGGCCGAGTGGCGCTACGTGATGACCGACATGATCTGCCGCGCCGGCTCCGGCCACCTGGGCGGGGCTTTGAGTCTCGTGGAAGTCATCATGACGCTCTACTACCGGATCCTGCGGACCGACCCGGGCAATCCCCGCTGGGACGGCCGCGACCGGCTGGTCCTCTCGAAGGGGCACGCGGCGCCGGTCCTCTACGTTGCGTTGGCCTCCCGAGGGTTCTTCCCGGCCGAATGGCTCGGAACGCTCAATGCCGACGGCACGCGTCTGCCCAGCCACGCCGACGCCCGCTATGTGCCGGGGATCGACATGACCACCGGCTCACTCGGCCAGGGGCTTTCCTGCGCCTGCGGCGCGGCGTATGCCGCCCGTCTCGACGGCAAGAAGCACCGCGTGTTCTGCATCGTCGGCGATGGCGAGAGCGACGAAGGGCAGAACTGGGAGGCCGCGATGTTCGCGGCCCACCACAAGCTCGACAACCTGCTGGCCATCACCGACTACAACCGGCTGCAAATCGACGGCTTCACCGACGACGTGCTCTCGCTGGAGCCGCTTTGCGAGAAGTGGCGGGCCTTCGGCTGGGAGGTGTTCGAGATGGACGGCCACGATTGGGACGCGATCTACGATACCCTCAACGCCGCCCTGGCTGTCCGCGGCAAACCCCGGATGGTCGTCGCCCACACGATCAAGGCCAAGGGCTGCTCGATCGTCGAGAACAAGGCCGAGAGCCACAACATCAAGGTGCCCGACCGTGCGACTTACGAGAGGTTCATGAACGCCCTGGAGATCAAGGCGACGTTGCCGTATTGAGGAGCCGCGATGAGCAAGGACTTCTGCGACATGGAAATGCGTTTCGTCTACGGGGAGACGCTCTGCGAACTTATCGAGCAGGACCCCAACGTGATGTGCCTGGAGGCCGACTTGAGCAAGGCCTCCGGCACCAACCCCACGGTCTCCGCCCGTTATCCGGCCAACTTCCTCAACGTCGGCGTTGCCGAAGCGAACATGATCGGCATCGGGGCGGGCCTGGCCTCGGAGGGCAAGGTGCCCTTCTGCGCCAGCTTCTCCTGCTTCGCCAGCCGCCGCGTGTACGACCAGATCACCATCAGCGTGGCCTACGCGAACGTGAACGTGAAGATCGTCGGCACGGCCCCGGGCATCACGGCCGGCCCGAACGGCGGCACGCACATGTGCTTCCAGGACCTGGCCATCATGCGGGCGATGCCGAACATGCACGTCTACAGCCCGTGCGACGCGATCGAGCTCCGCGCGGTCATGCGTCACATGGCCCAAAGCCGCCAGCCCACCTACATGCAGCTCATTCGGCACAAGGTCGCTGGGATTGTCGGCCCCGACTATACGTTCGATCCCGACCGGGCCGTGCTGCTCCGCGAGGGCCGCGACGTGACGCTCGTGTCGACCGGCTACATGACGCAGTTCGCGGTGCCCGTGGTGGACGGCCTGGCACGCGAGGGCATCTCGGTCGAGCTGCTGCATTACCCGTCGGTGAAGCCCTTCGACGCCGCCACGCTGGTCGCGTCGGCCCGAAAGACCGGCGGGGTCGTGACCATGGAGAACCAGAGCACGATCGGCGGCCTGGGGGGCGCGGTGTGTGAAGTCCTCTCCGAGCAATGCCCGACGCGGGTCTGCCGGCTCGGCGTGCCGAACCAGTTCGGCGAGGTGGCCAGCGAGCAGTATCTCTTCGACAAGCACGGCTTCGGCCCCTCACACATCGAGGCGGCCTGCCGGCGGATGCGGAACGGCGGGAAGGGTTAGTGCCCCGTCAACTATAATCTGACGGATGAAGCACAATCTTGTGTGGCACAGCCGCCCTCGGCTGTGCAGGGCAGTTCGCACAGCCGAGGGCGGCTGTGCCACACATCAGAGCACGGCTGACGGAGCATTAGTCCCCGTTGCGGAACCGGCGTTCCTCGTGTTGCCCGTTCATCCCTCAGCTCGCCTCCGCCGCGTTGCACGCGGCGGGGCGAGGAGCCGAACGAGGAACTCGGCGGCCTGCGAGGTGATTCCCGGGGCCTGGCTCTCGCGGGGACCGGCGACGTTGAGCGTGGCCGGTCGAACGGTCGCCAGCCAGCGGCGCACGCCAACCAACGCGGGCTTGTGCAGATCCATCACCAGGCAGGGTTTCGCGTGCCGCTTCGCGAGCCGAAACGTGAGTTCCGTGCCGCCGCTGGGGCGGCCGCGGCAGAGGATGATCGTCGCGTCGGAGTCGAGGACGTTCCGCTCGGTGCGCACGGCGTAAGCCGGCGAGCCGGTCTCTGTCAGTTCGTAGAGCAAGGGGATCGTCCCGTCTTCCGCCAGCCGGCCTTTCGGGCACCATCCGCCGTGCGGAATGCCCAGGGCCATGGCGGCATCGAGCGCCCCGCGGTCCACCCCCGTCTGACCGCCGGAGACGATTCTCAACGGCCGAAACCGCGCTGGCCCGCACGACGTGTCCGTCATCTCCGCGATCCGGGGTCGGGTCGCTGCGACACGGCGGGGCCGTCATCGGGCAAGACGAGTTGGGTCCCCGGCGCCACGTCGAGCGACGGCTTGTCGAACGCAGTCTTATTGAGATCGTAGATTTCGGTCCACCGCGAGGCCTTGCCGAGTTCCCGGCGTGCGATGTCGACCACGTTGTCGCCTTCGCGGGCAATGTAGACCTTGCTGCCCGAGCGGGCCGGTACACTTGCCGTTCGGGTGTAGTTCTCGGTAAGCTCGCGACCGAGGGTCGAGGAACTTCGCCCGGAAGCCGTTGCCTCCGGACGCCGGCTCGCATCGGTTCCCGGCATGGCGAAGCGACTCTCCACCCCGGCTGCGGACGCGCCCGCCGTCGCCAAGGTCGAGGTTCCCGTGCCGGTGCCCCCGGCGATCGGGTCCCGCGTGCGGAGCGGATTGGGACTCGGCGGCCCGAAGGTGGTCTGTGAGGCAGGCGGATTCAGGGCGAGACCGGCTGCATCTGCACCAGTCTTTTCCGTGCCCGCCGAGGAACCTGGTGCCGAAGGGATGGTGGATGCCGCCCCCGGGCCATCACGAAGGCCCCAAGGAGCGGACGAACGGTTCCGGAACGGATCGGCGGGGCGAGGACTGTTGGCCGGCAATCCGCGGTCGGGATCGTTCTGCCAACCGTCGGTCGCCGAGGAAGTCTTCGTTCCTGCGGCCCCGGCTGACCGATCGGTCTCCGTCGACAACGTCATCCTGGGCCGGAAGGACGAGGCAGCCGAGGGCGGCTTCTCTTCCTTGCTCTTGCCGCTCCCCGATCGAGGGTCGGACGCGAACGTCCAGGTGTCGGAGCCCCAGGCGGGCGATTTCGGCTTGGTCGCCGAGTTCGGGCCCGGCACCGCGGCCACCACCGTCGGCGGGGTGGATCCGCCGGCCGAAGGAAACCCCGATCGCTCCTGCCGGCCCGGAGGTTCTTTCTCCGGCAAGGCCTTCTTGACCTCGCGATGGGCCACGGCCTCTTCGGGGGGCTTGGCCGGAGAATCGCCCCCGTGACGCATCCACTTGACCACCACGGCAAGGAAGACCACGACGAGGACCGCAATCGCGGCCAAGACCATCTTGACGTGGTTGCCCGTCGTAAAATCGGTCTTCAGCAGTTCCTCCGACCCGTCGAGATCCTCCAAAGGGTCAACCTCGGCCCCGTGGGAGAGACCCTCGACCTGTCCTTCCATGGACCGATGACTGCGGGTTTCACGTTTCGACATGTCGCATCCCTGCTCTTCGAAACAATACACTATGGACGGAACACTGTGGACGGATTTCAATCGGGCTTTGCGGTCCTCGAGGCAATTCGCAGCTTAGCGCTTCGGGCGCGGGGGTTCGCGGCAGTCTCGTCGGGACCGGGACGAATCGGCTTCTTCGTCAGGACCTCGTAATGGGGATCGTCCCGGAAGGCCTCCTTCACGCGACGATCTTCCAGGGAGTGGAAACTGAGGATCGCCACGCGGCCTCCCGGTCGCAGGCACTGCGGAATGCGACGCAGCGCAATCTCCAGACTCTTCAACTCCTCGTTGACCGCGATGCGCAGGGCCTGAAACGTGAGGGTGGCCGGGTCGATCCTCGTGACCCGCGACCGTGGGACGCACTTCCGCACGAGTTGCGACAGATCCCGGGCCGTTCGGATCGGTTTGTCTTGCCGGCACTCGACGATCGCCCGGGCAATCCGCCGGCTGTACCGCTCCTCGCCATAGGCGTAGATGAGGTCGGCAAGATGCTCGGCGCTGAGCCGGTTCATCAGACGCCAGGCCGGCTCTCCCTCCGTCGGGTCGAACCGCAGATCGAGCGGGCCATCGGCGTCGAAGCTGAACCCGCGTGCCGGATCGGCCAACTGGTCGCTCGACATCCCCAGGTCGAGCACCACTCCATCCACTGCCTCGACGCCCAGAGTGCGGAGGACTTCGGGCAGGTCGCGGAAGTTGGCCTGGACCAACCGCACCGGCAAACCGGCCAGCAGACGTTCCGCACGATCCAGGGCCGCCGAGTCCCGGTCGATGCCGATCACCAGGCCTGCGGGGCCGACCCGCTCGGCCAAGGCCCGGGCATGGCCCCCGGCGCCGAGCGTCCCATCGACGACAATCCCACCACTCCGAGGGGAGATGCCGGCAACCACCTCGTCACGCAGCACGCTAACATGCACGGGCAACGGCTCGGTCATGAGCTGTGGGCTATGAGCTATTGGGGTTCTGGCCAACGGCATACGGCCCGCTATTCTGCGGATTTCTGCGAGTTGACGCCAGAGCAGTTGTCCGATTGGACGAGCGGAGGGAATGTTGGCAGCCCGTAGGGTGCTCTGCGAGCACCATGGCAGGACCAGTTATGGTGCTCGCAGAGCACCCTACGGGCTGAAAGCGGATCGCTTTCCCCGGACACCCTACCTCGGGCACGTCCCTGTGCCCGAGTGAGGTCGAGTGCCTGCGGCGGACTTGCCGGCACGAAGGCTGCCGGAGTCGCCGCAAAGCCCGCGGCACGGAGGCCTCCATGCCTCCCGTACCCGTGAGGACCTTCCCTTCCGGGCAAGGCGAAACGTCCGTCGGGTGGCCAGTGACGGACGTTTCCGGTCTCACGCATGGCGAGCGAACGGACGTGGTGTGGCCTTCCTGGCCGTGTTACCGAACCCTCCGTGCGTGTAGGTGTAGGACGGCCTGGAAGGCCGTGCTATTCAGGTCGGGCCGGGCCCCCCAAGGCGGCCTCGGCGATTTCGTCGTAGTGGACCTGCTGTTCCGCCAAATAGCGTTTCCACGGCTCCGCGGCCCAGAGTTCCAGGTGGTCCTGCACTCCGAGCAGGACCGCCTCCTTTTCCAACCGCGCCAGCGCGGCCAAATCGGCTGGGAGGCGGATCCGCCCCTGGCGATCGAGTTCCACCCGCTGGGCCTGGGCGTAGAACAGCCGCGTGAACGCCCGCACCTCTTTCTGCGTGGGAGGAGCGGTTCTCAGCCGCTCTCCCCAGGCTGCAAATGCCTCCTCCGTGTAGATTGCCAGGGAACCATCGGTTCCGGGCGCGACATAGAGGTTCCCTCCGACGGGGCACCCAAGAGTTTCCCGAAGACGTTTGGGGATCGCGACCCGCAGTTTCTGGTCGATCGAGCGGGCGAAGGTTCCCGTGAGCAACATCCACTTATCCCCATTTCTTCCCACTAGCTCCCAAAGATAACCAGTTCTCTCCCCACGTCAAGCGCGGTTCGTTGGCCGGGGCGCGCGCTTCGTCAACCGGCGCGATCGTAGGGGACGGTCCGGAGCCGACTTCCAGCAAGAAAGCACTTCGCAAATCGCGGAAAATTTTCTTCCGAGATTCAAGCGGGGTGGGCTGCCAGCGATGCCCAGAGGTCCTGATACGCAATCACCGTCTGTTCGATGCTGAACTCGCGTTCAGCACGCCGACGGTTCGCTTGCCCGAGCCGTTGGGCGAGTTGGCGGTCGGAAAGCAGACGCACGATTCGGGCCACGAAGCCCGCGGTGTCGCCATAGGCGACCATTTGTGCATCGGTACTCGATTCCAGGAGTTCGGCCACCCCCTCGACGTCGGTCGCGAGCACCGGCAGTCCGCTGGCCATGGCTTGCAGAACCACGTTCGGCATCCCCTCCCAGCGGGAAGGAAGCACGAGCAGGTCGCTGGCACGGAGGATCCTCGGCACATCGGATCGCCACCCAAGGAAATGGACCCGGGAGGAAATCCCGCGATCGGCTGCGAATCGTTCGAGGGCCGGCCGGTCGGGCCCACGACCGACCAGGACGAGGTCACAATCGGGAAGACGAGCGAGCCACTCCGAGGCCGTCTCCAGGAGCCACCGGACCCCCTTCTGCGGCTCGAGCCGGCCGACGAACGTCACCCGGCGTTGCCCGGGCGGGAGTCCCAGGTCATCGGTCGCTCCCGACGCCCCTTCGTATTGCGTGGCATCGATTCCATTGGGAATGACCACGATCCGTTGGGGGGGAAGTCCGGTGTTGGCCGAGAATCGGGCCACGCCATGGCTCACGCAGACGTAGCGATCGACCCATCGCGCCGTCAAGCGATCCAGCCAAAGATGCCACCGGGCGTGGCGCTCCGCGACGCGGATCCCACAGACCACCCTCGGAACCCCCACCCAACGGGCCGCGATCCTGCCCACGAGATTCGCGTGGAAGAGAAACGTCTGGACCACGTCGGGACGCTGGCGACGGAAGCATCCGGCGAGTTTCCCCACCGTGCGAGGGAAGTCGATGCAGCGTTGCGCGCCAAGGCACTCGACCGCCACCCCGGCGGCCCGCAGCGCGGCGGCGCACGAGGCATCGGGTCGTGAAGGCTCCGGACCGAGGCAGTAGACCCGGGCCGCAAAACGAGACCGATCGAGCCGGGTGGCGAGGGCGACCAACGCCTGCTCGGCCCCTCCGACGTCGAGGTCCGTGATGCACAACGCAATGTTCAGTCCGGCCATGGCCCCCTGCCCTGGGATGGGTTGGCGGCATATACTCGATGGAGCGTCTCTTGAGTATAGTCTGCCGTCCCGCCATGTCCGAACTCGATCAGTACAATTACGAACTCCCGCGCTCCCTGATCGCGCAGTCGCCCCTGCCTCACCGGGCCGACGCGCGGCTCTTGGTCGTCGATCGCCAGGCGAAGTCCTTGAGCCATCGGTACGTGCGCGACCTCCCGGAAATCCTACTGAAGGGGGACTGCCTCGTCTTGAACGACGCGCGCGTCGTTCCCGCTCGCCTTGTCGGTTACCGGACGGCGACGGGCGGGCACTGGGAAGGGCTCTTTCTGGACACGTCGAAAGAGGGGTTCTGGAGGGTTGTGTGCAAGACGCGGGGCCGGCCGGTTTCCGGGGAGTCGATCACGCTGGTCAATGCCCAAGGACGGGACGACATCCGGCTCACCTTGGCCGCCTGCCAAGCCGAGGGGGTGTGGGTCGTGCGTCCGGAGTCCCCGGAGGAGACGCTCGCCATCTTGGATCGAGTAGGCCGGGTCCCGTTGCCACCGTACATCCGCAAGGGGGAGATGCTCGACTCCGACCGCGAGAACTACCAGACGGTCTATGCCAAGGCCCCCGGTGCGGTGGCTGCCCCGACCGCCGGGCTGCACTTCACGACCGCGCTGTTGGAGAAGCTCGACAAGCAAGGGATCCTCCTGTGCTACCTCACCCTGAATGTTGGCTTGGGGACCTTCCGGCCGATTGTGAGCGAGGCACTGGCTGAGCACCGGATGCACGCGGAATGGGCGAGCCTTTCCCAGGAGGCGGTCGACAGGATCCGTCAGGCTCGCCAGCGAGGCGGACGCATTGTGGCCGTCGGGACCACGAGCGTCCGCGTGCTGGAAACCGCCGCCCAAGACGGTACGCTCCGACCGTTCACCGGAATGACCGAGTTGTTCATCCGGCCCTCGTATTCGTTCCGGGTGGTCGATGCGCTTCTGACCAATTTCCATTTGCCGCGAACGACCCTCCTGGTTCTGGTCCGCACCTTCGGCGGCGACGAATTGGTCATGCAGGCCTACGAGGAGGCGATTCGCGAGGAATACCGCTTCTACAGTTACGGGGACGCAATGCTGATCCTCTAGCGACGCATTTCCAGTCAACGCACAGAAGGAATACCGATGGATGCAACCGAGCGGGTCC
>CAYSGY010000166.1:0-10614 GCA_964430315.1 uncultured Planctomycetaceae bacterium
AGGATGCGTCGCAAGTCGGAAGCCGTGTTGCCGTTTGTCTGGAACAACGACCGCCTGCTCAAGAACGTACTGGACTGGCGGGGGGGAGCTAAAGGACCGGGTGGCCCCGGGCGGTTGCCCGCCCGGGGATCCCACAGACCCGAACGTGCGCAATTAACGCATTCGGTTCCTCGAGGTTATCCGTTTGCTGCGCCACGGCACACCGAGTGAACTGCGTGCAGGGAAGGCAGCGGGTAGCGCCACGAGGCGCTCCACGCCCGCCGTCGCCGCATCAGTCACTTCCGCCAGGCATGGAGGACTTCGTAGCGAAAACGGGAGAGCGCCGGGCTGTTGCCCGTGATCCCATAATACGCCGCGTGCCCTCGCAGCTTCTGGCACAGGGTCTTGTGTTGTTCCGCCATCGGGTCGTGTCGATGAGACCGGCACCACTGGGAGATCGTCCTGACCGCCCGCGTGTACCGGCTGGCCGCCGTCTTCCGCTTCAGGATCCAGTTCCCCTTCCGGGACCGCGCCCAAAAGTGCGTGAGCCTTAGGAAGTCGAACGTCCCCGGCCCGCTCCCGTCGGGCGGCTTCCGTTCACGTTGCGGCTTGCGGAATGGCACCAGCCGGGTCTTGTCCGGGACGAAGGACCACCAGACCAGCCTTTACCTGTCTCCCGATCAACCGAAAACCCTGGAGCGACTCCTCCCGGCACCTACTCAGGCCACCCAGCTTACCCGACAAACCGCAAGATGTGCTATTGACGTTTTCTGCCCCTCCCCGAGAGCCGAAAAAGCTGACATGGACCCGTGACCCCCTGAAAGTCGGTTTTTGCCCTTGCTTACTGGCCTTGCAGGAGGTAGGCTGCCGGGCGCGTCCTTTCCTGCTAGCACGCACCTCGCGCAGGTTCAAGGTGCGTGGTCCCGCGTATGCGTACAGATTTGCCAGCAGAGCGAAGGATTGTCTGTTACGGGCAAATGGGTGGCATCCAGCATGTCTTGGCGAGGACTCCCTGGTGGGGGGGTTGGTTTGCTCCTATGATCTCGACCGCCAAGTGCCGCGGGGCGGGACGACACCTCGTCCGTGTGGCTCAGCCATACCCGCTGCCCCTGTTGGAGAGTGCCTGGCCGGGCAGCTCTCCTTCAAGATTCGGAGTCTATCACCCACTTTGGAGTGGAAAGAGGCTCGGGGCTACTTCTGTCGAGGAGAAATCATCCCGACCAATCAAGGTAGCGAATCTTGAGTCGGTCCTTTTCCTTGCACGGGAACCGTTGGGAAGCCGAAAACTGGCTTTATTGAGTGGCTTGGCTGACGGCACCGAAGCGCGTACACTGGTCCGAGCGCTCAACCGGCTCTACGATACGGAGGGGTGTTCCTTCCGCGTGGTCGAGGTGGCCGGGGGATTCCAGTTGCTGTCGAGGGCGAAATTCGCCCCCTGGCTCAGACGCTTGCAAGTCGTGCCGGCTGAGGTACGATTGTCGGCGCCTGCACTGGAAACCTTGGCGGTGATCGCGTATCGCCAGCCGGTGTTGCGGGCCGATATTGAAGCGATCCGCGGCGTGCAATGCGGCGAAATCCTCCGGCAACTGATGGAACGGGGGTTAGTGCGAATTGTAGGCAAGTCGGAAGAACTGGGACGGCCGTTCCTGTACGGTACGACCCGTATGTTCCTCCAAGTGTTCGGTTTGCGCGACCTGGACGAACTACCTCGGCGAGCGTGGCAACGCTCGGGCGAGCCGGATGCCGCAATCCGCGGCCCGGACGTGCCAGAGGAGACGTCCCAAACGGACGAAATGTTGAATCAACCCATAGGCTCCAAGAATCCGGGAGGTGATCCGATCGTGAAGACTCTCAGTGACATCCATCCCATTTGGGAAGAAGCCCAGGGGACCTCTGCTCTGGCCCAGCGGATGAACCGTTCCCGGCTGGTGGCTGGCCGTGACGAGTCCGACGAGGACGAAGATTTCGAAGACGAAGACGAGGATTTCGAGGACGAAGAGGAAGACGAAGACGAGGACGAGGACCTCGACGAGGACGAGGATCTCGACGACGAGGACTTCGAGGACAGCGACTGGGAGGAAGTCGAGGACGAAGAAGACGAAGACCTCGACGAAGAGGAAGACGAAGACGAAGAGGATCTCGAGGACGAGGACTGGGAGGAAGAAGAGGAAGATGAAGACTGGGACGATGAAGAGGAAGACGAAGAGGAAGAGGAGGACTGGGAAGACGAGGACTGAGCTAGCTAGGCGCCGCTAGCTAAGGGTTTTGTGGAACCGTCGGCCGACGAGCCACAGGGTGGCCACCCCCATTGCGGCCAGGGTGAGCAGTTCTCGCCACAGCACGTCGGCCCCGATCCCTTTGAGGAAAATTCCTCGGACGATGACCAGGAAGTAGCTCAGCGGATTCACCAGGGTCAGCCATTGGACCGTCTCCGGCATGTTGGCGATCGGGAAGGCGAAGCCCGAAAGCAACATCGCAGGGAAGAAGAAGAAGAAGGTGCTCATCATCGCCTGCTGTTGTGTTTGGCTGACCGTGGAGATGAAGAGCCCGACCCCGAGCGTGGTCATCAGGTACAGACCCGTCGCGAAGAGCAGCAGCGGGATGCTCCCCCGGATCGGCACCTGGAACCAGAGCGTGCCGACCAGCGTGACCATGAGCACGTCGGCAAACCCGATTAAGGCGAACGGGACCGTCTTCCCCAGCACGAACTCGGTGGGCGTGATCGGAGTGACCATGATCTGCTCCATGGTCCCGATCTCCTTTTCCCGCACCACGGCCATGCTCGTCAGCAGGAGCGTGACCAGTGTCACGACGATGACGATCACCCCGGGCACGAAGTAGTCGCGGCTCTCGAGGTTCTCGTTGAACCACGCCCGGGACCGCAGTTCCACCAGGTTGGTGTCGCGGGGGGAGCCGCTCAGCCGGTCGAACCGTTCCACGAGAACCTGTTCTGAGAACACGGAGGCGATGCGGCTGGCGTAGGCGAGTACGATGCCGGCGGTGTTCGAATCGGTGCCGTCGACGATCACCTGGAGTTGGGCCGTCCGGTTGCCCCGCAGATCCTCGGAAAATCCGCAGTTGAAATGCAGCACAACGCTGACCAGGCCGCGGTCCACCAGGGCCTGGGCGTCCTCGTCGTGGTCGACGTATTTCACGACGCGGAAGTAGCCCGAGCGGACAAACTGGGCGGTCAACTCGCGGCTGTCCGTCGTGTTGTCCAGGTCGTATACGGCGGTCCGGACGTCGCGGACGTCGAGCGTGACCGCGTAGCCGATCACGATCGTCTGGATGCAGGGGATGATGAAGATCACCGTGCGCATGCGGGGATCGCGGAATACCTGGATGAATTCCTTGATCAGCATGTGCCGGATGCGGTCGAACATGGCGGAGGCGGGGATTAGGGATTAGGGATTAGGGACTAGGGATTAGGGTCCTATATCGCGGTTTGTACAAACGCATTCCGCGTAGCGGGCGGGCTTGCCCGCCGCTTGGCCGCGGCCAAGCGTCTCGCCAGGGCCGCCTTAGGTCAACTTCTTCTTGAACTTCCCATTCGATAGCAGGACCATCACGGTGCCGAAAACGGTCAACAGGATCGCCTCGAAGCCGAGGATCTCCAGGCCTACGCCTTTCAGGTAGATCCCGTGGAGGATCGCCACGAAGTACCGGGCCGGGACGATATAGGTCACGGCCCGGATCGCCGGTGGCATGTTGGCGATCGGTACCATGAAGCCCGAGAGCAGGAATGCCGGGAGGAACGTCGACATCATCGCGACCTGGCTTGCCAGGAGCTGGCTCCTGGTGACGATGCTGATGAACATCCCGATCGAGAGCCCGCCGGCCAGGAAGACCGCCGCCATGCCGAACAACAGCGCGACGTTGCCGCGCAGGGGCACCCCGAAAAGGAATTCACCCATCAGGACCGCCAGGAGCACGTCGAACATGCCGACCGCGAAGTAGGGGAGCAGCTTCCCGAGGATCAACTCCGGTCCCTTGACCGGCGTGGAGACGAGTTGCTCCATGGTCCCGCGTTCCCATTCCCGCGCCACGGTAAGCGAGGTGAGCAGGGCGGCAATGACCATCATGATGACGGCGATCAGCCCGGGGATGATGTAGTTGCGTGACTCCATGTCGGCGTTGAACCAGACGCGGGGCTGGACCTCAAGCGGCAGCCGCATTGCGGGCCCGCCGGCCCGCTGCAGGGTTTCCACGGCCACCTCCTGGGCGTAGATCCGCGCGATCGTCTCGGCGTAACCGATGGCGATGGTAGCCGTGTTCGAGTCGCTGCCGTCGACGATCATCTGCACGGCCACCTTCCGGCCGGTCTGGACCCGTTCGGCAAAATCGCCGGGGATGACCAGGGCGGCCAGCGCCCGGCGCGTGTCGATCGCCCGCTCCAAGGCCCCGTAGTCCCGCTCGTAGCCGAGGATGTGGAAGTACGGCGACCCGCCGAACCGGCTGAGAAACTCACTGCTGGCCTGTGATCCGCTCTGGTCCCAGACGACCGTGGGCACGTCGTCCACGTCGACCGTCAGCGCGTAGCCGAAGAGGATCAGCATGAGCATCGGAATCGCGATTGCCATGCCGAGGCTCCGCGGATCGCGGAGGATGTGCAGGAATTCCTTCCGGGCCACGGCCCAGACGCGGCGGGGTTTCATCGCAACACCTCCGCTTGCGGGTGTTCGGCCCGGTCCCGGGCTTCGATGAGCGAGACGAAGACGTCTTCCAGCGACGGGACGATCCGCTCAATCCGTTCGACGCGGTAGCCTTGCGCCGCGAGCAGGTCCCGGATCGCAGTCGTGGCCCGCCCGGCGTCGTCGGCAACCACGTGGAGCCCGCGCCCGAACAAGGCCGCTTCCTTCACGCCGTCGAGCTTCTCGATTCCCGCCATAGCCACTTCCGCGTGGTCGCAGAGCACCTCGACGATGTGTTCTTTCATCAAGGCGGTCTTCAGCGACTCGGGCGTGCCGGTGGCGATCAACTCGCCGCGGTAGATCAGGGCCAGGCGGTCGCAATACTCGGCCTCATCCATGTAGTGCGTGGTGACGAAGACGGTCACGCCGCGGCCGGCCATCTCGTAGATCAGGTCCCAGAACTGCCGCCGGCTGATCGGATCGACGCCGGAGGTAGGCTCGTCCAGGAAGACGATCGGCGGTTGGTGGACGATCGCGCAGCCCAGGGCCAGCCGCTGCTTCCAACCGCCGGACAGGATGGCGGTGGGCCGCCTGCGGTGCTCGGCCAGGCCGGCCATGTCGATCACCCACTCCTTCCGTTCGGCCCGCCGCCCGGGCGGGATGCCGTAGATGCCGCTGTAGAAGTCGATGTTCTCCTCGACGGTCAGGTCCTGGTAGAGCGAGAACTTCTGGCTCATGTACCCGATCGTCGCCTTGATCGCCTCGGACTGTGTGCGGATATCGAACCCGCCCACGGTCCCCGTGCCCGACGTCGGCGCGAGAATACCGCAGAGCATGCGGATCGTCGTCGACTTCCCGGCCCCGTTCGGCCCCAGGAACCCATAAATCTCCCCCCGGTTCACAGAGAAACTCACCCGGTTCACGGCCACGAAGCCGCCGAACCGCTTCTCGAGGTCGCGGACCACCACGGCTTGTTCAACGGAGGAATCGGTCATGGTGCTTGGGAATTCTGGGAACAGTGCGCTCAAGGGATTTGGATTGAAGACATCCAATGGCAGATGTCAAATGGCAAATTGCAGAATGCAAATATCAAATGGATGACCACTCCCGGGCGTGTACCTGTAGGGAACGCCCTCTGTGGCGTTCCGTGAAACGCCATGGATGCCGCCACTGCGCTGCCCGGAACGCCACAGAGGGCGTTCCCTACAGCTCCTCCACCACCTCCCGAAATCACCGAATCTCCATCTTCTATTTGATATTTGCGATTTGATATTCTCAATTTGATATCTCCGCTTTCGTCTCGCCGCCTTGTCCCAGCACCGACACGAACACGTCTTCCAGCGAGGGCTCGATCGGGCGGATGCCGGTGGCGGGAAGCCCGGCCGAGGCGAGGATCGCTTCCGCACGCCGGGCAGTGGCCTCCGGCTCGGTACTGACCACGTGGACGCGGTCGCCGAACAAGCCCACCGGCATGCCCGCGAGTTGCTCACGCAAGAGCGCCGTGGCTCGGCGGGGTTGGGGCGACCGGATCTCCAAAATGGTGCCCCGCATGAGTTGCTTCACCTCCTGGGGCGTCCCGTACGCAAGCAGCCTCCCCTGGTGCAGCAGGGCCAGGCGATTGCACCGTTCGGCCTCGTCGAGATACGCGGTGGAGACGAAGATCGTGACCCGCTCGCGCAGGAGTTGATAGAGGATCCGCCAGAAATCGCGGCGCGAGACGGGATCGACGCCGTTGGTCGGCTCGTCGAGGAAGAGGACCTTGGGCGTATGGACCAGGGCGCAGGCGAGGCCCAACTTCTGTTTCATCCCGCCCGACAGGTTTCCCGCAAGTCGCCGCCGAAACGGCGTCAGATTGCTGAACGCCAGCAGCCGGTCGACCTTCTCCCGCCTGCCGCGCCGGGGCACGTCGTAGATGTCGGCATAGAAGTCGAGGTTCTCCATGACGGTGAGGTCCGGGTAGAGCCCGAACCGCTGGCTCATGTAGCCGATGTTCTCCTTGATCGCCTCGGCGTCGCGCACAATGTGCCGGCCGGCCACCCAGGCGTCGCCCGAGGTGGGCTCCATGATGGCCGTCAGGAGCCGCATCGTGGTGGTCTTTCCCGCCCCGTCGGGCCCGACCAGGCCGAAGATCTCCCCTTCCGCGACCGAAAGGGTGAGCCGGTCCACGGCCGCCATCGTGCCAAACGACTTGGTGAGTGCGTCGGTGCGAATTGCGTCCATGGCCGGATACCGTCGTGTATTGGGCGTATGGTTGTCTTACAGCGAGGAAGAGGAAGGGAAAAGGAAAGAGAACCACAGGGAAAAGGGGAAAGAGAAAGGAATACCCTGTCGTTCAGGTCTCTTCCATTTTCCCTTCTTCTTCTCCCATCTCTCCTGTAACGCTTCGCCCTCCCCGGCTAGGGGGCCGCCACGGAATCGAGCAGGATGTCGGCGTCGGCCGGCACACCGCGTTTCAACTGGAGGTCGCGGTTGTCGATGTAGATCTTGATCCGATAGACCAGCTTGGTGCGTTCCTTTTCCGTCTGGACGTTCTTGGGCGTGAACTCGGCCTCCGAGGAGATGAAGCCAACCCAGCCTTCGTGGTACGTGCTACGATCGCTGCCCACGTAGACTCTGGCCTTCTGTCCGTACTTCACCGGCTTCGACGCGTCGTAGTCGATGTACGCCCGCAGCCACGGACGCGCGAGATCGCCAAGGGTCACGACCGGGGTTCCCGGAGCTACGTATTCGCCCGGCTCGACGTTCTTCGAGAGCACGACATACTTGCGCGGCCCTTCGTCCTTCCACGGACCCGCCGGCTGAAGGGCGGGGGCGAACACTTCCGCGTACCCGAGTTTGGTCTTGGCGAGATCGAGGGCGGCTTTGGCTTCGTCGAGCCGGGCACGCGCCTGGCGCCGGACCTCCTCCCGCGCGCCCGCGTCCACAAGTCGCCACTGCCAGGCGGCTTGCTCGAAGGCGGCCTTGGCCTGACGCTTCTGCTCGTCGCGGGGGCCGATCTTCACCAGGGTATATCGCTCCTGGGCCTCACGGCACTTGGCAACGGCGACCTCGTAGGCCGCCTCCTGACGCCGGTAGTCTTCTTCGGAGAGAATCCGCTGGTTTTCATGGTAGAGCCGCTTGGCGCGGCCCAATTCCTCCGCCAGCCGGGCCTTCTCGACTTCGGCGCTTTGAAGCGTGGCCAGGGCGGCCTCGATTTCCTGAGGCCGTGAACCAGCTTCGAGCTCCTTGGAGAACTGCTCCGCCTTCTCCATGGCGGCCCGGGCCGCCTCTTTGTCCTCCTTGCGAGAACCGTTCTCCAATTCATCCCAGGCGGCCTGAGCCACGCGCCATTCCGCCTCCCGCACCGCAACCTCGGCTTCCAAGTCCTTGCTTTCGAGCACGGCGATGCATTTCCCGCCCTCGACGTATTCTCCTTCATCAAATAGCCGCCTGGCCACTCGGCCGGGGAGTTTGAAACTGATGTCGATGTCGGTCAATTCGATGTTGCCCGAGACGCGGACCACGCCGCCACCGCCGGATGCGTCTAACCCAAGACGCGCGAGCAGACCGCCACCTCGACTCGAATATCCCAGCTTTCCCAAATACGCGAGTGCCATCGCGAACACGGCGACGATGCCAACGGCGACAAAGATCTTGCGACGAGCCATAGGCGTACCTTTTGTGACGCTCAGTTCACATAGTTTCCGTGGTGAAACCGGCCTCCGTGACGACCGCTCGGCGGAAGACTTGCCAAGCCCGCTCCGCGTGTCGGGTCGCATCGAACTTCCCGTCGGTGAGATGCCAGAGGATGCCTGCGGGGATGACGATCCCCAGGAACATGAGCGCCGCGGTGGGCGGATCCACGTCGGCCCGGATCGTGCCTTCGACTTGTCCCTGGCGCACCAACTCCGCGAGGTGGCCGAGGTACGCGCCGACGATTTGCCGGACACGGGCCAGCCTTTCAGGATGGCCACTGTGGGCATCGTCGGAAAGGACGATTCTCGGCACCGCGCGCCCCTCACGGATCATCCGGACGTGCCGCATCAGCAGGGTCCGCAATTGATCCAGCGGATCGGAGTTCTCCTCGGCCGCGGCCCGGATGTTCTCCTGAAGACGGACCTCGATCCGGTCCAGCGCCGCCAGGATCATCTCGTCCTTGTTCTTGAAATGGCGATAGATGCCCGACGGCACCAGCCCGACGTGCCGCGCGACTCTCGCCATGCTCAGGCGATTCACCCCGTGGGCCGCCACCAGGCTCAACACCGCCTCGGCGATCTGCTCCCGGCGGATCTCGGTATCCAGCTTCTCGTCGCTCATGGCCAACCTCTATTGTGATTATAGATTCACAATCGGCGGGCGTCCAGAATGCAATTCAGAGATTCTGGGGCATTCATACCGAATACTCAGGCTGGAGGCCCATAGCTCACCTAGGTACCCCAGAGCCACTCTGCGAAGCCGGACCACGTTTGGGTGGTTCTTGAATGAGGGCCTACAGAAGCGGCGCAGGTGAGGATGTGCCACACGAGCCCGAAGCCCAAGCGACGATACTCGCTGCCACCGGGGCTCGCGAGATTTCTGAAGCGAAATTCACACAAGATTCGCCACTCGCCCGGCAGTGGCGCATAATAGCTGGTATGGAGTCAGAACTCTTACTCATCGCGATGGCATTCTTGCTTCTGGTGGGCTGCGGTGCGCGCGGGGGAAGCAGCGAGACGAAGGCCTCGCCTGAGATGCCCAGGATCCCCGTTGCCGAGAGAGCGTTGCCCGAGGTCCCTCAGCCTGCCTATGGCCTGCCCCTGGATATTCACATCGACGTCCCGGAGGCGCCCCGGGAAATCCGGGGGCCTTCTGCCCCGATTCCCGAGGGAACTGCGATGCCGGGCGGCATTTTCTCCGCATTTGGGGAGAACAAGAAGTAGCAGCGGAAACCTGCCCTCTCAGGCTCTTCACCGGCCGGGGACTGGCTCATTTTTCGGCCCGTTTTGGGTGGCCCCTCGCGAAGCGTGACGGCCGTAAAATGTGCCTGTCCCCTTAGCCAAGGGCCGGGCAACGCTCAGTCGATGGCGGCGAGTTGAACACGAGCGCCTTCCAGGCGATGCGCAAGCAGCTTGGCGATCTGGGTCGTCAAACGGTAGCCCAAGAGGGGATCCTTGTCGCACAGATCGCGGAGCTTCTGGGCCCGAATGGTGACGAACTGCGCGTCCTTGCTCGTTGTGCCGACCGCCGTGTACTTGTAGGGCTCCACCAAAGCGGACCACCCCAGGATATCGCCGTCGACGAGGGTATCCACGGTGCGGCGCTCGCCGTTGCCCAGGACGTACTGGACGTTGATCTCCCCGTGGACCACGATGTTCATGCTGTCGGCGGGGTCGCCTTCACTGAAGAGTTGCGTCCCGGCGGGGACCGCCTTCTCGTCCGCAATCATGGCGACCGCCTTGAGGCTCTCCTCGCTGACTCCAGCGAAATAGGGGTAGCGTCGCAAAACCTCGGGCGAGATCATGGCATGGGTCTCCTCAGGTACCTTGGGGATTCAGGCTTCGAGGTCCGCAAACCGTGCCACCATCTGGAGAACCTCCTCCACGGCCGGGGCAATGGCGGCCTCAACAGCAGGGGTGCATTGTTCACTAAACGACAGTATATCTTCCGCTTCGATGCCGACAAGGAGGATGTGCTCGTCGCGGGGCAACGGCAATCCGGCGGTGCGTCCCAGCGCCAGGGCCGTCGGCAGGTTGACGTCGTGGCTGGACGAACTCCGCTGGGTGGGGATCGCGTCGGGGGTGAGGTGGTGGATCGTGCCGGGCGGGGCGCCGGTGCAGATGGCGTCGATCACGATCGCCCGGTCAAACCCGACCATCCGTTCCATCAGCCGGAGCCCCCCCCAATAGTCCTCGGAGACTTCCACCTCCGGGCGATCCGCTAACAGCGGTTCAAGCCTCGCGGCCACACGCAGGCCGACACTGTCGTCGGTGACGAGCGGATTGCCGAGTCCGAGCACGAGGATCTTCGTGGGGCTGTCGGTCATGCT
>CAYSGY010000167.1:0-10522 GCA_964430315.1 uncultured Planctomycetaceae bacterium
CGAACCCCGGGCCAGGATCGGCCGCCTCCCCCGGCCCTGTCGGCGGGAAGACGAAGACGGCCGGAGGACCCGGCGGCAAGGCAGGAAACGGGGCCGCCAACGGCAACGGCCATAGCATGGCTCCCAAGGCGAGCGCAGCACGGGCCCAGGTCGGCGCGGCCAATCCCTCCGCCATGGTCGCGTCGACCGAGATGGAAGCCGCGCTGGGCAGTCTGAGCGAGCAGTTTGCCGCTTTTCAGACCGATGCGCCGATCTGCGAGAAATGCGGTTCGATCACCGTGCGCAGTGGGAACTGCTACCTCTGCTACGTTTGCGGCAGCAGCCTGGGTTGCTCGTAACGGAATGCCGGGCCGGAGGCCCGCGGGCAACCCAGCTTTGACGCACTACGTGTTAGCGCGTCTGCCTCCCCTCTCCCGTCGGACGGGAGAGGGGCTGGGGGTGAGGGCGGTTGGAACAACTGCAACGCTACAGGGAGGAAGTGGTGGGCATTGCCCACCCTACTTCACTGCTGGGCAAGCCAGCAGCGGCACCGGCGCGCACCACCCATTGAAGGTGTCCGCTTGCTGGCCTCCGACCGGGGAGGTAGGATTGGTGTCGTAGGGAGGGCTGCGAACGATGTCTACCATGGCCGGAGATTATGTGCGGCGAACCGCCGAAAGCGGCTGGCTCGTGGCGGGGAGCCGCGTATCGCTGGATTCCGTCGTCGCCGCGTACTGGGACGGGAAGAGTCCGGAGGCCATCGTCGAGGAATTTCCTACATTGACCCCGGAGCAGGTCTACGGGGCGATCGCTTTCTACCTGCACCACAAGCCGGAGATCGATCTTCACCTCGCGCAGCAGGCCGCTCGATGGAAGGAGCTCCAACAAAGCAGCGAGACGGAGCATGGCCCGCTTCTGAATCGCCTTCGCGCCCGACGGCGACCGATGCCGACTGAGGGAACGGCATGAGTCGCCCCCGATTCCTCGCCGATGAAGACCTCCGCTATGGCATTGTCTCGGCAGTCCGGCGCATGGCGCCGGCAATGGAGATTAGTACCGTGGGGGAGGAGGGGATCGGTTCGGCATCCGATGAGGACGTGCTGAACTTCGCTTGGCGAGAACACTGGCTGGTGCTGTCTCACGACGTGAACACGATGAAGTCGACTGCCCATCGGCGCGTCACGGACGGACGCGGTATTCACGGGCTGTTTCTCATTCCCCAAAGCCGTCCCACGCGGCCGGTTGCTGAGTGCGTATTCCTGATATGGTCGGCGTCGGAATTCGAGGAGTGGCGGGACCGCGTCGTTTACTTACCGTTCTGACCACCCTCCCTAAACACAGGGCCATGGTCTCCCAGAATCCGGGGAGGCCAATCAGATCGCTTCCCCGCCGCGTTCGCCGGTGCGGATGCGGATGCAGTCCTCCAGGGGCACGACGAAGACCTTGCCGTCGCCGACCTCGCCGGTGGCCCCGCTGCGGCCGCCCTTGATGATGGCGTCGATGGTGGGCTGGAGGAAGGTGTCGTTCACGGCGATCATGAGCTGCACCTTGCGGACCAGGTTCACGGTGACTTCATGCCCGCGGTACAACTCGCTGTGTCCTTTCTGCCGGCCGAAGCCCTGCACATCCATGACGGTCAGCCGGAATACTTCCACGTCGGCCAGGGCTTGCTTCACCGCTTCGAGCCGGTTGGGCTGGATGACGGCTATGATCAGTTTCATCGCACCGAGTCTCCGATTCAGGGTCAAGGGAAGGTTCGACCGCGACCCTCCCACAGGGAATGGTATCGGGCCGCGGCCGGAGACTCAAGGGGCAAAGGAAGAGGTGCCGGCGCCGCGGACCTGCCGGGTGGTGCGGAGCTTCGATGGGAGCCTGTGAACTCTCCCAGAGGATCCCGCCGGACGACCCGCGGCTAGCCGGCGCAACCTTCCTGCCCCTCGGCACGCCAAGCGGCCTCGTCGCCGCTGGAAGAGGGCACGACGAACAAGCCGGCATGCGCCGAGCCCAACCGGCCGGGTTAGGTTTGGGGTTTCCGGAAGGTAATCGCTGCAACGATGCAACCGACGTGCCAAACTCGCGCGAAGAGAACCGGACGAGACAGCGCAGCCCTATGGGATTCAAGGAGTTGGGGCGCCAATTCCTTGAAGAGAATCCGGCGCCCGCCCGACGGTCGCCGCCCCAAATGCCCGACTTTCGGGCATTCCAAGACGCACATGACAGCACGAAAAAAGGTCACACCGGCGCCGACCAAGCGCCGGTGTGACCCTCTGGGTCGCGCAACACTCACTTCTTCCGATCACGATCTGCCGAGCGCACTCTCCGGTCAATCCGTGCCCAAGCAGCGTCCCCGGAGGTTCGGGCAGGCGTCCGTGGGACGGACGGGGTCTGCCCGTGCGTCGTCAGAAGGTGACGATCATGTCGAAGCCCCCGGAGAACTGACTGTTCGACTGGCCGTTGTTGAAGGGGCTTCCTCCGGTGACCGTGCCTTCATACCAGTCCCAGCGGATTTCCGGCCGGATGAGGAGGTTCGAGTGGGGCTTGACGTTGACGCCTAAGGTGGCCTCGTAGTAGTTGCCCGCATTGCCTGCCACCACGCGGACCCCGTCGTTGTCGCGGAACCATTCGAGGCGGGCGCCGACCGCCGTGCAGTCGTTGATCTGGTAGGTGAGGTACTGGTTGACGCCGTACCACATGGTATCGCCGGTCCCGTTGTCCGTGTTGCTTCCCAGGTCGTGCTGGAACACGTAGGTCCACTTGTCCGTGAGCTTATAGTTGAAGACGAAGCTGTTCATGTAGATCTTGCCGGCATTGCCGATGACGCCGCTTCCCCAGTTCCCCGCCGTCACGGCCCAAATGAGAGAGGCCTTTTCGGAGAAGGTGAGGTTCACCCCGCCGAGGAAGTTGTCGGCGCTGTTGCGGTTGTCAAAGCCGCTGTCCCAGCCGTCGACCCAGCCGCCGAACAGGCTCAACTTGTCGTTGATCTTGCGTGTGACTTGGAAGCCGGTGTGGGTGAACGGTTCGGCGTAGTAGCAGGTGTAGGAGTGGCTGAAGAAGAAGTTGCCCGTCGCGGGAACGACTTCGTACCCGATCGCGGTCCAGAACCGCCCTCCCTTGATGGTCCAGTCCCCGAAGGCCAGTTCCACGTACATCTGGGGAATCGCGGAACCATATTGGGACGAGCTATTCCAGCCGTAGTCCCAGCTCTGGTCCCCGAAGGCCTGGGCATCGGGGCCGTCCGCACCGAAAAGGTAGTCGACGCGTCCGCCGATGTCCCAGCACTTCTTCTCCGTATCCGTCTTCTTCTCGATGGCGAGTGCGAGCTGGTGCATATTGAAGTCGGTCCGGTTGTCGAAGCCCAGCGGGCCGTTCGACAAGGCGCCGTGCGCGTTGGTGTACACGCCGGCTTCGACCCAACCGCTGATATTGATACCCTTCTCCTTGAAGAAGTTGGGCTGCGGAAGGGCCCAAGGTTCCCCGAGCTTGCCGCCGTGGCACCAACGACACGTGTCTTCCGCTTCCTCCTCTTCCTCCGCGCTGTAAGCGACGTAGTCATTCGACGTCGAGGCGTACTGCGCTCTGAGTTGCGACGGGCTGCCCACCTCCGAGTAAGGCGATTGGCTTTGCTGGGGATATCCCGCGGGGACGACCGACTGCTGGGCCCAAGCCGCGCCGTTCAACAGGGCGCAAAGCAGCAGTGCTGTAGCGACGACTCTCAAACATCTCATTGGTTTTGACTCCGACTCAGAAGAGGGGTTGCGGGAAGGTGTCTTCCGAACGCTCGGGCACCCTAGGAGAACCTCTCTTGGCACGGATTGGCAGGCTCATCCTGTTTGGCCGCCATTACTGTTGCTATCGGAACGCCGCTCGTAACGACATGACCGGAAATGCCCGCGGAAACCCACCCGCCAGACGTATGATTCTTCTTGTCAGGCAAAGGCTAACGACTGGGAAAAAGAGACGGGCGTCGATTCCCTCACATCGCGGCATTGGAGATCCGGGCACCGCGACGCCAGAATCGTTCAGGGCCAAACGCCGGCCCGAAGCGCGAGCGGGCAGGTCACTGCACCGCGACCCGGCTCGCCCCAGCAAGAACGATCCCGCTCCGGCTCCCTCAGAACTGGATAATCAGATCGGTGGCGAAGAGGAACTGGTTCCCGCGGCTCTGATCGTCAAACGGATAGACGCTGGTGGCGCCGACCGGTCCGACCCAGTCCCAACGGCCCTCGCTGCGAAGCGTCACGTTGCGGTGTGGCCGGTAGTTGAACCCGATCGAGATGTCGTTCCAGTAGGCCCCGAAGGGCGGGTCCGGTTGGAAGTCGATGCGGTGAGGGTAGCCTGGAGCCCGCACCCGGGTCCCGTCGTTGTCGGAGAACCACTCATACCGCAGGCCGAAACTCCATTGGGGATTCAGATCGAAGATGAGGTAGTTCACCACGCCGAACCAGTTGGCCGTTCCCACGTCCGTCCCGTCGATCTGGACGTTGCTCTCGTGGGCCCCGTCGTGCTGCAACACCCACCGCCATCGCTGGCCGAGCTTCTGCGTCAGCACGATGCTGTACATGGTGAGCGAACTGGACTGGTCCACTTGCTCGTTGCTCGCGGTGATGCCGAAGGCGATCGACGTACCCGTCTCCTCGTTCTTCCAGGTCACGCCGCCGAGGAAGCCGAGTTCCCGGTTGTTGTCTTCCCACTGGTCCCAGCCGCGGTGGAACCCCGCTACCAGCGAAAGCCGCTCGTTGAACTGCCATTGGGCCATCGCCCCGGTGTAGGTGAAGGGCTCGCCGTATTGATAGGTATACGTGTGGGAGTAGAAGAAGTTGTCGACGGCCGGCACCACCTCGTAGCCGACGTTGGCGTAGAAGTGCCCGACGCGGAAGGTCCAGTCGTTCACGGCGAAGTCGGCGTACAACTGGGGCATGGCCATCCCGTAGAACCGGTTGCCGTCGATCCAGGAGTCATCCCATCCGTTGGCGGTTGTGAAGCGTGCGTCGGTTCCGTAGAGCACGTCGACGCGTCCGCCCACGTCGAACCCTTCCCCGTCGGTCTTCGTGACCTTCTCCGTGATGAGGTAGAGTTGGTTCATCCCGTACTCGTCGGCGCGGTCGTTGAACGTGACGGGACCGTTGAAGCGGTCGGCCGGGAAGTACCCGCCCGTGGTGATCCCCTGGTCAACCCAACCGCGGACGGAGATCCCACGCGACTTGAGGGCGGGCCGGTCGAACAACCGCCACGGCGCGTCGGCGGCGTCTTCCGAGGGCTCATTGCAGGCCCTGCACGCCCGAGTGCGGAGGGCCGCGGCGCAGGTCCCCTGGCACTGGCAGTCGCCGCACCAGTCGCACGGCGAGCGGTCGGCGGGCGATACACTGGGAATCAGGCTTGGAGCCGCGCTCTTGGCAGCCTCCTCCGTCGCGGGCAATTGGACCGCGCCCCGCGGCTCGGCGGCCGGGGCGGGCGTGGCTCTCGGCCTGGGGGGCGCGTATCCCGGGTCTTCCGGCAGACGCCTGGGGCCGGCCGGCGACTGCCCGGTCGTGGTGCCTGACCCCGACGCCCCGCCACCAGCCGGCTTCCTCACCGGCACCTTCCATTGCCCGGCGGGTTTCTGGGGCGTTTCCGCGGGCACTTCGGAAGTCGCCCCGACCGCGTCGGCAGGGTTCTTCGTCGCCTTCGCCGCCGGTGAGCCACCTCCGGCGGAGATCCAAAGGAAGCCCGATTCCTCGTCGGCCCGAACCTGAACGCCCATCAGGACCATCGCGGCCACCAGGAAGCACCGCGTCGACGTCTTCATCGCGTCCTCTCCGTCGAAAACGAAACGGACACCGGCAGACGCCCGGTCCGGCGTCTGAGGCGTCGGAGAATCCCTACCACCCTCCTTTTCGTTATCGGCGGAACAATCAGAAAATCCCGGAGATTTTGACAGCGCACGCCTCGGTGAGGCCGTAGTGCGTACTGAGGGTGCAAGACCTGGAAGACTACACAGACTTTGCGGGCCAGCTTCGGGGCCTGGCGTGCGAGTAAGGAAAGGAAGAGGGGTTGCGCAAACCAGAGATGTTAGTGTGATTGGCGTGTGTGGCGAGCTTCTTGTCGCCGCTTAAGCCCACGGGCTGCGACCCGTGGGCTTGTGCTTCGCCATGTGTCCCCCCTACCGTGAGCATCTACCCCCCTTCGCCCTCGAACATTGCATCGACGAAGGAATCGGCGTCGAAGAGAGTGAGATCGTCGAGCGTTTCGCCCACACCGATGTACTTGACGGGAAGCCCGACCTGTTGGCGGATGGCCACCACGACTCCGCCCTTGGCCGTCCCGTCGAGCTTGGCCAGAACGATGCCCGTGCACTGGACGGCCTCGGTGAAGTGCTTGGCCTGGCTGATCCCGTTCTGCCCGGTGGTGGCGTCAAGAACCAAGAGGACCTCGTGCGGGGCCTCGGGGATCTGCTTGCCGAGCACGCGGTGGATCTTGGTGAGCTGCTGCATCAGGTTCTGCTGGGTCTGGAGGCGTCCGGCGGTGTCGACGATGCAGACGTCCGCGCCGGTCTCGAGGGTCCGGGCCACGGCCCGATGGGCCACGCTCGCCGGATCGGCCCCCTGGGCCCCGGTGACGGTCTCCGCGCCGGACCGCTTGGCCCAAATCGTGAGCTGCTCGACCGCCGCGGCCCGGAACGTGTCGGCGGCCCCCAGGACGACTTTCTTGCCCTCGTTCTGGAGAAGGTTGGCCAGCTTGGCGATCGAGGTGGTCTTGCCGCAGCCGTTCACGCCGCAGACCATGATGACCGTGGGCCCGTCGGGCGCGAAGCGGATTGGGGCCGTCGGCTGGCGCATCAGGTCCTTGAGCTTCTGCTTGATCTGTCCGAAGACTTCTTCCTGCTGGACGACCCGACCCCGCAACGCCGTGCCGACGTCGGCGGAGGTCGCCTGGGCAGCCCCGACCCCCATGTCGGTCTTGATGAGGGCTTCGTAGACCTCCTTGAGGAACTCGTCATCGACCAGCCGCCCCTGCGTCTTGAACAGGTCGCGGATGTCGGTGTTGAGGAGTTGCTTGGTCTTCTTGAGACCCTGTTTGAGTTTTTCAAAAATGCCCATGGCTGCGTAAGAAGGATGAAGTGTGAAGGATGAAGGATGAAGGATGAAGTGCAAGTACCGGCCGCGGCACGAGTGCCGCGGCGAAACGGTTTCCAATCCCCAATCCCCAACCCCCCGATCTCCAACCTCCGACCTTCGGTCCCCGCGTCCTACCCCTTCGCCGCGATCTTTGCCCACGTGTCGCGGAGCGTCACGGTGCGGTTGAACACGAGGCGGTCGGCGGTCGTTTCGGGATCGACGCTGAAGTACCCGAGCCGCTCGAACTGGCAGCCGGTCCCCGGCTTCGCGCCGGCCAGGCTCGGTTCCACGTAGCAAGTGAGGGTTTCCAGCGAGTTGGGATTGAGGTTGTCGAGCCAGGTCTGGCCTTCGGGCGCCTCGTCGGGCTCGGGCCTGTTGAACAGGTGATCGTAGAGCCGGGCCTCGGCCTGGAGGGCGTGGGCGGCCGAAAGCCAGTGGATCGTCCCCTTCACCTTCCGGCCGTCGGAGGCGTTGCCGCCGCGAGTGGCCGGATCGTAGGTGCAACGCACCTCGACGACCTCACCGGTCGTCGGGTCCTTGGTCACGCCCACGCACCGGATCAGGTAGCCCCAGCGGAGCCGCACTTCCTGGCCCGGCGAGAGGCGGAAGTACTTCTTGGGCGGCACTTCGCGGAAATCGTCCTGCTCGATATACAGGACGCGGGAGAACGGCACCTGACGCGTCCCCATGCTCGCGTCCTCCGGGTTGTTGACCGCCTCCAATGCTTCCGTCTGGCCCTCGGGGTAATTCTCGATCACCACGCGCAACGGCCGCAGCACCGCCATCACCCTCGGTGCCCGCCGGTTCAAGTCCTCCCGGATGCAGTTCTCCAGTACGGCGATATCGACGAGGCTATCGACCTTCGAGACGCCGATTCGGGCGCAGAACGCGCGGACCGCCTCGGGCGTGTAGCCGCGGCGGCGCAGGCCGCAGATGGTAGGCATGCGGGGATCGTCCCAGCCGCGGACGTACCCGCCCTTGACCAGTTCCAGCAGCTTGCGCTTGCTCATCACCGTGTAGGTGAGGTTGAGCCGGGCGAACTCGATCTGCTGGGGGTGGTGGATCTTCTTTCCCCAGGGGCCGCTGCCGTCGTCGGTCCGTCCCTCGTTGACCGCGTCGAGGAACCAGTCGTACAGCGGCCGGTGGTTCTCGAACTCCAGGGTGCAGATGCTGTGGGTGATCCCTTCCAGGGAATCCTCGAACCCATGGGCCCAGTCGTACATGGGGTAAATGCACCACGTGTCGCCCGTGTTGTGGTGGGCGGCGTGGATGATCCGGTACATGACCGGGTCGCGGAGGTTGAGGTTCGGGTGGGCCATGTCGATCCTGGCCCGCAGGGTTTTCGCCCCGTCGGGAATCTCGCCGCGGCGCATCTGCTCGAACAGGGCCAGGTTCTCCTCGACCGGGCGGTTGCGGTACGGGCTGTCCTGGCCGGGCGAGGTGAGCGTGCCGCGCATCCGGCTCATCTCCTCGGCCGGCAGGTCGCACACGTAGGCTTTGCCCTTCTTGATCAGCTCGACGGCCCACTGGTGCATCTGGCCGAAGTAGTTCGAGCCCCAGAGCACGCCGGCCTTGGGGTCGTCGTCGCGCATGCCCGGCCACCTGGCCCCGAGCCAGCGCACGTCGTCGATGATCGACTCGACGTACTCCTGCTCCTCCTTCTCCGGGTTCGTGTCGTCCATGCGGAGGTTGAACTTCCCGCCGTATTCGGCCGCGATGCCGTAGTTGAGGCAGATGCTCTTGGCGTGGCCGATGTGCAGGTAGCCGTTGGGCTCGGGCGGGAACCTCGTATGCACCCGCCCGCCAAAGCGGCCCGTGCGGTTGTGCTCGCGAACGATTTCGCGGATGAAATCGACCGATGGCGTTGGACTGGTCGTGCTCATAGTCGCCTTTCCTAAATACTCACCAGACTCGGACGACGCCGTACTGATCGAAGGCTGGGTCACCGCTCACGATCGGTATTGCCTCGCTCATCGCCTGGGCAATCAGCAGGCGGTCGAATGGATCGCGGTGGTGAAATGGGAGCGTGGCGACCACGGACGAATGCCTTACCGAAATTGGAAGGATCGTCCAATGGTTGCCGGCGATTTCCCGCTCCCAGAACTCGGCGAAGTCCTCCTTCAGCGCGTACTTACCGAGACTGATCTTGATAGCGATTTCCCAGTAACTCGCGGGGCTGATGAGAAGATCGTTGCCGCGGTCCGCAATCATGGATCGCGCGTTCCTGCTCAGCCGGCCATCGTCGAGCAGGAACCACAGCAGCGGGTGCGTGTCCAAGAGCACTCTCACTGCATGTACTCTTTGAAGTCTTCCAGGTGCGCGTCGTCTTCCTCGAGGATCTTCAATATCCCGGCCGCGCTACCCGGTCGCCGGGGCTCCTGCTCCCGCGCAGGTTCCGCCACAAGGCGCGCGACGGGGTGGTTGTCTTGCGTGATCACGATATCCTCACCCGGCTTCAAGTTCGCAATCAGCGCGGGCAGCTTGGCCTGCGCTTCCTCAAGGGTTGCCGTGGTCATATTTGCCTCTCCGTTGCCAACGTCCCCGCGTCCTCCCTATTCTAGCGGCCGCAGGCTCCGTTTCAACCGACGCGGTGGCCCGGGCAACCGCTGACGGGGACTGTCCCCTTCGGCCGACAAGGGGACTGGACCATTCAACCATCACCGCCTTCCTCGCCCCGATTCCCCGTCAATGTTGCTTCCATCCGCCGAAGGGACGCCTCCTTTCCCAGGATCGCCATGATATCGAACAACCCGAACCCAATCGACTTGCCCGTCAGCGCCACGCGGGCCGCGTGGATGATGTCGTTGACCTTCACGCCCTCGGCCTCCGCAAAACGGCGAGTCATGCCCTCCAGCGGCTCGGTGTCGAATAGTTCCGCAGCAGCGAGGTACATCCGGTATTTCGCCAGAAGCGCGGCCGCCCCGGGCTTTCGCAGGGCCTTGTCCAGCGCCCCTTTGTCGTAGGAAACCTGGTCGTCGGCCACGAAGAACTCGTTGTAGTTCAGGATATCGCCCGCCACCTTGATCCGGTCGCCGGCCGCCTGCACGACCCGGGCCACGCGCTGGCGCACCGTGTCGCTTGGCGGCGGCGTCACCAGCCCGGCCCGCTGGAGATACGGCAGCACCCTCTCGACCTTCTGCTCCAGCGGCACCCGCTGCATGTGCCGCTCCTGGAAGGCCATGAGCTTCTTGGGATCGAAGCTGGCCGGGGCCTTGTTGACCCGATCGAGCGAGAAATGGGCGATCAACTCCTCACGCGAAAAGTCCTCGGAACGGTCATCGAGCGACCAGCCCAGGAGGGCCAGGTAGTTGAGGATCGCCTCGGGCAGGTAGCCGACCTGCTCGTAGAAGTCGGTGATGACCGGGTTGAACGTCTCCGGGTTCGCATCCAGGTGGATCGCCTCGGCGATCTTCCGGCCGTGCTCCACCAACTGGGCGAAGTCGCGATTC
>CAYSGY010000168.1:0-10482 GCA_964430315.1 uncultured Planctomycetaceae bacterium
TCGGGCTTGGTTGGCTCCGCGTCCCAGGCGTAAACGCCTGGGCTAGAGAAAAGCCTCGATTTCGACACCAAATCCCGAGGTCACAGGTGTTTGCGTCTTGCATGGGTGACGAGCTCAGTGCCATTGGTTAGTTTTCGGTGGTCCGTGGTTGGAAGCTGGGGGGCAGGTATGGGGGTTGGGGCCTGTTCCGCCTTGTGTCAATTCTCCTTGGCCTTGCGCGGGACCGACCGGCGATCACAGGTCCCAGGGTCAATGTAGCAGCCGCTTACGCTCGCGGCCGAGGGCGTCGGCGGCGATCATGGCGTCGACGATGTCGTCGCGCGTGACCTTGAACGGATGGTTCAGACACAGCGAGCCCTCGCCGGCGCAGATGTCGCCGATCGAATTGAGCCGCTCGCGGCTCACGCCCTCCAGGTTCAGGTCGGCCAGCGTAACCGGCAGGCCGATGGCGATCTCGAAATCGACAATGCGGTAGACCTCGTCGGAGAGCTTCTCGTCGTCGAGGCAGAGCTGGCTGATGATCCCGAAGCCCACCTTCTCGCCGTGCATGAACCGTTTGCACTCGGGGAACGAAGGCAGGGCGTTGGCGATCATGTGGGCCGTGGCCAGCCCGCCGCTCTCGAAGCCCAGCCCGGACAGGAGCACGTTGGCCTCGACCACCTTCTCGACCGCCGGGGTGACGAGGTGCAGCTCCAACGCCCGTTTCGCCTCGATGCCGTGGGCCATGAGCGTATCGAAGCAGAGCCGGGCCAGGGCCATACCGGCCATGGTGGGCACGCCGCCGGCCAGGCACACGGCCCGGGTCTTGAATGCCGCCTCGGCCTCCAGCCACGTAGCCAGGGCGTCGCCCATGCCGGCCACGAAGGCCCGCACCGGGGCGTTGGCGATCACCTGGGTATCGACCATGACGATGTCGGGGTTGAACGGCCAGCAGTCCCAGCCGGTGCAGTTGCCTTGCTCGTCGTACCAGACCGAGGCGGCGCTGGTGGGCGAGTCGTTCGAGGCGATCGTCGGGATCGTGACCATGCGGATCCCCGCCTCCACGGCCGCGGCCTTGGCCGTATCGAGCGCCTTGCCGCCGCCGATGCCCACCGACACGTCGGCCCCCTGGTCCCTGGCGATCTGGGCGACCCGCTTCGCCTCGGCCTTGGTCGATTCCCCCTGGAAATCGACCTCGACCACCTCCAGACCCGCCGCCTGGATGCTCTCCAGGACCGTGGCCCCCACGATCCCCTTGACACACTTGTCCCAGAGCACCATCGGCTTCTTGCCCAGCATCGCGAGATACGTGCCGACCTCCTTCAACACGCCTCGCCCCTGGACGTACTTCCTCGGCGCAATCAAGACCGCTTTCATGGCCGTTTTCCCCCTGTTTTTCCTTTTCCCTTTCTCAGTCAACAACATCTCAGGCCGGGCCGGATGCCGTTGAGGATCGGCAAGTCGGACTCGCCCCGCAACATGCGTTCTAAATGGCCGGCCAGCAACTTCGGGCTGTTGCGGAAGGCATCGATCGAGCTGCCGGCCAGATGGGGCGTGATCGTCACATTGTCGAGCGCCAGCAGCGGATGGCCGGCCTGGAGCGGCTCGACGTCGAAGACGTCCAGGGCCGCGCCCATGATCCGCCGCTCCGACAGGGTCCGGATCAGGGCCGCCTCGTCGATCAGCCCGCTCCGCGCCGTGTTGACCAGCACGGCGCTCGGCTTCATCCACGCCAGTTCGCGCTGGCCGATCAGGTGGTAATTCTCTTCGGTGAGCCTGGCGTGGATCGAGACCACGTCCGACTCGCGCATCAGCGTTTCCAGGTCCACCAGCTTGACGGCCCCGGAATCGCCGCGGAAATACGGGTCGAAGGCGATCACGCGGCTGCCGAATGCGGCGAGATATCCGGCCACCAGCCTGCCGACCGCCCCGAATCCGACCAGGCCCACGGTCTTCTCGTTCAACTCGGGAATCGCGTCGCTGTTGGGGAACGTCCGCCGCCAATCGCCGTTCTTGAGGCAGGCGTGCGACCGGGCCAGGTTGCGGATCTCGGCCAGGATGAGGCCCATCGCACATTCGGCCACGGCCCGGGCGTTTCGGCCCGGGGTGTTCATCACGCAGATGCCGCGCTCGGTGGCGAAGGCCACGTCGACGTTCTCCGTGCCGCCGCGGAGCACGCCGATCACCTTCAGACGTTTGGCCGACTCGAGGAACTTCCGCCCGACCGGCGTGAACTGAACGGCCAGGATCTCGAAATCGGCGACGTTGCCCGTCACCTCGGGCGGGAGCGTCACGGCATCCGGTCCGCCCTTCTCGATGGCCAGGTTCGCTTCCTGGAGCCCCACGAGCGTCGCGTGCTCCCAGCGGCGGACCTCGACGTCGATGCCCAGGTCCGCCATCCCGGCGAACCCCTGGACCATGAACTGCGATGGGATATACGTGTCGCTGATGGCCAAGAGCCTCATGCAACGTCCCTTCTTTGGAGTGCGGCGACCCGTCGCCGCTTTCCTTTCTTATGTCGCGTGCCACCCACTTCCTTCGCCAAGGAAAAGCGGCGACGAGTCGCCGCACTCCAAAGCCTAACGCGCCCGGCCGGCGGCGAACAACAGGCCGATCTTCTCCTTGGCTGCCCCCGCAATCGCGTCGCGGATCGGGCCGAACACCTCGTAAGGCAACGGGTCCGGGCGCCGCTGCGACCGGGCCGCCTCTTCCAAGCCGTGCCGCATCGCGATCCGGCAGTCGGCGTAGATGTTCAACTTGCAGATCCCATGGCGCACCGCGATCTGCACCTGATCGGCCGGCGTGCCGGAGCCGCCGTGCATGACCAGCGGCACGGGGCTCGCCGCGTCGAGTTCCTTGAGCCGCTCGATGTTCAGATTGGGCAGCGAGCGGTACACGCCGTGCGACGTGCCGATCGAAACGGCCAGGGAGTCGCAGCCCGTCTGCTCGACGAACCGCGAGACCTCGTCCGCCTCGGTCAGCACGTTTTCCGCGTGCGTCGTCTCCTCGAGGTCGGCCCCGCCCACGTGGCCCAGCTCCGCCTCAACGCTCACGCCCCGGGGATGCGCGATCTCGACCGCCGCCTTGGTCAACCGCACGTTCTCCTCGAACGGGAGACTCGATCCGTCGATCATCACTGACGTGAACCCGAGTTCGACCGCCTTGCGCACGCTCTCCAACTCCGTGCTGTGGTCGAGGTGGAGGACGATCGGGACCGTGTGATGGGCGGCCACGGCCTTGACCAGCCCGGCAAAGTAGAACCAGCCGTTCCCGCGGATGTCCGGCTCCAGGCACATCAGGAATACCGGGGCGCCGGCCGCCTCGGCCGTCTCGGCGATCGCCCGGACGAAAACGTCTTCCACACAATCAAACGCCGGGACCGCGTAGTGCCTGGCCCGGGCGTCGGCGAGGATCTCTTTGGCAGTGACGAGCATAGGGGAGGATTCAGGAGCTGAGGGTCGATCGATATCAAATTGAAGATTGCAAATATCAAATATCAAATACCAAATGGAACTCGCACCAGTGGATTCCCGGCGATCTCGCAAGGGCGTTTGCACCGAAGCTCTCAATTTGATATTTGATATTTGCTATTTTCAATTTGATATTCTCCTTCATCGCATCAGCATTCCGCCGCTCACATCGACGGTGGCCCCGGTCATGTAGCTCGCCCGGTCGGAACAGAGGAACACGACCACGGAGGCCACTTCGGCCGCGTCGGCGATACGGCCCAACGGGATCCGCTTGAGGTAGTCGGCTTCGGACGTTTCCAAGGCCTCGCGGGCCATTTCGGTCGCCATCATGCCGGGGGCCACGGCGTTGACCTGGATGCCCTGGCGGGCAACCTCCCGTGCCAGGGAGACGGTCAGCGCCACGACGCCGGCCTTCGACGCCGCGTAGTGGGCGTGCCCGGTCGTCGCCCCAAGGAACGCGGCCTGCGATACGACGTTCACAATCCGCCCCGGGCGCCCCGCCGCCAGCCAGCGGCGGACCGCTTCCCGGCATGTGAGGAACGGACCGGTCAGGTTCACGGCCAGGGTCGCATTCCATTCCCGCTCGTCCATGTCCTTGACCTGCGCCGTGGGCCAGATCCCGGCGTTGTTCACCAGGACGTCGACCGGGCCGAGCGAGGCTTCCGCCAGGCGGAACATCTCGGCGATGTCGTCGTACCGCGACACGTCGCCGGGAACGGCCACTGCGTCGACGCCGTGGGCCGCTTTCACGACCTCGGCCAATTCCGCAGCCTCGGGCCCGAGGTCGATGCCGCGGGCGGCGTCGCGGTAGTAGTTCACCGCCACCCTTGCGCCCTCGGCGGCCAGGCCGAGGACGATCGCCCGCCCCAACCCCCGCGACCCGCCGGTTACCAACGCCACTTTGTTCCGTAGGTTCAGGTCCATCGCGTCGCCATCTCTCGCCAGTTGGGCAAGCCGTCTGTATACTCGATGCCATGGCCGGTTCCAAGGGGGGGACGTCGGAACGGACCGACGCGCTCGGCGCAGGGCGAGCCCCGCGCCGAGCGCCGTGGGAGTCCATCACGTTTTGGTGGAAGAACAAAGGCGACGACCATGAGACAGCGACAGGACGCAGACCGTCGTGCAGGGCGAGTGGCGATGGACCAGACAACGGCTGGTGCCCTCGGCGCCTTGGGTGGCATGCCGTCACTCGGCGCAGCCGAGGGTCGGCATGGAAGCCGTCGTGGCGGCTTCCATGCTCACCCGACGCTTCGCGTCGTGAGAGCATGCCACCCAGTTCCGTTTGCCCTTTGGCCGATCTTCGCTGGACTGCTCGCCGTGCTGACGCTGATGTTGGGGACGGAATGCCGGTCTGCTACGGCCGCCGAAGGCGCGGGGCGGGTCCGGCAGGTCGACCTGGTCCATTTCTCCCACACTGACTACGGGTTCACCGACCATCCGGCCGTGTGCCGGGAATTGCAGAAGCGGTTCCTCGACATCGCCGTCGACGGCGTGTTGGCCACCCGCGACAAGCCGCCCGAGGGCCGATTCTCGTGGACCGCCGAGACCACGGTGGCGGTTTTGGATTGGTGGCAGGCAGCCTCGCCCGAGCGTCGCAAGGAGTTTTTGGCGGCCGTCGCCACCGGGCAGTTGGAAATCTCGGCCCTGCCGCTGAACAACACGCCGTTCCTTGACCGGGGCGAGTGGCATACCATGCTCCACTGGCTGCCCGAGGAACTGTGGCAGAAGGTGCGTCCGAAGGTCGCGATCCAGAACGACGTCAACGGGACGCCCCGGGCCGGGGCGATCGCCCTGCTGGACCGGGGCGTGCGCTATCTCTTCTCCGGGATCAACGAGGACAGCGGCGGGGCGCCCATGCAGCGTCCTTCGGCCTTCTGGTGGAAAATGCCTGACGGCCGTCGCGTGCTTGTCTATTTGAACTTCTCCTATCCCGCCGGCTATTGGTTCTTCGAGCCGGTGGAGTGGCGGCGCGGCCCGGTGCCGCGGGCCGGGGATACTCGCTATCGGCCGCCCCGGGCCGGCGATTTCCTCGCCACCGACGAGGCGTCGCTCCGCAAGGCACACAAGCAACTCCTCGGGCGGATCGCCGGGCTGGAGGCCGGGGGCTTCCGCTACCCGACGCTTGTCCTCTCGATCACCAACCAGTGGCGGATCGACAACGACCCGCCGCTTTTGCTGCTGGCCGATTTCGTCGCGGCCTGGAACCGGCTCGGCCTGAAGCCGAGCGTGCGCCTGACGACCGCCAGCGTCGCCATGGAACGCCTCGAGCGCGAAGTCGGCAAGGATCTCCCGGAGCATTCGGGCGAGTGGACCGACTGGTGGGCCAACGGCACGGCGTCGGCGCCCCGCGAGGTGTCCGCGAGCCGCGAGGCCAAACGGCTGATTGCCGCGGCGGAATCGCCCGTTTGGGGCGAAGTGGATACCAACGCCCGGCGCACGATCGAGGACTTGCGCAAGGACCTCTGCCTCTTCGACGAGCACACATGGGGCTCCGCGAACAGCGTGGCTTTGCCCTATAGCCTTGATACGCAGGCCCAGTTCAACGAGAAGGCGGCGTTCGCGTTCCGGCCCATGGCCCGGGCCGAATGGCTGCTGGCCCAGCGGGTCCGCACACGGCTCATCCGGGAGCCCGAAGGACTGTACGTGGCCAACAGCACCGGGCTTCCCTGGAGCGGCTGGGTCCGCATGGTTACGACGGCCTTGCGCGACGACTACCGGTCGGTCGAAGACCCGGAGTCCGGCGCGGCCCAGAAGATCGTGTTCGAGCCCGGCCTTCGCCCGTTCACGCCGCCGGCGGACCCCGGGGAACTGACGCGGGAGAACACCGCGGCCACGTTCCCCGACAACGCCCCCCGACAGATCGCCAGGTTTTGGGTCGAATCGCTCCCGGGGAACTCGGTCCGGCGACTGCGTCTGAGCACGCGCGAGGCCGTCGAGGCGAAGCCGCCGCAACCGGCCTTGCAGCCCGTGCCGACCGACTTGACCGGATGGCCGTCGTCGGCCACGTGGCGTGGGATGAAGAAGCCCCTGTTCCTGGCCGACGTGGGCGACTTCGTGTCGGTGGGACTCAAGGGCTTTGCCCCGCGGTGGCGGGCCCGCGAGGTCTGGGGCGCCCCACCGGACCAGCGCGAGAAGCTCCGGAAGGAGAGACTCGACACGATCCCCGCCGTACCCGAGGCCAAGGCCGTCGTCGAGGAGAATCCCCACACGACCGTCTACACGCAATGGCTCCGCCACCCTCGCCTGCAATGGGCCGTGCGGCAGCTTGAGATATGGAAGCACGAGCCGCGGGCCCGGCTCACGTTCCGGCTCCGTCGGACCTCGTCGGAAGCGCCCGAGGCCTTCTTCATTGTCTCGGCGTCGCCCTGTGAGGGCACGATGCCGGAGACGAGTTGCGGAGGTGTGCCGTTCGTGCCCTTTGCCGACCAGCTTCCGGGGACGTGCCGCGACTACTTCGCCATCGACGGCTGGGTCCGCTACGCGGCGACGGAGGGCCAATGGCTTTGGGTGAGCCGGGACGCCCCGCTGGTGACCTTCGGCGAGCCGCAGGTCCTGGCCCGCCGCACCGATCCGCCCAAGGCGATGCACCGCGTGCTCGCCATGGTCTTCAACAACTACTGGTACACCAACTTCGTGGGCGACAGCCACGGGGTGATGGAGTTCCAGTTCGACCTCTGCTGGCGTGAGAAGTCCGACAAGACTCGCCCCGAGGACCTCGCGGCAACGCTCGTTGCCGAGCCGCAGGTGCTGATCCAACCCGGCCTGAACGAAGACCCGATCTTCATCCGCCGGCTCTACCAACCGTAAAGCGAACCGTCCCAGCGCCCCAACGCATCCATGATTCGGAGTGTCGACGTGTCCCATTGCATCCTCACCCGTGGTCGAATTCTCTCTCGGATTGCCCTGGCGGCCGTCCTGTTCCTGACGTCTTCTGCAATCGTGCAGGCGGACCCGCCCGTCAACTTTGTCCGGGCGGCGGCTCCGGCGGCTTGGTCGTCGGCCCTGAAGGACACGGCATCGCCAGGTGGCTCAACGACCACGGCATCGCGGGCATCGTGCTGGAGTACCGCCTTCCGCATGGAAGGGCCATCGCGGCACGAGACAGAACCTCCTGGGCCGCGATCCGAAGCCCGAACTCGTGGCGCTGTTCTCCAACGAGAAGCAAGTGACCCGGCAGACGCCGCCGATGTTCCTGGCCCACGCCAAGGATGACACGGTGGTCCCGCCGGAAAACAGCCGAATGCTCTGCGAGGCATTGAAGGCGCACGGGGTGGCGGCCGAATACCTCGAGTTGCCCTGCGGCGGACACGGCCTCAACGGCTACAAAGGCCCGATGTGGGACGCCTGGCAGGCCAACGCCCTGGCGTGGCTGACGGCCCGGAAGATCATCCCGTAGTCCGAGCGACCATACTCCCCCGGGGCGGATCAGGTCGAAGGCACCTCGGGCAACTCGTAGCCTTTGCGGCGCTGCCGGGAGCAAAGCCCGTTGGCCTCGTCGTCGCCGAGGAATTCCTCCTTGACGGGGTCCCAACGCAGCCTGCGTGCCAACTCGCGGCAGATGTTGATCAGGTGGCAGATCGTCGTGCTGCGATGGCCGATCGTCGCCGGGGCCACCGTTTTCTTCCGCGTACGCATGCACCGGACCCAGTCCTGGATGTGCTCGTGCGAGACGCTGGCGTACTCCGACTTGTCGGCCGGCGGCGGGGCGCCGGCGATCAGCTCCGGCGGATTGCTCGCCAGCCGATTGCGGTTGATCTCGATCTTCCCCTTCTCGCCCGTGAAGATCCCGCCCATGCGCGGGCCCTTGTTCTCGGGCATGTCGAGCTTCAAGATCGTGCCGAAGGCGTAGCGCATCGAGACGTGGGCGTCGGGCCCGGCTTCCTCCGGCCAGATCTCGACCGGGCCGGTGTCGTCGGTCCCCAGCGCCCGCTGGATCTGATCGAAGGCGTGGACCCAGCCGGTCACGAGCCAGCCGCAATACTCCCGGAAGCGGGCCCAGCGTCCGAGACCGGGGTGCAACTGCGAGCTGAAACGGTCCAACGGGGCCTGGTTGCACCACAAGTCCCAGTTCATCTCCGGCGGCATCGCCTCGGCCGGGAACTGCGGGCGGGGACGTGGGCTGGGGAAGTTCGGGCACCTCACCGTCAGCACCTTGCCGATCTTGCCTCCCCGAATCAGGTCGCTCCCAAAGTTGTTGATGGCAATGGACCGCTGCTGCGTTCCCACCTGAAACACGGTCCCGAACTTCTTTTCCGCGCGGACCAGGAGTTGCCCCTCCGCGATCGTCAAGGTGAGCGGCTTCTCCGCGTAGACGTCGAGCCCGGCCTGCATGGCGTGGACGCAGGCCAGCACGCGGGCGTGGGTGGGCGTGGCCACGAAGACGGCGTCGAGCTTCTCCCGGGAGAGCATCTGCCGGTAGTCCTGATATTGCGAACACTTTGGATCGAGGACCGGGCCCTCGAACTTGCCGACCACCTTGAGGAACTCGTCCATCTGCCGCCGGTCGCAGTCGGCCAGGGCCACCAGCCGGAGGTCCGCAGGACTCTCTTTGATCAAGTCGCGTGCCCGATAGCCGGGCCCGATCAACCCGACCGCGATCCGGTCGTTGGCCCCCGGCCGGCCCGGGGCCGCCAGCACCGCGGAGGGAACCACCAGCGGCACGGCCACGGCGGCGGCCGTCTTGAGGAACTTACGCCTGGGAAGCCGTTGCGGGCACATGGGTATCTCCTGAATGCTCTGGGTGATTTCGGAACGGCGAGGCTCCTGCCGAGCCGTCGTCTAGCCGGGAAGACATGCCTTCGCCGCGGCGCGGCCGGTGCCTCCCCCGCCCGGGGACAGGGCAGTTCTCAACCATGGCCACGCTTCCGCGGGGCGCGTCTACCGGGGCTGCCACTGGCCGGGGCTTGCGATCACCCGAACGCGGTCGCCGGCGCCGAGCTTCTTGTACAACTGGCGTGTCCACTCGTAGGCGGGCGGAACGGGGCCGACGAAGGTGATCGGCCGGGGGTAGACCAGCGCCAGGTTCTGGGGCAGGTCGCCGATCCGCAGGATGCCGAGGAACTCCGGCGTCTTCGGATCGGTGTGGCTTTCCGGCGGCTTGGCGAGGAGGACCTCCGCGATCGCGGGGTTGAGGACCGCGGCGTAGATGGCCAGCGGCGCGGTGTCGCCCTGACCGAACACTGCGACCGGTCCCGTGGCCGCCTCGCGACGCAGGACGGCAATGCCGGCGAGCAAGTCGGCGACCTGCCGCTCGGGGAGCGTCTGGCCGAGCAACGGGTAGACGCGGCGAAGGGTCCAGAGATAGCCCGGGCCCACCGAGGTGACCCCCGTGTTGCGGACTTCCACGCCGGCCGTGGCGAACTCGGCCGCGATACCCGGCCGCGAAGCCCCGCCGCCGGCGAACGTGCTGCGGGCGTCGGCCTGCACGGCGAAGGCCACCGTGGGGACCGGCCAGGACGCTGCCTCCGGCTGCACGGTCTTCACCCCAAGGGTCAGCCCGTCGGAGGTATCGAAGACATAGGTGGCGAACCTCGCTGCCGCCTTCGGGCTGCCGTCCGCGCGGCAGTCCCGCAGCCGAGGGTCTTGTTCGCGTGGAATGTAGCGGAACGTAAGTTCGCGAAGGCGCCGGATCGCGGCCTCCTGGTACGCCCGCCATTGGGCCTGGTCCGCGATGGCCGGCGGTTCCGCCCGCTTCACCAGCAGGGTGTCGATCTGCCGCATTCGATCGTCTTTGGGCAGCTTGCCGCCGAAGACGAGCAGGTTCTCCTCCGGCTCCACGAAGTCGGTCACGTCGTCCCGGACGGGCATGGGATCGCCCTTGAGATGCTTGTTGAACCAGGTGAAGATCGCCTGTCGCAGCTTGGGCGTGTAGCCGTGCGGCGTGAGGTCTTCGACGAGGTCGAACTGCCCGGGCACGCCGAGCGCCGTGTATTGATGCCGGATGCGGTGGGCCACGTCGCGGAAAGCGTAGGGACGCCAGAGCACGACCTCGGTTCCCGAGGCGATCCAGAACGCCCGCGGGGCGATCAGCGCG
>CAYSGY010000169.1:0-629 GCA_964430315.1 uncultured Planctomycetaceae bacterium
CTAACGTCACCCGGAGCCCGTCCCGGTTCCCTACCTTTGGAATCAGTCGTCCATGAACGAGTCATCTCCCCCCCATCCCGATCCGTTTCTCTTTGCCGTGGTGTTTGAGGGGGGGCTCGGGTTGGTGGCGGTGGGGCTTGGCTGGCTTCTGAACGACCCACCCGCTCGGCGGATCGACTGGACGCTCCAGGGAGTCGGTTTGGGGTTCGCGGCCACAGTGCCTCTTGCGCTGGGTGTCTGGCTGTGCATGAAGTGCTCGTGGCGTCCTTTCCTCCACCTGCTCGAAATGCTCGACGAGACCTTCGTGCCGCTGTTCAAGGAATGTGCGATCTGGAAATTTGGGTGTATTGCGCTGTTTGCAGGATTTGGAGAGGAAATGCTCTTTCGAGGCGTCCTCCAGGTCGCCCTGGCGAGTCCGTTTCCGCCTGACGTCGGTCCGGTGATCGGATTGCTCGCGGCCAGTCTTCTGTTTGGCCTGCTGCACTGGCTGACCCTGACCTACGCTATCCTAGCGGCCCTGATCGGCCTCTATTTGGGGGGGGTGTGGATGGTGACGGGCAATCTGCTGGTGCCCACGGTGGTTCACGCCGTCTACGACTTCTGGGCCCTCATCTACTTGGTCCGGCTCC
>CAYSGY010000169.1:639-10469 GCA_964430315.1 uncultured Planctomycetaceae bacterium
CGTGACGTAGGCTTGTGACGGCCGGCCAACGTCGTCTATCCCTGCGAGTGCGCCGCGCCGTAACCCCGTAGGGTGGCCCTATGCGAGTCCTCATTCGCGTCACGATCGCCGCGATTTGCTGTGTCACGGCCTCGGATCTGCGGGCCGCAGAGCCGCTGGACTGGATGATCGAGTTGACGGTCGGCGGACGGACCCTGGAAGGGGCCCCGGTCGCGTGGAACTCGCGGGACGTGGTGCTGATGGCCCGCGACGGCCGAATCTGGCAGTTCGCGCCGGACGAGGCCAAGGACTACCACAAGACCTCCGATTGGTTCCGCGGCTACTCGCCCTCGGAACTGCGGTCCATGTTGTTGCGGGAGTTGGGCGACGGCTTCGACGTGAGCGGGACGGGACACTACCTGGTGGCCCATCCGCGCGGCCAGCGCGACGCCTGGTCCGACCGGTTTGAAGACCTCTATCGGCGATTTGTCCACTACTTCAGCGTGCGCGGCTTTTCGCTCTCGGAGCCGCCGTTCCTGCTCATCGGAGTGGTATGCCGCAACCGGGAGGAGTTCGTCCGATATGCGGCCCGGAACGATCTGTCCGCCCCGGCGGGCCTCGTGGGATTCTACTCGAACCAGACGAACCGGATCGTGTTGTACGACGTCGGGGCGGGCCGGACGGGGGTGTCGGGCTGGGAGCAGAACGCCTCCACGGTGATTCACGAGGCGACGCACCAGATGGCGTTCAACACCGGGATTCACAACCGCCTCGCCCCGCCGCCCACCTGGGTCGCCGAGGGTTTGGCGACGATGTTCGAGGGGATTGCCGGCGACCGGGCCTCGGCCGACGGGCCGCGCCAGGGACGGGTCAATCGCGCTCGCCTCCAGGCTTTCCGCGAGGCCGTCGCGCCGAACCACCGGCCCGAACTCCTGGCCGACCTCGTGGCCTCCGACCGTCTCTTCCAGGCCGCGCCCGGGGCTGCGTATGCCGAGGCGTGGGCCCTGACGTTCTACCTGTCGGAGACCCAGCCGGTCCGTTACGCCGAGTACCTGGCCCGGACCGCGGCCCGGCCTCCGCTCCATCGCGACACCGCCGCCGAGCGCACCGCCGACTTCACCGCCGTCTTTGGCGACAACTGGCGCATGCTCGAAGCCCGGCTGCTGCGATTCCTCGACGAGTTGAAGTGACTCCTCCCGGCCCGCGGTCCTCCTCGCACGTCTGGAGAGCGACGTGGGGGCATCTTCTCGCCATGCCCGACCGTCAGAACCGCTTCGGACCGTACATTCGTTCTCTCGCGTTGACCCGGCACGAGGTGTGACCTATACGGATATGGGAACCGTTGTGGTCGCCTCGGTTGCGCGCTAGGCCTACGTCCTGCCGATCTCCCATGACAAACCATCCGCCGCCTTCCGCCTTGCCGGACGATCGCCGGGCGGGAGCATTTGCCGACGCGCTGCGGGAGCAGCGGAGCCGCGCCCAGGAGTTCCTGGCGGCGTTGGGCGAGCGGCAGCGTCGGGCGGAGGAAAGGCTCGAAGCGTGGATCCGGGCGTGTTCGGAGTCGGACCGGAACGAAAGGCCCTCTTCCGGCCCGCCAGTCGACGCAGCCGAACTCGAAGCCCTGCGCTACGAGCGCAATCGAATGGAGCGGCAACTCTTCGAGACCGAACGCCAGCTCCGCGAAACGGCCGATCGCCTCGCCACGGCGGAGCAGCAGTTGGCACGGGCTTTGGAGTCGCTCCCGGAGGGTGCGGGCCGTCGCCGGGAGGCCGGCGGAGTGCTCGACTGGGAATCCGAGAAACGCCGCATCCTCGCTGCCTTGGAGGCCGAGTGCGGCGCGGAAGGCGAGGGCGCTCCGGCAAGCACGTCCTCCGGCAAGAACCGCTTGGAGATCGCGGCAGTCCTTCGCCGGACCGACGCGATTGTGGCCGATAAGGACCGGGAAATCACCGAGTTGAAACAGCTCCTCCGGGACCAGAGTGCGAATCTCGGCTCGGTGGCCGTGGGTGCCGCCGCCGTGGGGGACGTCCTGGACCGCGACGCGATCATCCTCGAGGAGCGGGAAAACCTTCGCCGGTTGCGGGCGGAGTGGGAGGAGAAGCTGCGTAAGGCAGAGATCGAGATTTCACTCGAACGGGCCAAACTCGCCCGCCAGCACGCCGACCTCGAAGAGAGACTCCGTACCCACGGCGGCGTCCCTCAGAAACCCGGAGTTTCCGGCACCGCCGCCGCGAAGCCCGACAAGTCGTCCGGCCGCTGGCTGGCACGATTGGGCCTCAAGGAGCCGAGCGACCCGTAGCGCTCCGTCTAGCACGCTCTGAGGGATGAGGCGGTGATCCCGTGTGGCACAGCCGCCCTCGACTGTGCTGGACATTTCGCACAGCCGAAGGCGGCGTTGGGTGGCATGCCGTCACTCGGCGTAACCGAGGGTCGGCAGGGAAGCCCTCGCGGCGGCTCCCATGCTCCATGCCGCCCAAGCCGCTTTCTGGCGGCCTTCTTGACTTCCCTCGGCCATTCCGCTCCTAATAGTGACGGTCCTGAAGGTCTGGCGTGCGTACAGCCGAGGGCGGCTGTGTTACTTTTTGGGAGGTCGCAGCCATGTTGTGCCGGGGAGTTGCTTGTCGTGCGTCTCGTGTCGCCGGCATCGTCGCCGGGATGATGCTCACGTTCTCCACCCTAGCCTGCGGCGTTCGCGCCGCGGAGAAGCCGGAGGATCGGTCGCCGGGCGTCAACATCGCCCTGGGGGCGAAGGTCACGCTCTGGCCCAAGCCGAATTACTCCTACTGCACGGACCCGGACGACAAGGTGCAGTTGACCGACGGGAAGACGACCAAGGCCTATTTCTGGACCCAGCAAGGCACCGTCGGCTGGAGCGGCGCGCCGTATGCCGTGGTGACGTTGGACCTGGGACGCGTCGAGCCGATCGGCGGGGTGACGATGACCACCGCGGCCGGAGTGGCCGGGGTGCTCTGGCCCGCGTCGGTCCACATCCTGGTGAGCGACGACGGCAAGGAGTATCGCGACGTCGGCGATCTGGTCGTCCTGGACCGCAAGCTGCACGGGCCGTGGCCGCAGGGATACGCGATTCGCCGGCTCGCGACCGGCGAGTTGAAGACCCGGGGACGCTTCGTTCGCCTCCTCATCATTCCCCTTTCCGGATGCCCCTTCCTCTTCACTGACGAAGTGGAAGTCTTGCGCGGGCCCGACGCGTTGCTCGTGGCCGATCCGGGCGGCAAGCCGGTGGGCGACGTCGCCGAGATCTTTCAACAGGGCCGCATCCGGCGCGGACTGGAGCACCGCTTTCTTGCGGACGCCGAGGCCCTGGAAAAACTCCTTCGTCAGACCAATCCGCTCGACTCATCCCTCCGGACGCGGTTGTTGGAGCGTCTCGCGACGGTCCGGGCCGAACTGAAGCCCGAGGCACTGCCGCACGATGCCTCGTTTCGGGCGGTGTTGCCGATGGGCGAGGCCCACGCGCGGCTGTTCGGCGTGCAGGCGGAGCTTTGGCGATCCGGCGGGGCGGCATGGCTGACCGCCTCGGCGGCGACGGCGTGGGACCCGGTGGAACTCTTCCAGTTGCCGGCCGCCTCCACGCGCGGCCTGGAGGTCCACACGATGCGCGGCGAGTATCGTGCGGCCGCGGTGAATCTCTTCAACAGCACCGATTGCCCGCTGGAGGTCTCCGTACGGTGCGAGGGGATCCCCGGATCGCCGGCGCCGGCGTACGTCACGGTCCACGAGGTCGCTTGGACCGATAGCTCCCAGGGCACGCCCGTGGCGGCCGCTCTGCCCGAGGCGCGTCGAGCCGATGGCGGCTGGGTCCTCACCGTCCAACCCGGCCTGGTCCGCCAGGCGTGGCTCACGCTGCACGTCACCGATCAGGCCCCGGAGGAGCATGCCGGGAAGGTCCTGTTCCGGGCCGAGGGGGTGGAGCCGGTCGCGGTTCCGCTCCGGCTCCGGGTTTGGCCCATGGAGTTCCCCCGCGAAACCACGCTCTTTCTGGGCGGCTGGGACTATAGCGACGGCGAAAGCTCGCACGGCGTCACGCCCCGCAACCGCGAGGCGTTCCTGCGCCATCTGCGCGAGCACTTCGTGAACGCCCCGTGGGCAAGCGGCGCCACGCTGTTGCAGACGCAAGTGTCGGGCGAGCCGCCGGTGGTGCAACTCGACACGCGGCGCTTCGACCAATGGGTCGCTCGCTGGCCTAACGCCAAGAAATACATGGTTTTCCTCGCGGTCGGCGGGACCTTCGCGGGCGCCGAGGCCGGCACGCCGGAGTTCGATCGCCGCGTGGGGGCGTGGATCAAGGCGTGGGTCCGCTACCTGGCCGGCCGTGGAATCGCCGCCGACCGGTTGGGACTCCTGATCCACGACGAGCCGCACGAGGCGACCGACGTGCGTCCCATCGTGGCCTGGGCCCGGGCCCTGCGCGCGGCCGAGCCCAAGGTGCTGATCTGGGAAGATCCCACCTACCGCGATCCCCGCAAGGCCCCGCCCGAACTCTTCGAGGCCTGCGACATCCTCTGCCCCAACCGCCCGATGTGGCTCACCGGCGGCAAACCCTTCGAGCAGTTCTACCTGGACCAGCAGCGGCGAGGGCGGACCTTGCAGTTCTACTCCTGCTCCGGGCCCGTGCGGTCGCTCGATCCCTACAGCTACCACCGCCTTCAAGCGTGGCACGGCTGGCACGTGGGTGCGACCGGCTCGTCCTTCTGGGCCTTCGGCGACAACGGCGGCGCTTCATCCTGGAATGAGTACCTGGCCAAGGCCGGGCCCTTCACCCCGCTCTTCCTCGACGACACCACCGTCACCGCCGGCAAACAGATGGAGGCGATCCGGGAGAGCGTCGAGGATTATGAAACCCTCGTGATGCTCCGCGAGGCGGTCAAACGGGCCAAGGCGGCCGGGCGCAACGACAAGGTCGTCGCCCAAGCCGAGCGTCTGCTCCGCGACGGGGTGGCCGAGGTACTCGCCGCGCCGGGGGTCGATCAGCTATCATGGCAATCGCCCAAGGACCGCACCAAGGCCGATTCCGTTCGGATCCAGGTGCTCGAAACCCTCGCCGCACTTCGCTGAATACCAAGTGCAAACGTCCAGACACGTAGGTCAGGCTTCCCAGCCTGACGTCCCAAATATCAGGCTGGAAGGCCTGACGTCCCAAATGTCAGGCTGGAAGGCCTGACCTACAGCCCAAGCTCCCAGGCGTTTCCACTCCGCCAAGAAAGAGGCTCCACGATGCGTCCCATGATCCAGTTGTCCGCGGTGATTGTCGGCCTCGTTTGTGTGCTGTCGGAGGCCCGAGGGGCGCCGGCCGCTCCGGAGTCCTTGCGTTGCGAGGGACTTGCGGCCCCGCTCGGCATCGATCGGGCGCAGCCTCGCTTCTCCTGGGCGATTCCACCCGGGGACCGCGGGCTGGCCCAGTCGGCGTTCCGGGTGGTCGTGGCTGGCTCGCCCGACGCGTTGGCCGCCGACCGTGGAACCCTGTGGGACTCCGGCAAGGTCAAGTCGAACCAATCGCAATGGGTCTCTTACGCCGGCTCGCCGCTGGCCAAGGGTTCGCGTTGCTGGTGGAAGGTTCGCGTGTGGGACCAGAACGGCGCCTCCTCGCCGTGGAGCGCGGCGGCCTTCTTCAGCGTGGGGCCGCTCTCGGCCTCCGAGTGGCAAGGCGAGTGGATCGGGGCCGACTGGATGAAGAACAACGAGGGCCCGCTCCCGTGGCTCCGCAAGACCGTCACGCTGGAAAAAGTCCCGGCTACGGCCACGGCCTACGTCTGCGCCCTGGGCTACTTTGAACTCTACGTGAACGGCCGGAAGGTGAGCGACGACGTCCTCACCCCGGCGGTCTCCGACTACGGCAAGCGAGGACTCTACCTCACCTACGACATCACCAAGCAACTCGTCAAGGGCAAGAACTGCATCGGCCTTTGGCTGGGCCGGGGATGGTCCGTGGGCGCGCTCAAGAAGGCGGGCACCGTCGGGCCCATGGTGAAGGCCGAGTTCGACCTCACGTTCGACGGGTCCGCCCCGCTCACGATCGCCACCGATGCGACCTGGAAGGCGCGGCCCAGCCATATCACTCCGCTGGGCCGTGGCACCAGCGGCAGCTACGGCGGCGAGATGGTCGAGGCGGAGAAGGAGGTCCCCAACTGGAGCGAGGCCGATGACGACGACTCCGGCTGGCGATCCGCGGCGGTCCATCATCCTCCCACGCCGGTCCTCGCCGCGCAAATGATGGAACCGAACCGCGCGCTCGACGAAATCCACCTGGCGTCGGTGAAGCCGCTGGGCGACGGGTTCCTGCTCGACATGGGCCGCAACTACACCGGCTGGTTCGAACTGGCCCTGCCCGACGACGTGAAGCGGGGCACCCAGATCAACATGGAATTCGCCGACAAGCAGTTGCCCGACGGCAAGTTCCAGGTCTACGGCCAGCGGAGCGTCTACGTGGCACGGGGCGGCGGCGGTGAGCGGTTCCACAACCGCTTCAACTACGCGGCGTTCCGCTACGCCCTGGTGAAGGGCCTGCCGCGGGCCCCGAAGCCCGAGGAAGTGAAGGGCCGGCTCGTCACCACGGACTACGAGCGCGGCGCGACCTTCTCCTGCGACCATCCGCTGCTCAACAAGATCTACGACATGATCTGCTGGACCTATAAGTGCCTCAGCCTGGGCGGCTACACCGTCGACTGCCCGCACCGGGAGCGGCTCGGCTACGGCGGCGATTCCGGCACCTCGATGGAAATGGCGATGCTCAACTTCCGCACCGGGCCGTTCTACGCCAAGTGGGCGGCCGACTGGCGCGACGCGCAGAACTCGGAGGGCGACGTCCCCTACACCGCGCCCTACTCGCAGGACGCCGGCGGCGGCCCGGTCTGGAGCGGCTTCTGCATCACCATGCCCTGGCAGATCTACGTCACCTACGGCGACCGGCGCCCGCTCGAACTGGGCTGGCCCGTCATGAAGAAGTGGCTCGCCTTCGTCGACGCGAAGATGCGCGACGGCCTCCTGCAATTCTACGTGGGCATCGGCTGCGCGGGCTCGGCCCAGTGGAACTTTCTTGGCGACTGGGTGCCGCCGGGGAGGAAGCAGGGCAAGGACCGCGTCGACGATCGTTCCACGCTCTTCTTCAACAACTGCTACCTCGTCTACTGCCTCCAGCTTGCCTCGAAGATCGGCCGAGTCGTGGGCGACGACGCGCAGGCCGAGGTCTATGCGGCCCGGGCCAAGGAACTCGCCTCGCGGCTCCACGCCCGGTTCCTGAATCCCGACGGCGCGACCTACGCCAACGCCGAGCAGACCTACCTCGCCATGCCGCTATTGTTCGGCATCACCCCGCCGAGCGTCGTGCCGAAGGTCATGGCCGCGCTCCAGCGCGATATCGCCGTCACGTGCAAGGGCCATTTGAACACCGGTATGCACGGCAACTACTTCATGACCAAGTACCTCATCGATCAGCGCCGCAATGACCTCCTCGCGCTCCTCCACACCCAGGAGGACTTTCCAAGCTTCGGCCACATGATCCGCAGCGGCGCAACCACGATCTGGGAAGAATGGGACGGCGACAACTCGCAGATCCACAACACCATGATCTCGGTGGGGCTGTGGTTCATCGAGGGGCTCGCGGGTATTCGCTACGACGAGAAGGCCCCGGGGTTCCGGCATTTCCTCGCCGCGCCGGGCGTCGAAAGCGGACTGAAGCGGGTCGACGCCTCCCTGACGACCGGCTATGGGAAGATCGTCAGCGCGTGGCGGGTCGAGGGCGACACCTTGACTTGGAACCTTACGGTGCCGCCGAACACCACCGCAACGGTCACGATCCCCGCAACCTCGCTCGGCGAGGTCCGCGAAAGCGGCCGGCCCGTGGACTCGCAGCCGGGAATCACGCAGCCGGCCGTCGAAAAAGGCCTTTTCCGCTGCGAGGTCGCTTCCGGCGTCTACTGCTTCACCGGCCGGCTTCCGCCCCGATCGCCTTGAGTGTCGCCGGAGTCCCGAGACGCGCATGCCCAGCGCCTCGCGGCCCCTCTTGACGGACCGCTCATCGCTTCTCTAGAATTCACGTGGTTTGTGGAACGGGGGAACGCCAGCCGGACATCTTCGGCTAATCGATTCATCCTCTCTATCTTGGTCCTTCGTTCATCTCGGGTTCGGTCGGGGCTGGCGCTTTGCGGTGGGAGAGACGAGGATGATTACGGTCATCGTCCCTGCGCTCAACGAATCGGCGACGATCGCGTCGGTGGTGGAACTCGCACGGCGCGATCCGCGCGTGACCGACATCCTCGTGGTCGACGACGGCTCGATCGATGGCACCCCCGAGTTGGCTGCAGCCGCCGGCGCGCGGATCCTCACCAGCACGATGCTGGGCAAAGGGGTCTCGATGGAGGACGGGATGCGCGCGGCCCGCAATGAAATCCTCGTCTACCTCGACGGCGACCTTTCGCATCTGTGCAAAGACCTGATTGACCGCCTCACGGCGCCGCTTTTCTCGGACACCGCCGATCTGGTGAAGGCCAGCTTTTCGCGCACCGGGGGCCGCGTCACGGTGCTCACGGCCAAGCCGCTGCTGCGCACGTTTTTTCCGGAACTTGCCCACTTCGAGCAGCCGCTGGGCGGCATCATCGCGGTGCGCCGAGGGCTGCTCCGCCGACTTCGCTTCGAGAACGATTACGGCGTCGATGTCGCCCTCCTGATCGACGCCGCGGTGGTGGGCGCACGCATCGCCGAGGTTGACGTCGGGCACATCGAGCACGACAGTCACCCCCTGGAAGTGCTCGGCGACATGGCAACGCAGGTGGTGCGTGCCCTGCTCGATCGGGCCGTGCGGTATGGTCGTCTCACGGCGCGGCAAATCGACGAAGTCTGCGAGGTCGAACGCCACACTCAGGCCGAACTCGCTGTGGCCGCAGGAAAGATGAAACACCTCGCCCGGTTGGCTCTGCTGGCCATGGACCAGGTGGTTCTCAGCGGAAGTTCCTGGCCCGAACTGGCGCGACGCACCCGACCCGCCGAGGATTCGGGACCGCTCCTCGACGCTGTCGCCCTGCCGCCCGAGGAGCGGATGGCACGCGTCGGCTCCTGGTTCTCCGGGGTGTCCAGGAGATCGCTCGAAGACGCCGCCCGCCGCCTCCCCTTGGACCCCGACGCCTGCCACGTCGTGGTGTCGCTCCGCAAGGCGGGCTTCCGTGTCGGCGTCGTGACCCATGGATTCCACGTCGTCTCGGAAGTCGTTCGCCGCCGGGTCTTCGCCGATTTCAGCCTCGCGCACTTGATGCGATTCAAGTCCGGAAAGGCCACCGGACAAGTCGTCCTGTCGCCCGCCATGCTCGACGTAGGCGGATGCCCACGGCACACCTGCTGCAAGGGCAACGCGATCAAATACCTGCTGGATCGGACGGGCGTCGACCGGTGTCAAGTCCTCGCGGTCGGCGCCGAAGAGGACGACCTCTGCATGTTCGAGGCGGTGGGACGATCCGTTGCCTTTCGTCCGAAATCGGAGGCCGTCCGCAACGCCGCGGACCAAGCGGCGGAGGGCGATCTCGCCGACCTGCTCACAATGTTGCCCGCCGGGGCCGACGGGCCCGAAACCGCGACGCCGGCCGACGGTCATGGACCGTGAAAGAACGGCCTGACAACTCCGCAAGCCCACAGGTGGCAGCCCGTGGGCTTCGGGAAACGGCAGTCGGTCAGGTTGCCGTATTCCGATGATTCATCCATTCTCATCGGTGGGTCTCGCCCCCCGGCTGCGATAGATCCCCCGGCTACGACAACCCCCTGGCAGGGCCCTTCCAAGCCGGAGACCCCGCCAGGCCGGCTACGGCGACTTAGCTGGTCGCGGGGGCCCCGAAAACTCCTGGCAC
>CAYSGY010000170.1:0-10453 GCA_964430315.1 uncultured Planctomycetaceae bacterium
GGGTCCGGGAACTCGTAGTTGATGGTCGGCGGCAGCACGCCGTCGCGCAGGGCCAGGAGGCAGAGGATCAACTCGGTCGCCCCGGCCGCGGCGATCAAGTGGCCCATCATGCTCTTGGTACTCGACATGGGAATGCGGGAAGCCTCGGAGCCGAACACCACCTTGGCGGCCAAGGTCTCCACCCGATCGTTGACCTGGGTGCTCGTGCCGTGGGCGTTGATGTAATCGACGCGGTCGACGCCCGCGTCCTTCAGGGCCATGCGCATGCAACTGATGGCCCCACGTCCTTCAGGATGGGCATCGGTGATACGGAAGGCGTCGGCGGTGGAGCCGTAGCCGACGATTTCTCCGTGGATCCTCGCGCCTCGGGCCTTGGCGTGGTCCAGGTCCTCCAGGACCACCATGCCCGACCCCTCCCCGAGAACGAACCCGTCGCGCTGGCGGTCGAACGGGCGGGAGGCCTTCTGCGGCTCGTCGTTGCGGGTGCTCAGGGCGGTGAGGAGGTTGAAGCCGGTCACGCCGAAGGGATGGATCATCGAGTGCGTGCCGCCGGAGAGCATCACGTCGGCCTCGCCGCGCCGGATCAGCTCGGTGGCCTCGCCGACCGCCTGGCTGCTGGCGGCGCACGCCGTGAGGCAATTGACGTTCGGCCCCTGGGCGTTGAAGAGGCCGGCCACGTGGCCGACGGGCATGTTCGGTTCCTGCTCCATCTCGGCGACGGGATTGAGGATTTCCAGCCCTTTCTTGGTGAACTTGGCGAGGTCGAAGTCCGGGCCCTCCAGGCCGGCGATCATCATCTGGGTGAAGCGATCGAAGTCCTGGCTGCCTTCGCCGCTGCCGAGGTAGACGCCGAAGCGGGTCGGATCGAGCCGATCGACGTCCAACCCGGAGTCGGCTACCGCCTTTTTGGCCGCTCCGACGGCGAAGAGGGTGTGACGCCCTTGGTGCTTCCAGCGCTGCGGGTCCTCGCCCACTTCGGCGACGCTCCAATCGCGGACCTCCGCCGAAATCCGCGTTGGGAAACGGCTGGCGTCGAACAGGGTGGTGTAGCCCACGCCCGACTCGCCGTTGAGCACCCGCTTCCATACGGCTTCGATGTCGGTCCCCATCGGCGTCACCCAGCCGATTCCGGTCACCACAACGCGTCGTCGCATCGCTGGACTCCTCGCAGCCGCCGGGCGGCATGGGTCAGGTGTTCTGCAACTCGGACGGTTCGACCAGGGGAGACCCGTCTGCGGCGTGGCCCACGTCGTAGGCCTTCAAGAGCCGCATCATGCGGAGGAAGTCGCGCGGCTCAATGAGCGTCTTGTCTTGGTGTCCGCCGTTGAGATGGGCGAAGAAGATCTCGATCTCCGCCTGGAGCGTCGTGCCCCGGTGGCTGGTCGCGGTGACCATGGCCCCGTCGTCGCGGATCGATTCCACGGTCGCGGTGTAGATCAGCGTATCACCCGGCATGGCCGTGCAGTGAAACACGACCTTCGGCACCTTGGCCAACACCACCTTGCGGCGGAATCCCCCTTCCTCGCACAGCAGCAACCCGCCGGTCTGCGCCATCCCCTCCACGATGAGGCTATTGGGCATCACCGGGTAGCCCGGGAAATGGTCGTGCAGGTGCTCTTCCGCCAGGGAAATATTCTTGATCGCCTTGGCGTACCGTCCGCTCTCGAACTCAATAAATCGGTCGATCCAATACCAGCGCATCGGTGATGGGCCTTCCGAGCAGGAACCGGTTCACGCGGTCACTTCCACCTTGGATTCGACGAACCGGCACATGTCGGCCACGGTGAGCAGGTTGGCGAAATCCTGCACGTTGGGATTCTTGGCGAACTCGTCGAGGTTGGCGAAGGGCATGCGCACCTTCAGTTCCGCCAGCCCGGCCTCGGTCACGCGGCCGTCGGCAACGTAAGTCGAGTTGGTCAGGATGTCCTCCGGGAAGAGTTCTCCGCGGGGGATCTTGATGTCGAACGCCTTCTCCAGGCGGAAGACGATGTCGAGGAAATCGATCGACTCGGCGCCGAGGTCCCCGACCAGGGTTGCCTCCGGGGTGACTTCTTCTTCGTCGACGCCGAGGGCCTCGACCAGCGCATTCTGGACCTTCTCGAAGACTTGCTCCTTCGTCGGCATTGCCTTAAACCTCCAAGACTCGGTTTCTAATATGGTGTTGGGCGGACGGCGCCTGTGGCCGCCCGAGGACTTTGGCCGGCCACGCCAATCAATAGCCTCCCAGGCCGAATCCCCCGTCGACGCGCAGCACCTGCCCGGTGACGTAAGCCGCCTCGTCGCTGGCCAAAAAGACCGCCACGCTGGCTACCTCCGGCGGAGTCCCGATGCGTTTCATGGGGATGATATCCTTGATGCGGTCCCCGACCAAGCCGCGGACCGCCTTGCTCAAATCGGTGTCGATCAGCCCCGGAGCAATCGCGTTGACGCGGACGCCGCGGGGGGCGAACTCCTTGGCCATGGCCCGGGTCAGCCCCTCGACCCCGCCCTTGCTCGCCGCGTAGTTCACCTGCCCGCGCGAGGGAAACTCGGCCGCCGTGCTCGACACGTTGACGATGCTCCCTTTGCGCTGATAGCTCATGTGGGGCGCGGCCGCGCGGCAATAGTTGTACGTGCCGAAGAGATTCACCTCCAACACGTCGCGCCACTGCTCGGGGGTCATCGCACCCATCAGTCCGTCGCGGACGATCCCGGCGGAGTTGACCAGCACGTCGATCTTGCCTCGCTGCTCGACCAATTCGTCAACGAGTTGCCGGGCCTGCTCGCCGTCGCGCACATCGGCCTGAATCGCCCGCACCACCGCGCCCTGCCCGGTGAGTTCGGCCACCAAGGCCTCGGCCGACTCCTGGAGCACCAGGTCGACGAAAACGACTTCCGCCCCCTCCGACGCAAGCCGCCGCACCACCGCCCCGCCGATGCCTCGACTTCCGCCCGTCACCAGGGCGATCTTGTCCTTGAATCGCATGGTTGTCTATGTCTCCGGATACGAAAAGCGGGGCATCGCAGGAGCCCCGAGTTTTGGACGCGGACCGTCACCCCCGGGGAGGCCCGGCCGCCACGGCTCCCACCCCCCCCTGACAAAGGAGGGCAAACAACGCCCGAGCGTCCCGTTTCAATGCGGCATCCGTCGAGGCGTGCTGCGGGCACGCCTCCGCCAGGTTCCGCCGCTCGAGCACAAGCCGGCCTTGCACACTGGTCCGCCCGTCGATCTCTCCCCTCGCCTTCACCGTCGTCTCGCGCTGGGTCTGGCTGACGAATTCCGCCGTGACCCGAAGCGTCTGGCCCGGCTCAACGAACTGGCCGTACTTGACGCCCTTGGCTTCCTTCAGCAGAACCATGCTATGGGCGAAGTCCTCGGTGGCACGGACCAGCCAAGCGGCCGCCTGGGTCATGGCTTCGAGCATGAGAACCCCGGGCATCACCGGAAAACCTGGAAAGTGGTCGCCCAGGTACTCCTCCGCCATGGTCAGGCACTTGATGGTCGTGATACTGGCACCAGGCTCCAGGCGTTCAATTCGATCGACCAGAGTGAATCGCATAATTGCCCACGGAGTCGAGTTGCACGAAGCAGGCCCGGTTAAGTCAAACCAAACCGCCCAGTATAGCCACCAAGCCGTCGCTCCACAATCGTGAAACCTAGTGGCCGTTTCCAAACGCAACGGGTTAGTGGGTACTATCTTACGAAAACCCCCGCCGCTCAGGAAGGGCTAAATCGCCAACAGATGGCTACTCTTAGGATTGGGTCGCTCCCCCCTTGCGAAAAGGCCAAATCGACGCCCTGGCATGATCTCCGCCGATCGGTTGCCCTCGTCGGGTGTGACCCGAGTTGTGCCTGCCAAAATGGCAGGCCCCTCGGATTCTCGGGAAAGCGAGATCATCTTAAAATATTCAGGGACATAAGGTAACGGCACATGCGTTCGATTTGGTATGGCCTTTGCAGACTCGTTGAAACGGTTCCATTCTCGCGACAACCCAACCTCGGCCATCGCGCTGCGTGCGGATCGGTCGAGGATACCAAGCGTGATCGTTCACAAAAGGAGGGTCAACTATGGTTTTCCGGTACATTAGTCCGTTGCACCCGGTCCACCAACTGAGGCGGGAAATGGACCGGATCTGGTCCACGGTAATGGGGGAGAACAAAGAACCGCCCTGGACGGGGATTGTCCGAGGCCAGCCGGCCGTCAACGTGTGGGAGACCGACGAGGCCCTGTTCGCGGAACTCGAGACGCCCGGGCTGAAGAGCGACCAACTCGATATCTCCGTCATCGGCGACCAGTTGACCATCAAGGTCGAGCGTCCCGAGGTTGAGGAGAGCAAGTTGACGTACCATCGCCGGGAAAGGCCGGTGGGTGCGTTCACTCGCGTGCTGCGATTGCCGGTCGCCGTCGAAGGCGACGGCGTTGAGGCGGAACTCCAGAACGGCGTGCTCACCGTCCGTCTTCCCAAGGCGGCGGCGGCCAGGCCGCGCAAGATCCAAGTCGTAACCAAGTGAGTCGTTGATCAAGGAGCAGGACCCATGGCAGACGAAACCACCAGCATCAAGACCCCGGCCAGCGAAGTTGCCCCGGCCGAGCATACGCGGAGCGGCTACTACTTTCAGCCCAACGTCGATATTCTCGAGGGGGAGGACGAACTGACCGTTCTCGCCGATGTTCCCGGGGCCACGGCCGAGGGGATCGACTTGAACTTCGAGGACGGCACCCTCACGATCCACGCGAAGGTGCCGCCGCGCAACGAGGGCGTCGACTTCCTCGTCCGGGAGTATGGCGTGGGCGACTTCCACCGGGAGTTTCGCGTGAATGAGACGATCGACGTGGGCCGCATCTCCGCGGAACTCGCCGAAGGCGTGCTCACGCTGCATTTGCCGAAGGTCGAGGCCGCCAAGCCGCGCAAGATCACCGTGAAGACATGACGATTGTGAAAAAGGAGGTATTTCGAATGAGCCTCATCCCGTGGAAGAACAAGTCGAAGGAGCCGGTGCGTCCGGAAATGTCGCCCTTGGCCACACTCCGCACGGAGTTCGACCGCTTGTTCGACTCGGTCGTGCGCGACCCGCTGGGCGCGCTCGACTGGGCCCTGCCGGGCGGCCGCGGATGGGCGCCGGCCGTCGATGTCGCCGAGAACGACGTCGAACTCACCGTCCGCGCGGAGATCCCCGGCGTGGACCCGAATGAGTTGGAGGTGAGCATCACCGGTAATCAACTCGTCCTGGCGGGCGAGAAGAAGGAATCGAGCGAGAGGAAGGGCAAGGACTTCTACCAGTCGGAGTCGCGGTACGGCTCCTTCCGCCGCTCGATTCCCCTGCCTCAGACCGTCGATCCGGAGAAGATCGAAGCCGAGTACGCCCAGGGAGTTCTGACGGTCCATCTCAAGAAGATCCAGGAATCCGCTCCCAAGAAAGTCGACGTGAAGGTCAAGTGAGGGCATAGCGTCCCGGCCGGGCGTTGGGTACACTAACGCTATGGGTTGCAGCCTGTTCGCCCAGGCCGGCAGTCTAAATGAGGTCTCACAATCTTGGGAGGGCGAGGCTCCTGCTGAGCCTGTGACAATCGCGCGTTTTGGCGGGTGCATGCCAGCTCGGCAGGAGCCTTGCCCTCCCAAGATCACGCAAGGTCATTTAGAAGCCCGGACAGCGGCGGGAAGAGGACACGTCAATTCGAGGTAGCGGGCGGGGGCCATTCTCTTCGGGCTCCCACTTGCGGGATGGAGTGGATCGGGTTCAGTTCGCAGACTCAGGGAGACCGCCATGGCTTGCCGCGGCGTGCGCGGGGCGACGATCGCCGAGGCCAACACCTCGGAAGAAATCCTGAGCGCCTCCCTGCAACTCCTGGCCCTGATGATCCGCCAGAACGACATCCGCCAGGAGGACGTGGCCAGCGCGATCTTCACGACCACGGTCGACATCGACGCGGAGTTTCCCGCCCTGGCGGCCCGGCAGTTAGGTTGGTTCCATGTGCCCCTTCTGTGCGGGCACGAATTGGACGTCCCCGGCTCGATCCGGCGGTGTATCCGCGTCCTGCTCCATTGGAACACCGAGAAGACCGCCGACGAGATCGTTCACGTCTACATCAAGGGGGCGGAGCGGCTGCGGCCCGATCTTTCAAAACTCCCGCCCGTCGACTGGAACGAGCTGGAGAACTGGATCAGCGAGCATCTCAACCGGAGCGCCCGGCCGAGCCGGCAGTAGCCGCCCCACGCTGGAGCCGTCTCGCGGTAGTGCTGCGCTGGCGTGCGCGGATCTTGTACCGTAGCCGTTCCGGCGTATCACCGCGTAGCGGGCGGGCTTGCCTGCCGCTCGGTTGCGGCTCACGCGACGAATGGTCTCACACCCTGCGCAACCTTGGCGTTTGGCAACGTCGAGGATGAGGCGGGGTCCTTCCTGCGTAGGGGCTGCTTCCACTTGTGGGAGTGATGCAGATCGGGGTATCTCGCTATCGAGAGGGGTGGTTGACACTTCTGTTCAGCGGCCGGTAGAATTTCGGGTTTACTACCGCCGGCCTGATGGTTGGCGGGCGAGGGTCGACCGTGCCGCGGTCCGCAAGCGGTCTGGCGGTATGACTGGGACGCTATGGCGCGATTCGCGCATGAGTCTTTTCGAGAGCGCTTTGTACCACCCTGTCCACCGATCCGGAGGAAGTCCCCGATGGCAGAGCAGAAAGCAGCCCAGATTGTCAACGTCATGAAGGAAGGGCGGCTGTTTCCGCCTTCGGCCGAGTTCTCGGCGAAGGCGAGGATCAAGTCGATGGCCGAGTATGAACAGATGTGGAAAGAAGCCGCCGCCGACATCCCGGGCTTCTGGGGCAAGATGGCCGGAGAGCTCCACTGGTTCAAGCCGTACGACAAGGTCCTGCAATGGGATTGCCCCTTTGCCAAGTGGTTTCCCGGCGGGCAGACGAACGTATCGTACAACTGCCTCGACATCCATCTCGACACGCCGCGGCGGAACAAGGCGGCGTTCATCTGGGAGGGCGAGCCGGGCGACGTGCGCGTGTTCACCTATGAGATGCTCCACCGCGAGGTGTGCAAATTCGCCAACGTGCTCAAGGGCCTCGGGGTGGGCAAGGGCGACGTGGTCTCGATGTACATGCCGATGATCCCCGAACTGGCCATCGCCATGCTGGCCTGTGCCCGAATCGGCGCGGTCCACAGCGTGGTCTTCGGCGGCTTCTCGGCCGAGGCGATCGCCGAGCGAAATAACGACTCGAAGTCCAAGGTGCAGATCACCGCCGACGCCGGCTGGCGCCGCGGCAGCCAACTGCCGCTGAAGACGAACGTCGACGCGGCCCTGGCCAAGTCGCCGACGGTCCAGAAGTGCGTGGTCGTCAAGCGCGTGGGCATCGACGTGTCGATGAAGGAAGGCCGCGACTTCTGGTGGCACGACCTGATGGCCAAGGCCTCGGCCGATTGCCCCGCCGAGCCGGTCGACAGCGAGAACCCGCTGTTCATCCTCTACACGAGCGGCTCCACCGGAAAGCCCAAGGGGGTGAAGCACACCACGGCCGGATACAACCTCTACGCCAAGAAGACGACCGAGTGGGTCTTCGACGTGCGCGACGACGACGTCTACTGGTGCACCGCCGACATCGGCTGGATCACCGGGCACACGTACATCGTCTACGGGCCGCTGGCCGCCGGGGTGACGTCGTTCATGTACGAAGGGGCCCCCAATTTCCCGCAAGAAGACCGGTGGTGGGAACTCATCGAGAAGTACCGGATCAACATCCTGTACACGGCCCCCACGGCGATCCGCACGTTTATCAAGTGGGGCGACCAGTGGGTCGACAAGCACGACCTCTCGAGCCTGCGGCTGCTCGGGAGCGTGGGCGAGGGGATCAACCCCGAGGCCTGGATGTGGTACTACGAGAAGATCGGCGGCGGCCGCTGCCCGATCGTCGACACCTGGTGGCAGACCGAGACGGGCGGGATCATGATGACCCCGCTCCCCGGCGCCATCCCGCTCAAGCCCGGGAGCTGCACCAAGCCGCTGCCGGGCATCGTGCCCGCGGTCGTCGCCGAGGACGGCAAGCCCGTTCCCGCCAACAACGGCGGCTGGCTCACCATCACCCAGCCCTGGCCCGGCATGTTGCGGGGCATCTGGGGCGACGATGAGCGCTACAAGACCCAGTACTGGAGCGACGTGCCCGGCAAGTACCTCTGCGGCGACAACGCCCGCTGCGACGACGACGGGTACTACTGGATCATGGGCCGCATCGACGACGTGCTGAACGTGTCGGGGCATCGTCTGAGCACGATCGAGATCGAAAGCGCGCTGGTGAGCCATCCGGTAGTTGCGGAGGCGGCGGCGGTCGGGCGCCCACACGACGTCAAGGGCGAGGCGGTGGCGGTGTTCGTCACCCTCACGTCCGACGCGGAGCCGTCGGAAGAGCTCAAGAAGGAGCTGAAGAACCACGTGCGCAAGGAGATCGGCGCCCTGGCCGTACCCGACGACATCCGCTTCACCACCGCGCTGCCCAAGACCCGCAGCGGTAAGATCATGCGTCGCTTGCTCCGCGACATCGCCGCGGGAAGGGCAACCACCGGCGACACCACGACGCTGGAAGACTTCAGCGTCCTGGCCCGCCTGCGGACCGACGAAGACTGATTCACCCCGCACAATCCCGGGAGCGTGAGGCTCCCGTCACCCAGGGAGGGCGAGGCTCCTGCCGAGCCGTGGCTTGACTGCGCGTGATGCACGCGGGTTGCAGCCCCGGGACAGGAGCCTCCCCGTCTTCCGCTTGCCGCCGCGCCGGCGCGAGGCTATTCTGGTGGTGTTTCCACACCCCAGTTCTCACGCCCCGGAGTACCACGTCATGCCCGCTTTGAAGTGGTTCTGCTCGCTCGCCCTCCTCACGATCGCCTCGACGACGGCTGCGCTGGCGGAGGAGAAGTTCGTGCCCCTGTTCGACGGCAAGACCTTGTCCGGCTGGTCCGGCGACCCCGAGTTGTGGAAGGTGGAAGACGGAATGATCGTCGGCTCCACCGAGGCGAAGAAGCTCAAGCACAATTCGTTCCTCGCGACGACCAAGACGTACAAGAACTTCGTCCTCAAGCTGAAGTTCAAGCTCCGCAACGGCAACTCCGGCGTTCAGGTCCGGAGCAAGCCGCACGACGACTACGTGGTCCGCGGCTACCAGGCCGACATCGCGGAAGGCCGATTCATGGGCATTCTCTACGAAGAGGGCGGGCGCGGGATCCTGGTCGATGTGAATCAGAAAGACGTCGCCAAGGCGGTCAAGCCGAACGATTGGAATGAGTACGTGATCACCTGCGACGGGCCGAAGATCACGCAGGTCCTCAACGGCGTCACCACGGTCGCCTACACGGAGAAGGACGAGAAGAAGGGGGCGAAAGAAGGAATCCTCGCGCTGCAACTCCACGTCGGCCCCAAGATGCAGGTCTCGTTCAAGGACGTGGAGATCAAGCTCCTGCCTTGAACGACATCGGGCGGGAAGGGTATGCCTTGTTGTGATCGAAGCCCACGGGCCGCGGCCCGTGGGCTTCTTCCTTCGAGGCCGCGAACCTCACCGGCACCGGAACTGCTGGCACCAGAAGACCGCCCCGCCTGCGGTGCGATAAGCCGCCACGCCGATCCGCCGGAATCCCCCGTTGAGGATGTTCGCCCGGTGCCCCGACGATCCCATCCAGGACTGCATCACGTGGTCCGTGCTTTCCTGGCCCATGGCGATGTTCTCGGCCACAGGAAGCTGCGTGTGCTGGAAGTACCCGGTGTTGCTCATCCAGGCACAGTGTTCGCGGGCCGTGCGCATGAGATCACCATCGACTTCCAACGGCTCCAGCCCGTACCGCTCCCGCTCAGCGTTCGTGGCCGCCACGATGCTCCTCTCGATGGCAATCAGACGGACCTTGGGCCGCTGTGCGGCGCCATCGGCCACGACGGGGGCGTCCTTCACGCCGGTACCCAAATAGACTGACCACGCGCAGATTGCCAGCTTTGCCAACATTCCGTTTTCTCCTGCCTTGCTTGAAGAAAAGACTGGTGCTCCGTCGGCTGAGTGCGAGGAACCCCAGGCAAGGTGCCCGATGCGACGCACCCGCGGCGGGAGTCTCCGCAACCCAAGCGCTCGACCCGCAGAGGACTAGCGGCCATCCTGAGGCAACTTGGGCTTCCTGCGGAAACCTTGCGGGTGTGCGGTGCTAGCTTAACGAACTCGCCGCGGACCGCAAGGGGGTGCGCTGGGCTGGCGAGGAAAAATGTGACGGCGGGACCACCCCTACGATGGGTACAGAGCAGCACGGTGTGCCCTTCGAGGCCCCAGACACGCTCTGCGTCACGCCAGCCCGACGCGCAAGCGAGGGTAACTCCTTGTCAGTCCCTCGCTTGCGCTTCGGGCTAGTGCCTGCCCAGGAAGAGGCCGCGCTAGGGAGATGAACGTCGGCTGCCGACCGCAAGAAGGCGATCCCCCGCGGCGGTTTTCCCTCCGAATAGCTACTT